>DAOUIX010000101.1:0-11271 GCA_034423235.1 Chloroflexota bacterium | reverse complement strand
ACCCGGCCCCGATCCCGACGCCCGTCCCGCCGCTCATGTCGTCGAGGCCGGATGCTTCCTGCTGGTCCACGCCATGGTGGGCGCGACCTATTACAACCGCGGTATGTACACCGGCCTGCTCTGGGGCTACGCAGGCGCGGCGCGCTTTGCCGCCGAGTTGGCCTATGTAGCCTCCCAGGGCGATGCGCCGGTGCCGGCCGACGCGCCGGACCGCCTGCGGCCTGAAGACACAGCCGTCATCACCTCTGCGCTGCGGCCACTCCGGCAGGGCGGCGTGTTGGGCGTTCGGCGCGCCGCAACACGAGCCGCCGCGGCCTACAGCCACTTCCTCCAGCGCGCCTGCGTCCGTCTGAACCTGGACTACCCACGGCGCCTGGACTCGGCCGTCGCCGACTACCTCCTGCGCGAAGGCGTGTTCGTCCACGACGCCGATTAATCGCACCCGCCACCTGCCTGCGTCGGGCACAATGGATGCCCCCTGACTCGCACCAGAAGGCCGGCCCGTGAGGATCTCGCAGCGTGTTCAAGATTTGGCGGAATCGGGAACGATCGCCGTCAGCAACAAGGTCGCCGCCCTGCGCGCTCAAGGCGTGGACGTCATCAGCCTGGGCGCCGGCGAGCCCGATTTCGACACACCTGCCCACGTCAAGCAGGCCGCGGATGCCGCGCTCGGTCGCGGCGAGACCAAGTACGCCAAGCCGGCCTCCGGCGTGCCCGAGCTCAAGCAGGCCGTCTGCAACAAGCTGGCCCGCGAAAACGACCTGACCTATACGCCCGACCAGGTCATCGCCAGCGTGGGCGGCAAGGAAGGGCTCTACCTGGCCTTTGCCACCCTGCTGGACCCGGGCGACGAGGTCATTATCCCCGCGCCCTACTGGGTCTCGTACCCCGAGCAGGTCAAGCTCTGTGGCGGCGTTCCGGTCATCGTCAACGCCGGCGCGGATCAGGACTTCAAGATCACGCCGCGGCAACTGCGCGACGCACTGACGGATCGCACCCGCGTGTTCGTCTTCAACTCGCCCAGCAACCCCACGGGTTCCGCGTACTCGCCGGAAGAGACCGAGGCGCTGGCCGGCGTGCTGGCGGACACCGACGTGATCACGTTCAGCGACGAGATGTACGACCGCCTGCTCTACGGCGGCCGCACGTTCAAGAGCTTCGGCACGGTGTCGGACCACGCCTACGACCACACCATCACCTTCAACGCCGGCTCAAAGACCTACTCCATGACCGGCTGGCGCGTGGGCTATGCGGCCGGGCCGGTCGAAATCATCAAGGGCATGGCCAAGCTGCAGTCGCAGACCACCAGCGGCGCCGCCACCTTCACCATGCACGCCTTGGCCGCGGCCCTGGACGGCGACCAGGCCTGCGTGGAGATGATGCGCAGTGAGTTCGAACGCCGCGGAGCGTTTGTCAGCGACGCCCTGAACCGGATCGAAGGCGTGATCTGCCCCGAACCGGGCGGCGCCTTCTACGTGTTCCCGGACGTGTCCGACACCTACGAACAGGTCGGCGTGTCAGGCTCCACCGACTGGGCCAACCGCCTTCTGGAAGAAGCCCACGTAGGCGTGGTCCCCGGCAGCGACTTCGGCGACGACAACTGCGTCCGCCTCAGCTTCGCCACCAGCATGGAAAACTTGGAGGAGTCGCTGCGTCGCATGGAGGCGTTCCTGGAGTAGGCGTCCTGTGGGCGTCGCGTCAGCCGTGTGGCGCCGAAACCGACGATCGGACCAATTGGCTTGGTGCGTTCCGCGCGAGCGCACCAGGCCAGTTTTCACCGCCACCGCGCACTCCAACAGTCGGCGGCAGATGCCGTGTGCGGCGCCGTCGTGCGACTACGAACTCGATGCTCGGCGCCGAAATCTACTCAGCGTCGCTGCTGCCTTTGATATAGATCTCCCCGTCCAAATCGGGGAGTGAGTGGCTCGTACCGCTCAGGCCGCTGTGTACGCCGGTCGCGCTCTCCGGTAGCTTGACTTCCTGCGCCATGCCGCTGCGGTTGTAGACGGCCCAGCCGTTGGTGAACTCGCGCACAAACAGCCCCTCGCGGTCCGCATACAGTTGACCGCGTTCGCCGACCGGCCGACCGAGTGGCGCGTCCCAGAAGGAATGCCAGCTCTTCTCATGCGTGTGCTCGTGCGGCTCGCCGGCTGCGTGTTCCGCTGCATGTCCTTCCCAGACTTCATAGCCATGCTGATGAGAAAGAGCACCGTCAAATCCGATGACGTAGGACACGTAGCCATTGGAATGCGTCAGAGTCAGGGTCGTAAATACGCGCATCCATTGCTGATTGCGTGGAGAGTTGAGCGGTTCCTCCAGAATGCTCCACGCCTCATAACTGTTGACCTGGGGATACCTGAAGTTCCTTTCGGCCCAGAGCAAGGTGCTTTCAACGTCGGTCAGATACTCTCTCGAATGCCTGCGATGTCCCTCCATGAACGCTCCGTTGACATAGGGAGCCGAGAGCGGAATCTTCTGCGTTCGTGAATTAACGACAATCAGAAAGTCATCGCCAACCGCTTCGCGAATTCGTCGGAGCATCGACACTTCGGCACTGATTCTGTCGCCATGATAGAGATGGGCTATCTCTAGATTCGAGTCTTCTTCTTGTGTCCACCAATCCATGAAAATACCGTCAAACACGCCGCATTTTGCAACGGCAATTGCTTGCTGGACGAAATGATCTTGCGCTGCGGGATGCGTGTAGTCGATGAGGAGTTCGCCCCAACCCTCATCCGCGACTCGGTTGCCCGACTCATCTCTTAGCCAATACGGCCAGTCCTCCGGATACAACTCAGGGTGGGCGCCGTAGTGGTAGATGGGAACAAGATGAAGCCAGCTTGGATTCTGAGCGTGCAGCCGCTTCTTCTGCTCCTGGGCAAACGGCCACGGCCCAACAACCCTCACTCCATGCGGCGTTGAGGCCCACTGCAAACCGTGACCCATTCCGGCCCAGAAAAGATCGTGATGTGCCCTCGTTCGCTCGACGTACTCGAGTTCCCATTTGTCCTCTGGAATCGGCACGTTCAGAAGCACATGACTCCATGCTCCAAAAACCGAAGGAAACTCTCGATTCACGACTCGCTCGACGACCGAAGTCCGATTGGTCTCACAGATTCGGTCGTCCGTGACCCTTTCGACCGTTTCCGTAGCTTCCGCAGTAGCGATCTTTTCGACCGGCGCCTCTTTGGTCACCATTTTCTCGACGGGGACTTCGACGCGAACGATCTTCTCGACTTCCCTGGTCACCACCTTTTCAACCGGGATCTCTCGAATCACCACGCGCTCGACCGGGACTTCAATGTGGACAACCCGCTCGACCTGCCTCGTCACGACCTTTTCGACCGAGACCTCCTTAACGACGGTCCGCTCGACCGGAACTTCCTGGATCACTACCTTGGTTTCGACGCAGGCTGCCAGGGCTGCGACACACAAAATCACCAGGGCGGCGCCGCCCATTCGAAGCACCCGGCTGCACGCGACTACTTCCACCGGCTACGACCTCCGCGGTGGCACTCTTGCGGCAGTGTGCCGCGAGTAGCCGACTTTCAAATTCAAGTGGCGCCTCCACCGAAATGCCTGCTTTCGAGTCCCGACGTTCCTTGAATCAGTCCCAAGAGCATTAGACATGATTTCGTCCATGGCCCAACTCTGAGAAGTTGAGGCTTGGGCGACGGACGATGACCTGCCTCATGGCCAGTATCTCAAGGATTCCGCGGTAGATTCCTGCCAAAGCTTGCTAATCCCTTTATCGTAGATGGCAATTCCCGAAACGTATCGACCTTGGCAGTTGCTTTGGACAGGTCGTGAGATGCAGTGAACTCGTTTGCAACCACGATGCAGTCAATACCCGCTGCTATTGCTGATACTAACCCTCGCGCAGAGTCTTCAACAACCACCGTTTCAGCGGCAGTAGCGCCAAAGCGTTGAAGCCCTTTCAAATAGGGCTCGGGATGTGGCTTAGCTCGCTCGTAGTCATCCCGGGCCAAATAGAACTCCATATAGTCCAGGATGGATCGCTCTTTGTGAATTAGGGCAAAGTCATCTGGCTTGGAGGTTGTAATGATGCCCATCCTGTACTTATCGACGAGCACGTCTAGCGTTTCCAGGACACCTTCAATTTCGATGTCTTCTGTTCTAAGATACTCCTGATAGTAGACATTACGGACCTCACGTTGCCTGCTGATGGTCTCGTCATCAACACCTGCCGCAATGGCTTGGGCCCAGGTGGCCATGCCCTGGGTCATGTCTCGGAGGTATTGGTCTCTATCCAAGATAAAGCCGATGTCAGCCAGGGCGCGTTCTCCGGCTTTGTAATACCAGAATTCGGTATCCACCAACACCCCATCATGGTCAAAGAGGATGTATTTCTTCACCGCTGATCCTCCTTACCCCCGTTTACCCTCATGTGATTCCTTGAAGATTGCTTGCCAGGCGCGTCTCAATGGGTTGGTCCGTCGCTGGAAACTCGAAAGAGCGACCGGTGATCTTCTCGTAAAGGTAGATGTAGCGTCGTGAGAGCTCGACGACAAGGTCGTCCGGCGCTGCTGGCAGAACGCCATCCTCGTACGGGTTGCAGTTCTCCGTGAACCAGAGCCGCAGGAATTCTTTGTCGACGTTGTCGGGTTCCTGTTCCTCCCGCATGCGCTGTTGATACGAGTCGGCGATCCAGTAGCGACTCGAGTCAGGGGTGTGGATCTCGTCGATCAGAAGGATCTCACCGTTCTCGTCACGGCCCATCTCATATTTGGTATCCACGAGAACCAGGCCATGCTCGGCTGCCCTGGCTTGACCGAAAGCAAAAAGCTCCTGTGCGATGCGGCTACATTGTTCCCAATCGTCAGCTGTCATCCAGTTCTCGGACACGATCTCGTCAGGGCTGATCGGACGGTCGTGATCCTCGGCCTTGGTGGTCGGTGTGAGGTAGTTCGTCGGAAGCTTCTGGTTCTTGATTAGGCCGTCGGGCACATCGATGCCACAGTACTGACGCCGACCACTCCGGTAGACCGTCCAGAGGGATGTGCTCGTGGTGCCGGTGATGTATGCACGCATCACGAACTCGATCGGAAAGACGGTACATGTCTTGGCAATGGTGACGTTTGGATCGGGGATGGATATAACGTGATTTGGCACGATATGGCGGGTCTGTTCAAACCACCACGCGCTCGTCATGTTGAGGACCTGCCCCTTGAAGGGGATAGCGGCCAGTACCCGGTCGAAGGCACTCTGTCGGTCGGTCGTGATGAGTGCCATTCGGTCCCCAAGATCGTATCGATCCCGTACTTTGCCAATGAACTTCTCACCTTGAGATAGATTTGTATCAATCAGGCAGTTTCCGAGTTCTTGTCGTATTCGTTCCGTGTAGCTCTGTGGCGTGTAAATGGCGTTTTCCGTTGCCTCGACTTCCACTAGGTCACTCTGGGACAGCTCGGTAACGCGCTGCTTGAGGTCGGACCAACTCTCGAATCCGTACTCGCGAGCGATCGCGGCTTGAGCGTCGCGCAGGGATAGCTTGGCCGTGGCGATTTCGGTGTCGGATGCTTTGGCCAACGCGGGGCGTGATAATCGGAATCTCAATGCGGCGTCTCGATCACCCTTATTCACAGCCTTAAGTAAAGCCTTGGCCTGCTTCTTAAGGTGTTCCAGACTCGGACGCAGAGGGAGACTGCCGGAACTCATACGCACTCCTTTCAAGTGGCCTGCTGTCCGCGTGATCAGGCCGAAAAGAGTGGTACCGAGAAGCCGTGTCGTTGCGGGGCGGGTTGAACCCTTGTCGCGGACTCGGGGGCTCCCACTAGAGCGCCTACCTCACTTATACGCAACGAACCGCGGTGCTGTCAAGAATCGGCTCGGGATTGGGGAACTGCCAGAGCCAAGCCGTCGGCACCTGTCGAAAGGGACACTCCAGTACCGCTCCCGAGCCCCACCCAAGGTCGCCCGTGCTCCTGCTTGGCACGCAGACTGACCGCGTCCCATGTTCGGGACCGGTTCGTCAGAAGCCACCGCCCACGAGTCACGGACCACCTACGTTTTATCGTTCGCCGCCGCTATTCGCCTGCCGCGATGGCGTTCACTTCCGCCGGGTCCAGCCCCACGTCGGCCGCGGAGGCCAGCACGTCGTTCCACGTCGCGTCGGGTAGCTCCACGCCAGCCGCCGCCACCGTTTCGCGCGAGCCGCGCTCGATGTCGCCGGGCACCAGCACTTCGTCGAATCCCGGGGCTGGCGCCGTCTGCTTGACCCGGTTGATCGTGGCGTCGTTCATGGCCGCAAAGCCGGCGCCCGCGCCCAGCGCGTTGGGATCGATGGCCAGCGCGAACGTGCCGATCGGCGATTGCGGCTCGCCGGTAATCGTGTCGCCCACCAGGTTGGAGGCCAGCAGCTCGATCATCAGCATCAGGCCGTAACCCTTGTGCCCGCCGAACGGCAGCATGACGCCGTTGTCGTAGAGGTCGTTGGGATTGATGGAGGGTCGGCCCTGGTTGTCCAGGATCTGGCCGGGCGGAATCTCCACGCCCTTGTCGCGCGCCACCCGGATCTTGCCCTCGGCCGCGGCCGTGGTGGCAAAGTCCAGGATGATCGGATCCGCGTCGCCCGCCGGCGCGCCAAAGCTGATGGGGTTGGTGCTCATCCGGCCCTCCCGCCCGCCAAACGGCGCCGTCCGCATCATGCCGGGCCCACCCGCAACCATGAGAAAGACCGCCCCCATCGAGACGGCCAGCTCCGACCACTCGCCCAGCCGTCCGATGTGGTTGCAGCGTGCGATGCCGCCCACCGCCACGCGCGAGACCCGCGACTTCTCCACCAACCGTCTGGTCAGCTCCTCCGCCGCCAGGTGCCCGAACGCCCCGCCGCCTTCCATCACAACCGATGTGTCGCTTTCGGACACTATCTGCGGCCGCTCCGCCGGCCGGTAGGCCCCGTCCTTGATCTGGGCCAGGTACTGGGTCACCCGAATGACCCCATGTGAGGGATGGCCCGACAGATTCGCGTTGATCAGCCAGCGCGCCAGCTTGCCGGCAATGTCATCCGGCGTGCCCGCCGCGCCCAACACGCGGGTGGTGGCTTTGGTCAACGGCTCAACGGCAAATGTCGGCATGCGATCCTCGGGTCATACGCGGCAGCCAAGATCAGCCGCATGGTACGCAGCCGCGCCTTCGCGCGCCCACTGCGCCCCTGACGGAGCACTCGTTACGCCTGGTCCTCAAGCGCCCCGCCCGCTCAACGTCCTTCACGATCGCCGCAGCCGTCGTCGGCCATGCAATGATCGGCCGGAACGTCGACGTACGCACGACAGCCAGAGCCGTACCCTTCGAATCTGACATTGGCAGGCGCCTGGCCGCGCTGACGCTATGGCCGGCTGCGTGGTAGGCGCTGAACGGCTGGGCCGACCAGGCGTACCCGGTTTCCGGGCACTGGTCGCCATGCTCGGTACGGTCTGCTTGCTTTCGCTGATTGGCATCCCAGCCAGCGTTGCCGCGCAGGACGTCAGTGACGCCATGGACCCCGCATCCACCGCCGCGCCAATGGCCGGGGCGTTCGCACCGTCCCCCACGCCCCAGGTCCCCGTGGCCGCGCAGCGCCCGTCGACCAGCGAATCGCCCCAGCCATCGGCTTCCACGACGGCAAGCGTTGAAACACCAGCCGACGTTGGCGTCCCCGTGTTGCTTGGCCACTCGGTCCAGGGTCGCGCCATCCGCGGCGTGGAGTTGGGCGCTGGGCCGCGCTGGGTCGCGGTCATCGGCGGCATCCACCAGGGCAACGAGGCCAATACCACCGTTCTCGCCCATCTGCTGCTTGAGCACTTCCGTGAGAATCCCGCCGAGATTCCCGACGGCGTCGGCCTGGCGATCATTCCCGACGTCAACCCCGATGGCGCGGTGGCGGGCACGCGCGTCAACGCCAACGGCGTCGACCTCAATCGCAATTGGGACGCCGGCTGGCAGCCTGACTCCTACGGACCTTCCGGGCTCGTGCCCGGGGGAGGCGGCACGCGGCCGTTCTCTGAGCCTGAGACCCGAGCCCTTGCCGAGTACCTGGTTGGCCGGCCGTTTGTGGCCGCGATTTTCCTTCACAGCAAGGGCGGCGTGGTCGTACCGGGTCCCGGCAGCGGCTCGGCCGAGCTCGCGAGCGCCATCACCCGGGCCGCGCAATACACCTACCTCAGGGGATGGACCGCCTATCCCCTCAGCGGTCAAGCTTCGAAATATCTGGTTGAGCGCGGCATCCATGTGGCGGTCGTGGAGCTGAGCACGCATACCGACCCCGACTTCGCGCGAAACCTGCGCGGCCTGCGCGCGGCCCTGGCCTGGGCGCTCGAGCTGCCCGAGCCCACCGGATCTGAGCCTGTTGCCGATGCCGAGTTCTCCGATATTTGCGGACACCTGCTGGGAACATATCGCGCAGGGCTGGCGTCCCCGCTATGTCCCTGGTGAGAGACCTTTGCATAACCCCGCTTTGACCTCGAAATCGGGGCCGCTCTTTCTCCCTCTCCCTCTGGGAGAGGGTTGGGGTGAGGGTCTTCCGGGCAACCAGCTTCGGGTTGCGCAAAGGTCTCTGGTGAGCGCGGTGAGCTGATCGGCTAGCGCTCGTTCGACGGCTCCTGGTCGTTCTTCACGATCGTCGAGGCCAGCGCCAGCATCGACGACAAATCGCTCAGGTTCGCCGGCACCACCAGCGTGTTGCCTTCCTTGGCGATCTGGCCGAACTGCGCGATGTACTGCTCGGCCACGCGCAGCCGCATCGCGTCCATGCCGCCGTCGCCGCTCACCGAATGCCCGATCCGCGTAATGCCCTCCGCCGAGGCGGTGGCCACGGCCAGGATCGCCTCGGCTTCCCCCTGCGCTTCGTTGATCTGCTGCGTGCGCGTGGCTTCGGACTCCTTGATCACGCGCTGCTTTTCGCCTTCCGCCTCATTGATCTTGGCGTCGCGTTCACCCTCGGAACTCAGGATCACCGCGCGCTTCTCCCGCTCGGCGCGCATCTGCTTCTCCATCGCGTTCAGCACGTCGGTCGGCGGGTTGATGTTGCGAATCTCGTAGCGCAGCACCTTCACCCCCCAGGGCGCCGAGGCCTGGTCCAGCTCGTTCACGATCAGGCGGTTGATCGAGGAGCGCTCCTCAAAGGTGCGGTCCAGGTCGATCTTCCCCACCTCGCTGCGCAGCGTCGTCTGCGCTAGCTGCGAAATGGCGAAGATGTAGTTCGTGATCCCGTACGAGGCCTGCCGAGGCTCCAGCACCTGCAAGTACAGCACCCCGTCAACTCCAACCTGCACGTTGTCGCGCGTGATGCAGAGTTGTTCTGAGATGTCGATGGCCTGCTCCTTCAGCGTGTGCTTGTAGGCCACCGTGTCCAGGAACGGCATCAGGATGTGGAACCCGGCTTGCAGCGTGCGGCTGAAGCGGCCCAGCCGCTCGATCACGTAGGCCGACTGCTGCGGCACGATCACCGCGGTCTTGAAGAGGACCACGACCACCAGCAGCACGATCGCGCCCACCACAATCAGACCAACGACCCCCATTGCCTCCACGTCTATTCCTCCTCTGCTTGCAGGTCCACGACCAGGTTTTCTACGCGCTCGATCCGCGCCCGCTGTCCGTCAGTCAGTGCGGTGCGGCCTACGTTGCGGGCCGTCCATTCGGTGCCCCGCAACCGCGCGCGGCCCATGGCGCCCGGTTCGATGGTCTCCGACACCGTCGCAATCTCACCCACTACCACCTCGTACATCGGCGGCGGCGAGCCAACCAGCCGGCCGTAGAGCTGCCGCCTGACGCCAAACATCAGGACGATGGCCAGCAGCACGAACAGCGCCCACTCGGCGAACGGCTGTCCGGGCAGCCCCGCCACCACGCCCAGCCCGGTCAGCAGCGCCGCCACGCCCAGCAGCACCAGGTAGAACTGGGCCTCGATCGCCAGCAATTCAGCGGCCAGCAGCACCACGCCGGCGATGATCCATCCCCACCAGGGCATTGCCGCTCCCTCGCTGGCCTCGTTCTCCTCAGCCTACTCCCGCGGCGCCCTACCATCCCGGCGACCGTGGGTCACGTTGAGCAGACGCCATTCCCCGGAGTAATCCGACGGCTTTCTGCCTCTCGCCGGAAGCGCAGCGCCCGGCGGTGTCGAACTCTTCAAGGCGACGCCGTTGCCGCCCTCGCCGCGGGGAGAGACAGAAGCTGCCCGGGTCTCAATCCCGGGGTGAGAGGCTTGAGGGCAACCACCCGTGGGTTACCCAAGCGCCCCGGTCTGAGATTCCTTCGCCGCCCATAGCTCAAAACGACCCAGGACCAGGCGCTCGGCCACGCAATCGGCGCGCACGCTGTCCACGACCGTGCGAGCCTTACTGGCCGATTGAAACGCTGCGATTGAGACGCCGATGCGGATTGGCATGGTCACCCTCTGCTCCCTGCGGGGCCAGATGGACGAGAACCTGCAAAGGATCGAGGCCTTCACCAGGCAAGCGGCCGCCGCCGGCTGCGACCTGGTGCTCTTCCCCGAGTTCTCCGTGCACGGCCCCTGGGTCACCTACGACGCCGACGCCGACCCCGCCGAACTCGAACGCCAGGCCGAACCCATTCCCGGTCCCTCCACCGAGCGCCTCACCCAAATGGCCAAGAGCCACGGCCTGGCCATCGGCGCCGGCATCGCCGAACGCGGCCTCGCCCCCAAGCCCTTCAACGCCTACGTAATCGTCGATAGCGAGGGCGTGCGCCACGTCCAGCGCAAGCTCCAGCCCACCACCAGCGAGATGGACTTCTACCGCGGCGGCGGCGACGACATGGCCCCGTTTCACCTTGGCCAGACCTCCATCGGCGTCACCATCTGCGCCGACAACGAGTCGCCCGCCATCCACGACACCCTCGTCGGCCTCGGCGCCCGCGTCATCCTTCAGCCCCACTTCGACTGCATCAAAGACTTCCAGAACGCCGGCGAGTCATGGGACCAGATCCTCGACTTCAACCGCCGCGACACCCTCAAGCGCCGAGCCGAGAACCTGGCCGAACGCTTGGGAGTCTTCGCCCTCTACTTCGACGCCAAGGACCCCCGCGCCGCCGTCCACGAACGCCCCCACTGGTCCCACCGCGTCACCGGCCGCTCCGCCGCCTTCGCCCCCGGCGGCCAGCTGCTGGCAGCCAACGCTGGCAACGAGGAATCTCTCGTAGTCGTCGACATCAAGCCGCCGGCCACCAACCGTTCGTGGTGAGCCGACCCGAAGTCTGTCGGAGGGTCGTGACGAACCACACCCCCTGGCAACCAGGCCACCCAGGCGATCCCCC
>DAOUIX010000100.1:0-8066 GCA_034423235.1 Chloroflexota bacterium | reverse complement strand
GAGTGCTTCCATTGTACACTATCTGATTACGATGGACAAGATGAGGAGTGCGCTGGGGAAAGGGGAGGGGGACGGCGGGAGGTGGTTGCTTCGAGAAGCTGAGGGCAGGTCCTTCGCAGACGCCGAGATGGCGGAAGGGACCGGCTGGGTGAGTTGGGCGCCCGGGTGTGGTTCGATACGGGTCTCCGAAAGACTCCGACCCGGCTCACCACGAACGGCCGAGGGTGTTTGTGGCGTGTTGCACGGAAGGCGAGATCCCTCGGCGGACCTCGGGATGACAGCGGAGGCGACAAAGCTCGGCAAGAACGAGGACGGGTCTGTCCTGGGGGTACGCGGACGACGGGTGGGTCAGCGACGCTGGCCCACGCACGAGGGCCGGGGCCGGCGCGAGGACGCGGATGTGTTCAGTCGACTAGGGAAATGTGTTCAGTTTTTGGGTAAATGTGTTCAGTTTCCGGCCCGATGTGTTCAGTTTCCGGCCGAATGTGTTCACTTTGGCGGGCGAGGTGTTCAGTGAGGAAGGGGAGAGGGGAGAGAAGTGAGACCGGAGAAGAGGGGGATTGCCTGGGTGAGTTGAGTGGTGCAGGGATGTGGTTCTAGAGGCTCAGGACGGGGTTTTTCGGGGACGCCGGGATAACGGGGATGTGTCCACTCTGTCAGGCCAATGTGTCCAGTTCTCGGCTGAATGTGTCCACTTTCGAGGCCAATGTGTCCAGTTTTTGGGCGAATGTGTCCAGATTTCGGCCGGATGTGTCCACTTTGTCTGTCGAGGTGTCCAGTCTCCGGGGAGACCTGTGCGTAACCCCGGTAGAGGTCACTCCCAAGTCCCCGCCCCCATCCGCGCTATCCTGTCCTGACGCGCAGCGAGGCACAGTCCATGGTCACAACCGTCGAGACCCGGCCCGAGTGGCTGCCCGACGAATTCGAACACGAACAGGTCACGCGTCAGGAGGTCTGGGACGAACTGGACCGCGACGCGCGGCGCCACTTTGGCCTGACGGCTGACGACATTCTGCGCATTTACAGAGATCCACCCGGGCGGTACCACGGCGACGTGATCTTTCGATCACTAACCTATCTCGCCCGGCTCCTTGATCAACCCAGCCAGACCTAGCAGCCGGCGAGCCGCCAGAGACTTCCTTCGCCTCACTCGCGAGGTCGACTCTGCGGCTCAGAGGCGGTATTGCGGTCGGGAATCCTCGCCCCGCGCTATGCTGGACGTAGCTGACGCGAGGCACCGCCAATGGCGACAACCGTCGACGCGCGGCCCGAACGGCTGCCTGACGACTTTGAAGGCGTTGAATTGACGCGTGAGGAAGTCTGGCAAGCGCTGGACCAGGAAGCTCGTCGTCTCTTTGGCCTTTCCGCCGATGAGTTCTTGCACAAATTCCAGGATCCGCCTGAGCAGTATCGCGGCGACCCAGTCTTCAACTCACTCTGTTTCCTCGCCGACTTGATTGCTGAACCCAGCGACACATAGCGGCCGAAGGGCTGCCCGCGACTTTCTCCGCCGCATTCGCGAGGTCTACAAGCTCGTCGCAGCTGTGAATCTAGGCGATGCGTGGTTAGGTTCCGACCAATTGATCGTCGGCCACCGCGTGACGCGATATCCCCATGTCGGTATTCCGGCGCTACTTACCAACGGGATGTACCTGAATGTTCAAATGACCCTGCGCGTCCGCCACGACCATAGTGGTGGTCCGCCACGCCTCCAGACGCTTCGATCGGCCTACCGCTACCAGGCCGGTCATAATGTTGACGACCCAAAGCCGATCTTTGTCTACGAGTACAACCGAAACGCGGCGCTTCGCTATCCACGCTGCCACCTCCACGTATTCGCCACCCCTGATCACTACCCGAACGAAACACCCTTCGCCCGCCTCCACCTGCCCACCCGCCGCATCACCCTCGAACAGATCGTCTGGCACCTCATCCAGGAACATGGCGTGCAACCCCGCCGCCCCGATTGGCACCACGTCCTCTGGCGTCACGAAACCCGGTTCCGCGACACCCAACGCACCAAGCCCTGGCCCTATGCCCCACCGTTCGCAGCGCCCCATCCCACTTAGGGGCGTCGTCTCCGATCCGCCGGTTTTCAGCGCACGCCCCCTGGGCCACCCGTCCCCCTCCTCTTCCCTTACTCCCATCCCTGAAGTGAGGGTCGTCCAGACAACCGCCTCGGGTTACGCGAAGGTCTCCATAGGGAGAGGGAGCAAGAGCCGCCGCACACCCGAGGACCGGGGGCGTTTGCAAGGGGCTCCAGGGGCACGAGGGGGCAGAGGCGCACGCCGACCCTAGACTGAGCGGCCGGTCGTGTCGCGAGGCAAGGAAGTCCGATGCACGTGGCATTGGTGATGGAGGCCGACGAGCAGGGGCACCGGGCGTTTTTCCTGCAGGCCCTGCGCGATCTTGAACTTGTGGCTTCGGTCACCGTCGTGGACGAATCGGGCGGCACCTTCGCGGAAGCGCGCGAGACGCTCGGCCCGAAGTTGCTGGGCACGCACCACGAGCTGTCCGAAGGGCTGGCCGAGGCCGCGCCCGACCTGGCCATCGTTTCGCTGATCGCCGCCCACGCGCCGCCGGCGGTGCGTCGCTGCCTCGACGCCGGCTGCCACGTCATGGTGGAGAAGCCCGCCTGTACGCATCCGGACCAGTTCGCGGAACTGGTCGACCTTGCCGAGGCGAACGACCGGCACCTGATCGTCCCGCTGGCGCGCCGCCTCAGTCCCTGGGTCCAGGACGCCCGCCGCATTTTCGCCAGCGGCGCCCTCGGCCGGGCCTATGCGCTCCGGGGTGCCGTGATCGCCGATCAGACGCGCATCTGGCCCGCACACGGCCAGCGCGACTGGACCTTCAAGCGCTCGCTGGCGGGCGGCGGGCACCTGGTCTGGCTGGGCATCCACTGGCTCGACATGATGACCTACATCACCGAGTCGCCGGTGGTGGAAGTCCAGGCCATGACGGGTGTCGTGGGCGGCGCGCCCATCGACGTCGAAGACTTGGCGCTGGTCAACCTGCGCTTCGCCAACGGGGCGTACGGCTCGCTGGTTTCCGGCTACCTGCTGGACAAGCCGTACCAGATTGACCTGAGCCTCTGGGGATCCGAGGGCTGGCTGCGCTTCGGGGAGTCCGATCGGCAGGTGCTGGAGTGGCATTCCACGTCGCCGGGCCAGGCCGACGTGCCTGATCGCCGCATCGCCTACAGCGGCCCGTCTTTTTGGGACTACACGCCGTGGATCGAGCGCACCCTTCGGGCCTGCCTGGGCGAGCCGGCGCCGATCACCGGCGCCGAAGCCCTAGCGGCGTTGCGGGTGGTGCGTGCGGCCTATGCGTCGGCTGCCAGCGGGCGGACGGTTCGGCTTTAGGGGGTGTGCCAGCGGCGGGGGCTGATGCCGGGGGCGTTTAGGAACGTAACGGCACTTTCGTCGAGAATCCGCCGTGGATCATTGACGCGCTTGCGCGGAATCGCCGCAAAGTGCTGTGGGAGTCTGAGATTACGGGCTGACGGGCGTCGTCCGTATGGCGCGGCCGGGGACGGGACTTAGGCTGGCGGCCTCACCGAAAAAACGTGATGTACTGGGTTGTGATGCGGACGAAGAATCGTTCCGTCGAAACCTCTTGGTGCATGGCGTACGCGGAGTCGATCAATTTGCCTAGCTCCACTACCCGCCCGGCTCCCAGCGCCTCCTCACGCTTAAAGTCGATTCGACCCAGGTGGCTTTCCGACCGGTCGGTCCGGTGCGATCGGGGGAGTTGACGAAAGTGTTTGATATTCCACGTCACCACGATGGCACCGATCTGGTCGGCGTGGTGCTGAACCCCGTGGTCCGGGGCCTCAGGACACTCGTCGCGAGCAAAATGAATCTCGTGCCCGCGGTCGCCAAACGCGTCGGCCACTAAGTCCGGCACACACTCGTCCATGAGCAGCCGCATGCGTGGTGGCTCCAAGTGGGCCACCCAACCTAGCTGGCGCGCGCGGTGGTGTCGGTCGAGTAGTGGGCGACCACAGCTTCTACGTCGGCGACGTCAAGCCGTGGGTACTGGTCCACGATGGCTTCCGGGCTGTACCCCGCCTGATGAAAGGCCCACACCGCCGCAATGGGGATTCGGGTCCCTGCGACGACAAGCTGGTTGTGGGCGGTGTATCGGTGCTGGTCAAAGTGTCCGATCTGCTCGGGTCGACGGTGTCGCATCCCCTCGACGGCATCTCGCATGTCCCCAATCACCTCGATCAGGCCGATGTCAAAGGCGTGTTGGGCCCCATCCTCCACGAGGAGCACGGGTCCGTCGCCGATATCGACGAGCACGTCCCGACCAGCCGTAAAGAACCGCAGGCTGGCCCACGGGTCGTCGAAGTGCTCCTGGAGATACGCCCCGATCTTTCGCAACGACTGAAGCGACGCTTTATCCCGGAGCACCGCCAGCGTCCGCAGGCCAACCACGTCGCGGAACGAGTAGAACGCTCCATACGGGCCACGCACCGACGGGTCGGTCGCCGGCTGAAAGAATCCAGTCCTATTCCAGTACCGCAGGCGGCTCGTGGACAACCCCGTGAGACGGCACACCTGTTGGGCCGTCAACGCATGAATCGGGAAACTCTCGGTGTCGGGTGTCACGTTGGCGACCCTGCGGTCTTTCGATCCTCGTTAAGTGTACTGAGACCGGCTACAAGGAGCTTCGCTGGGTAGTGAGTATTTCTGATGAGCGGTGGGTACGTTTGATGCTGGTGGGGAGCACCGCGTGGACGGTTCGACATCGTGCCCGCAGATAGTGAGCACCCGAACCACGGGGTGCGTGGCGCCGTCCGGGGATCGGAGGTCCTAGTCGGCGTTCCGCCGCTGGCCTTCGGCATTGGAATAGGCCCCTGTGGTCACCTGCTGCGCGTGTAGCAGGGCACGGGCCCACGTCAGATCGGCGGCGGTTGGTGCAAACACGGCCGTGCGACCAATGGATACCTCCCAAAGCTGGGCGACCCGCGGCTCGTCGTCCAGCCGTACGAACACCCCAGCCTCATCGTCCTCGTTCCCCACCGAGTAACCAGGTTCGTCGAACACTACGAAGAGACGCAGCCTGCGGGTTTCGGCCGAACACCGCACGTACAGTCAGTCACCATCTGCCGAGAGGTGGCGTGTGTAGATGTAGGTGTGGTCGTCGACGTCGAAGACCTGGCGCTGGTCAACCTGCGCTTCGCCAACGGCGCCTACGGCTCGCTGGTGTCCGGCTACCTGCTGGACAAGCCGTACCAAATGGACCTGAGCCTGTGGGGATCCGAGGGCTGGCTGCGCTTCGGGGAGTCCGATCGACACGTGCTGGAGTGGCATACCAACTCGCCGGACCATGCCGACATGTCTGATCGCCGCATTGCCTATAGCGGCCCGTCTTTTCGGGACTACACGCCGTGGATTGAGCGCACGCTGCGGGCCTGCCTGGGCGAGCCGGCGCCGATATCCGGCGCCGAAGCCCTAGCGGCGTTGCGGGTGGTGCGTGCGGCCTATGCGTCGGCTGCCAGTGGGCGGACGGTTCGGCTTTAGGCGTTTTTCAGCGGAGTGGGCTGGCTGGAAACTAACTGACCGCTGCCTCGTCGTCCGGCGGAGGCGGGGGCGGGGGATACGGGGTTCGTCGGCTGGGTCCTCCGGTCCCTTTGGTTGCCCCATCGTCGTCGCGTCGTTCTTGGTTCACGTCATGCTCTGGAGTATTCGGAGAGAATGATCTTGTCGACCTCCTGCTCGCACTCCTTTAGGAGCTTCTCATCGTCACCAATCGGGACATAGGGTCCAGCCGTGTCCTGCTGTTCAAGGTCTCGGATATCCGCTCCGACACCTGCTGCATGCTGGCGCCACCAGAGATTCCGCCATCGTGTGGACAGCCGTGCGTAGTAGTCGCTTGCGCTGGCGGCCATTGCCGCTTTTCCTGACAAGTCAAGTGAAATGGTGACGATTGCTATGGCGGTCGCGATCCCTGACAGCACAGCGATCAGAACACCCGGCTGGCTGATCGTGATCGCAACAACGGTCGTGGCAGCGGATGTAAGACCGAACGCCAGAATGAGCCCTATGTGGAATCGGCGATAGCGGTCGGACAGTCGACCGAAGTAGCGATGCTTGGACTCAGCATCGAGCCTGCCTTGCCACGCGCGCTCCCTGACGCCTGCCACTGCCATCGTGCTCCCCCTGTTTGTCGATTCTATACCGTGGGCAGGCTGTCGATTCAGGCAGGAGCCGCATCCACGGCTCCGAATGCTCCATCGGATGCAGCCCATGTCGTCAAGCGACACTTTGCAGCGGCCACTACACAGAGCGGACGGCCTGCCTGGGCCAGCCGGCGCCGATATCCGGCACCGAAGCCCTAGCGACGTTGCGGGTGGTGCATGCGGCTTACGAGTCGGCCGAAAGCGGGCGGACGGTTCGGCTTTAGGGGCTGTGCCAGCGGCGGGGGCTGATGCCGGGGGCGTTGGTTCGGGGATCGATGGGCGGCATGCCGGGCTGGTCGTGGGTGGCTCGCTGGTTGCGGTTGCCGCAGAGCTCGCGCACCTGTGGCGGCAGGCTTGCCAGCACCTCGTCCGGCCACGGTTCCAAGTCCTGCACGGTCGGGCCGCACCAGGTGGGGCGGTAGGACATCGCGATCATCTCGCGCGCCCGCGTGCCGGTGTTGGGGCCGTTGGCGTGGAACAGGGCCAGGTTGATGACGACCGCCGTGCCGGCGGGCGCGGTGATCACCAGCTCGTCGGGATGTGAGGGATAGCGCTTGTACGGGTTGGCGTCCGGGTGCATGGACAGGTGCGAACGCGGAATCACCCTTAGCGGCGCCACGTCCGGCGTCAGATCGTCCAGGTAGTACAGCACCCGCACCTGCCGCGGCGCGCTGAAGGCGTAGCCCCAGTCGCTGGTCCCGTACGGGTGCGAGTCGGTGTGCAGGTTCATGCCGGGGTGGCCGGGCGCCGAGATGGCGTAGTGGGCGTGCATGAAGACGAGGTCGGGTCCCAGCGCCGCGCGCAGGAACTCGATCACCGGCGGATGCGCGATCAGCTCCGTCACCGCCCCGCCCGCGAACTGCACGTCGGATTGGGTGCGCTGGTGTGGGCTGTAGTGCACCGGCGTCGGGTCCCAGGCCTCCGCCTGCGCCTTGAGCCGGGCGACGGTCTCCGTGTCAAGGGTGGCCGGCAGCACGACGTAGCCCTCAACCTCGAGGCTGCGGATTCTATTCCCGGTACTCAGCGCGGCCCAGTCGGGCTTACTGGTTGGAGGTTCGGCGTTCATTGCACGTCCTCGCCACGGGCGGATGGACTGCCAAGGGTAGGCGCTCCGTCGGTCCCAGGCTGCACGCAGCCTGGGCCACATGGCATGGCTGAGCGGCCAGCGGTTCGGGTTTCACTGCGAGTCGCTGGTGCGGCCGGGTGGGCCACCCAGCGTGGGTGCTCCGAGGATCCCAGGCTGCGCGCAGGCTGGGCCACATGGCCGATGGGCCAGCGGTTCGGCGTTCATTGCGAGTCGCTGGTGCGGCCGGGTGGGGCTGCCCAGCGTGGGTGCTCCGAGGATCCCAGGCTGCACGCAGCCTGGGCCACAGGGCAGCCTGGGCCACATGGGGAGCCGCTCTCAATCCTCCGCGTCGTCAGTGCGCTCCAGCCGCTGGTGGTGGCCAGCGTCGCCGCCACCATTGCTTCCGCGTGGGGTCGTCAGAGAACCGCCGCTACTCTTAATTCAAGGGTGTCAAGTCGCGGTGTCCTACATCGGGATGTTCTTCACCAAGCCAATCACCTGGCCCTCGGGGTCGGCGAAGATCCCGATGACTACGTCTTCCATTACCTCCATCTCCGGCATGATCACACTGCCGCCCATGCTCGCGGCTTTATCCAGGTACTCGGTCACGTCGTCCACGCCCACGTAGAACGTGACCCTGGTCGGCGGCTCGACATCCCCCATGCCCATGATGCCGCCGCCGATGCCCGGACCCTCGCTGGGCGCGCTGACCACCCCGTAGCCCATGGGGTTGGCGACGCTGATCTCCCAATCGAAGAGATCGCCGTAGAACTTCTGCATCGCCGGCCCGTCCTTGGCGTTGATTTCCCA
>DAOUIX010000099.1:0-7770 GCA_034423235.1 Chloroflexota bacterium | reverse complement strand
GCCGGTTGGTGAACCTGGGCGGCGACGGCGCGTCCGAACTGCGACTTGTCCGCTCCGCCGGCGACGCCGTAACCGCCGAAGCCGACGCCGACGACCGAGCCGATCCCGACGGCGTGCCCAACCTCATCAATGCCGACCATGGCGACGACGGCGTCACCGCCCTCACCCTCTCCCTCGACCAGGTCCCCGCCCAGGCCACTCTCGAGGTCAGCGTGGCGCTCGCGGCATCCGCACCTCCAGGCCCCCGCTACCTCAACGTCCTGATCGACATGAACCTGGACGGCCGTTGGAGCGTCGGCGAGGACGTCACGCCCGAGTGGGCGGTCCGCAACCTTGTCGTCAGCCTGACCCCTGGAACGTCCCGGTCGGTGCGCACGCTTCCGTTTGCGGTGGGTACCACCAGCCGCCTGCCGGACGGCGCCTGGATGCGAGTGGCGTTGACGCGTGAGCGCATCGTGGGTGACGCCTGGGACGGCGGCGGGCGCTGGGAGGCGGGCGAAATCGAGGACTACCAGCTGGCGCTGCCGCGCACGAGTGACGCCAGCGAATCCGCCGCCCCGCTCATCGCCACCATCTGTCCATCGAGCGTTGACGTCCCCAGCGGAGCTCTCATGCAGCGCACCGGCTGCCGGTTGGTGAACCTGGGCGGCGACGGCGCGTCCGAACTGCGACTTGTCCGCTCCGCCGGCGACGCCAGTCTCGTTCCCGACCGTATCGGCCGGCTGGACCTCCGGGCGGGGACCGGGGAGGCCATACCCTTGGTGATCATCCGGGGCGAGAACGAGGGACGTTGGCGCTTCCAGACTGGCCAGACGCTGGAGTCTGAGGTGGCCGATGGATTGGTCGTGCTGGGCTCGGCGGCCGTCGATCGCACGCTGGCCATCGTCCCTGCCGACGATCAGCCGCTCTTTCACATTGACCGCAGTGCCGATTACTTCTCCATTGACGACCTCTCGCCGGTCAACGGCTTCGCTTTCGCCGATATCCGGCGCATTGCCAGCGGAACCACGGACCTGACAGTCGCCGATCTGGACCTGCTGCGGAGTGTCTGGTTCACCGTGGAACCTGTGCCCGCGTCCAGGCCGGGCGGAACTTACGCGGCGTTCGTGATCGACCTGGCCGACTCTCTGCCGCGGGCCGACAGCAGTCTCGGTTTTCAGATCGCTCTCGCGCTGCAGGCAACGGCTACCTCCACCGACGACTGGGCCCCGCAGGTCGGCGACTTTGATCTCTTTCAGCGCACCGACACATGGTTCGAACTGATTTATCGGCCCGACGCCGCGCCACCGTGGCGTCTCCAAAAGCGGACGGCAGTTGATCCCGGCGCGGCCGCACCGACAGGGGCCACGGCGTTCGTTGACGGCACGCGCGTGGTTCTGCTGATTCCCGCGCTGGAGTTTGAACGCGATCTGGAATCGCTGCGATTTCGGGTCACGTCGTTTGTCCACGAGCGCGGCGATCCGCTAGGCGAGGACGGCCCCTCCATGGCCGACGCCGCCCCGGGGTTGGGGCAGTCGCTGGCGGTCTTCGGCAATGTGCCCGTGGCCGTTGGCTGACGCGCGTGGCCGGCAACATCTCGCCATCCCGGCATGGGAGCGGCCGTTCACCGCCGCTGGGGCGCCGCGAGTTCGGACGAATGGTGGCCGCAACGCTGGCAACTGCGCCATTTGTCGGTCCAGGACTGACGGACGAGGACCTACCGGCCGACTTTGCGATCGAAGACGGCCACCACTACCGCCAGGCGTCCCCTGAACCCAATACGGGATTTGCCGTTTTCAATGGACGTCGACCCTGGTGGGACACATACCGCAGGGCCGGCGGCCCTCAGGTACTGGGATATCCGGTCAGCCTGCCGTACGCACGCGACGGACTGGCGGTGCAGGCCTTCAGTCACGGAGCGATTCAGTCGCCATTCCAAGGCGTGAACCTGGCGCCTGCCAATGTCTTGGAATTGCTCGACGCGGCCGGTTACACACGCTGGCTGCACGAGCAACGCCAGGTGCCGCTGCCGCTGGACGCCGACGCCAACACCCACGCGCGCCTGGCCTGGATGACCGACGACCCAATTCGGGATGTCTACTTCGGCAATCCGGCGCCTGCCCGCTTCCTCGCGTGGAGCCGGACCCAGGCCTTGCGGCGCTTCGGGCTGCCGATGTCGCAACCACAGCGGTTCGGCCAGACTATCGTGCAGCGCTTTCAGCGCGGCGTGCTTGAGCGCACCGTCGATAGTCGGACCGTGCGGGAGCGCCCCGTGGGCCAACTGCTCGTCGAGTTGGGACTGGTAACCAAAGACCGAAAAACGCCCGTCTCCAGCATGGACGCGTTGCTGGAGGCCGCTGGTCGCACCATCCACGAGCGCCTCACCGCTGCGGTGCGAGCCCGCATTCGCAGCGAGCCGGGCACATGGGCTGTCTGGGCTGCCAACTCCGGCACCAACCGTCCATTGGTCGCTATCGAGCCTGACCGCGACATGCGCACGCTCAGCGTCTGGAAGGTCCTGCTGCTGCGAGAGGCCTTTCGCCAGCGCTCGGCGGGTCTGCTGTCGTTCGACGAGCTCCTGACGATGGACGAGACCGTGGTGGAACGCGCCGACCCGCCAATCAGCCTGGAACCGGGCCAGCAGATCAACGTAGGCACGGCGTTGAATCATGCGATCAGCGTCAGTGACAACGCGTCGGCCATCCTGCTCGGCGACCGGGTGGGCTACCAGAACATTGACTTTGACCTGCGCCGCGAGGGTCTGCAGGTGACCACGATCAACGTAATCGAACCATTCACGACCGCCCGTGAAATAGCGGACGTGCTGGAACGCATCGTCGGTCTGCGACCGGGCGTCTGGCAGCCGACGCTGGCTGAATTCCAGGCCATGCGCGGGCTGCTGCTTAGCGAAACTCGCACCGACCGCATCCCCCGCTGGCTGCGGCAACATCCCGTCGCGCACAAGACCGGCGATTTCCCCAACGCCGCTAACGACGCCGGCGTCGTCTACACCGCCATGGGCCCGGTCACGGTCGTAGCACTGGTAGACCGCACGCCCAACCGCGAACGAACGGCGGCGGCGATCGCGGATGTGGCGCGCATGATCGTCGATGCGGTCGACCCACCGGTCTTCGATGGCACCGCGCCTGCCGGCTAGTGCGACCTATGGTTGCGCTGAGCGCCTGACGCGCGTACGGTCGAGGAAGAAGGTTTCAAGTAATAGCCCCAATGTTCAACCGATTCCTGCGCGGAAATTCCAAGCCTGTCGCCGACATTCCCGACGTGACGCCGCGGCCGCCCGACCTGCGCGAGCCGCGTCTGCCGCCCGCCCAGCGCCTGACCGACAAGTGGCCGGTCCTCCACTACATGGAGCCGCGTCCCTACGACATGACGAGGTGGGATTTCCGAGTCACCGGGCTGGTGGAAGAAGACGTGCGCTGGACCTGGGACGAATTCACGTCGCTCCCACAAGTCGAGATCACCTCCGACATCCACTGCGTCACGCACTGGAGCCGCTACGACAACCTCTGGCGGGGCATTCACGTCCGCGAGATCCTCTCCCGAGTAAAGCCGTTGCCCGAAGCCCAGTTCGTGATGGTGCACGCGGATCCGAATTACACGGCCAACCTTGCCCTCTCCGAACTGGACCAGGACGACGTGCTGTTCGCGTTCGATCACGACGGCGCGCCGCTCACGCACGAGCACGGCGGACCGCTGCGGCTGGTGCTGCCCAGCCTCTACTTCTGGAAGAGCGCCAAGTGGGTACGCGGCCTGGAGTTCATGGACCACGAAGAGCCCGGCTTCTGGGAACGGGCCGGCTACCACGTCCGCGGCGACCCCTGGCTGGAGGAGCGCTTCGGCGGTCGGGTTCGCGAAACCATGCAGCAGGCGCGCTCCCGCGCCTTGCGCGAAGGCCGCCGAGTCCAGCGATAGCGGCCGGGGCCGCCCGCTCGACGGGTATAGCCGTAAGCTTGAAGAGCCGGGCCTCCAGACATTGCAATGACCGCAAAATCGACCTACGCCGATCTCGTTTTCGACCAGGACCTCGACGATGTCGATTCCGTGGTCGCTGACCTCATTGCGCGGGAGCACCGGCGGCAGCGTGACAAGCTGATCCTGATTCCATCGGAAAGCCTGACGCCGGCCCCGGTTCGGGCTGCGCTGGGATCGCCGCTGACCAGCATCTATGGCGAGGGCTATCCCTCCGGGCCGATGCGTCGCGACCTGCCGCAGCGCCTGGCGGACACCGAGGCCCAACTGGCGCGATTCCGACGTTACGGCGACCGTCGCTACTACCGCGGGAACGACTACACCAATCTGGTGGAGGCCCTGGCCCAGCGGCGTTGCGCGGCGCTGTTTGCCAACGAGCGCGTTCCCGCTGACGGCCTTTACGTTAACGTCCAGGCGCTGTCGGGCGCGGCCGCCAACAACGCGGTGTACGAGGCGCTGCTGGAACCCGACGACACCATCCTGGGACTCTCGCTGGCGCACGGCGGGCACCTGAGCCACGGTGCCTCGGTTAACCGCAGCGGCCGACGGTTCCGAGCCTCCTGCTACAGCATCGAGGAAGTTGACGGCCGGCTGGACTACGACCAGATTGCCGAGATCGCCCGACGGGACCGACCACGCATCATCGTGGCCGGCTACACCTCGTACCCGTGGGCGCCGGATTGGGAGCGGTTCCGAACCATTGCCGATGAGGTGGGGGCCTACCTGCTGGCCGACATCTCGCACCCGGCCGGCATGGTGGTGGCGGGTGAGTATCCGTCGCCGGTCGGACTAGCGGATGTCGTCACCTTTACAACGCACAAGACGCTGTTCGGACCGCGTGGCGCGGTCATCCTTTCGCACCGGCGGCGGCTGATGCGCCGGGTCGACCGGGCGGTGTTTCCGGGCGAGCAGGGAGGGCCGCACCTGAACAAGGTTGGGGCGATGGCGGTGGCCTTCAAGGTTGCGGATTCGCCGGAGTTCCGGACCACGCAACGGCAGATCCGGGCCAACGCCGCGGCACTGGCTGCGGCGCTGGAGGAGCGCGGCGTGGGCCTGGCCTACGGTGGCACCGATACCCACCTTCTCGTCATTGACCTGAAGCGCACTGGGGCCAGCGGCGATCTGCGCGGCGAACCGGCGGTGCGGATGCTGGACAGTATCGGCATTGTGGCCAATCGCAATTCGCTGCCCGGGGACGTGGGATTCGCGGCCCCCACCGGCGTGCGCCTGGGTACACCCTGGCTGACCCAGCGCGGCTACACCACCGACGACATGGGCGTGCTGGCAGGCATTTTGGCCCGTTCCTTTGAGGCCATGGTCGGCGTGACCTATCCGGGCCGCCGGTCACCGCGCTACCGGGGGCGGATTGACTTTCTCACACGGCTGCAATTGCGCCACGACGTTGCCGAGTTTGCGGCGCGCGGACGCGCGGAAGACGTGCCAACGCCAGCCAATACCCTGCCCTCTGGCGTACTGGAAATGCGCGGACGCCGCGTTCTGGCTTTCGCCGACGAGATCTCGGATCAGCGGGTGCGCGACATGGAGCCTGGCGAGGCCATCCACGCCGGCATTTCCGACCCCGCCGGCGACGTCCAGCCGGTCTTGTTCATGCGCCCGGACGAGGAGCGGTCGCCCCGCGACCGTCGGCTATTCGCGGTGCTCGACCCCGCGATCAGCGAGTGCGCGGCCGAGTGGCTGCGGGAAATCGCGGATGGCTACGCGGTAATCGATTCGGACGAACCGAGTCGGAAGATCGTGGGACCGATTGCTGTCGCCGATGCGGCGCAAGTCGGCCGAGGTATGACCGGCATGACAATTGGCGCCACGGATGCCGACCGCTTGGGCGCGGAATCGGGAGTGATCCGGCTCGATGTATGCGGCGCGCCGGTGCTGCTGGCTCGCGACGGCCGCGCGGCCGTGCTGCTGTATCCCTCGTCTGACGCCGCAGCCGTCGAGGCGGAGTTGGCGGCGCGCAACATCGCGCGAACACGATTGCCGCTGGCGCCCGCGCCTGACCTGAGCCGTCCTTTTTTCCTGGGACGGCAAGGAAGGCTGCCGGCCGAGACGCCCCAGGCGCGGGCGACGTTTGACTGGTCGCCGGACGCGGATGACCCGCTGGCCCAAATCCAGTTGCGCGGTCCCGTGTGGGGCGCATTGCTGGGCGGCCTGTGGCGGGAAGGCGACCCGCTGCGCCAGACCCCGCTGCACGACGTTCACAGCAACGACCTGCGCGCGCGCATGGTGCCCTTTGCCGGCTGGTCGATGCCGGTCTACTACGGGGGCATTGCCGAGGAGCACGCGGCGGTTCGGACGGCGGCCGGCCTGTTCGACGTAGGGCACATGGGCGTGTTCGCTGTCGAGGGCGAACACGCGGGCGAGTTCCTGGATTTGGTAACGACCGCCAACGCCTCGAGGCTGCCTAACGGCCGGGCCGCCTACACCTACCTGCTGGATCCAACCGGCCACCCGCTGGACGACTTGATCATCTACCGGCTGGAGCGCGAGCGATACCTGGCTGTCGTAAATGCGGCCAACACGGAAAAGAACTGGGTCTGGCTGAATGGGGTCAACGAGCGGCAGTACGAGATCGAGCCCGGCGATCCGTGGGCCGAAGCTCCAATCCAAGTGAAGCTGCGCGATCTGAAGGCCGAAGCCGAAGGCGATCAGCGGCGACTGGATCTGGCGCTGCAAGGCCCACAATCCCGCGACGTGCTGGGCCGCCTGGCACTCGACGAGGAGTCGCGACGTCGCTTGCGACGCATGCGGGCGTTCGATGTCGGCTCATTCACCCTGGCCGGGATCGATCTGGAAGTCGCGCACACCGGCTACACGGGCGAGCGTGTGGGCTTTGAACTGCTGGTGCATCCGGACGCCGCCAACGACCTGTGGCACGCGATGCTGGATGCGGGCTTCGACGACGGCGTGCGCCCGGCCGGCCTGGGCTCACGAGATTCCACCCGAACCGAGGCGGGGCTGCCGCTCTACGGCCACGAGCTCGGCGGCGAGCTTGACCTGACGCCGGGCGACGCGGGCTTCGGCGGCTTCGTAAAGCTCTACAAGCCGTTCTTCATCGGGCGCTCCGGGTTTATCGCCCGCGAGAAGCGCCGCACCAGCCAGATCGTGCGGTTTGCGATCACCGACGAGCGCGTACCGATTGCCCGTGAGGGCGATCCGGTGGTGGACGCTCGCGGCGGCTGGGTCGGAATCGTTACAAGCGCCGCCCTGGACACCAACCAGCGCCAGGTTGGCATGGCTCACGTGATGCAGCGCGTGAGCGCCGAAGGCACGCCGCTACGCGTCTTCGCCGGCGTCTCCGCCCGCCGCAGCGGCCGCGCCACCGTCCCTCGCGAGCTCAAACGCGGCGGACGTTACCCCCTGCCGGCCAACGCCGTCATCGTTCCTCGGTTTCGATAGATCGCTGGGCGCGAAGCAAAATACGTGACAGTTCCCGAAGATCGAGGCATTGCCGACAAGATGCTTCGTAGCGGTAGGAGTCGTTGCTTTGCAAGCCTTGGTCTACTCGTTATCTAGAGATACCACGGCTCGATGAGCGGCGACCGTCGGTTCTGGCGACGGCTGCGAGCGATCGACGTTTTGATCGTGCTCTCGTTTGTCCCGTGGTTTGTGCTGTTGGGCTGGTTGGCCAGCGTGGCCTGGTTCATCACCGACGACGCGTTCATCAGCTTTCGCTATGCGCGCAACCTGCTGGAGGGGCAGGGGCTGGTCTTCAACCGCGGGGAGTACGTGGAGGGGTACACCAACTTCCTCTGGGTCATCGAACTGGCCGCGATCTGGGGCCTG
>DAOUIX010000098.1:0-6218 GCA_034423235.1 Chloroflexota bacterium | reverse complement strand
CCGCAGCTTCCTCGGTCGGAAACATGTCCATCAGTTCAACGATCGTCATGCCTTCGCGGTGGGATTTACCAGCCATTTCCGTCTCCTATCAACTAGGAGAAATATAGGGATTGCAAGATGAAATGTCAACCTTTAGGGGTAATCCCCTATTGTTTCCGCGAACAAACGGCGTCTCGCTGTAATTGTTTCCGATGATCGGATGGTGGACGTTATTCCCATTTGCGGCCGCGAATAAGGTGATCCGAGCTGGAACATGCAATCTCACAACTGGAGGCAGCAACTTCAGACAATTTCTATTCAGTTGCCAGTTGGCTTAAGGATCATCGATTCTACTTAGACGAACAACAATGTAATCGCATCAACGCATCTCTCAAGCGGCTTAACGACAGGCCCATGGAAGATTACGAAATAAGGTTGCACTGGCCGGAATTCACACCGGATCCGAGTCTGGATGACAGCTACTTTGAAAGCGAAGACCCCCAATAAGTTTCTTCATCCTGAGGTGTTGCAAATACCGGAGAGCATTTGAACAGGGCTTTCGGTATATTCGGGCCACGCTTGAATTCCCGATAAACAACTATAGTGCCGTGGTGGCAGGCGAGTGGTGGCGGTTTTTTGTTCGGGAGATCACTGCTGCCTCAAGAGGAACGCGCAATGCGCTCGCGCTCGGAAGAGAAACCGTTACGCCGGTAGAGCCGGTCCACTGCGCGGTCGAGTGCCTGATGCGCCCGGCGCAGGTTCGGCGGCATCAGGTCGGGATCGTAGAGATTGGCGAGGGTCGAGCCTGGATGGGCGGCACGGGCATCGAGCACCGCTCGGGCGAGTGGTTCCAGTCTCGGCAAGTTCGCGCCCTCTGGCGGCATCGGGAAGGTGTTGTAGACGACAGCTACGGAATACATGTAATCGCTCTTCATGCGCCCCGTCACCGTCCGCACCCATGCCATGTGGGACTGTTGAAGAACCTGATCGAAGGGCGTTTCACGGCAACGGAAAGTGGCTGCAGCATGCCGGGCCCGCCCCGGGGCGTGCTGGCGACCGGATACGGTTATGCAGCCGATACCCTGATGTGGCTGCCGCCCAGCCCGCACGCCCAAAGGAGCCGGGACGGCAGCGATGCCGCCAGCCGTTTGAGGTTGATGGCGGCAGCTGTCAGATAGGCTTGGATTGCCACGTTCCACCGGCCGCGGCGCACCGTGCGCCGCAGCCCGTGCTGGCCCTTGGCCTCGGCAAAGATCCCTTCGGCCCGCCAGCGGTGCCGCTGGTAGTACCGGTGTTCGAGCGCGGTCCAGCGTGGCCGTCGCCGCCGCGCCCGGAGCAGGGCGTCGTAGTCCTCGCTGATCACCACCGCGCGCGCCCTGTGGGGGCTCGGCAGGCACTCGGCGCACAGCGTGCAGCGGCGGCAATCGGCGACCCGGGCACGGAAGAACCAACCGTGCCGGGCCCGCGTCGAACGGCGCAGGATTCTGCCGGCCGGGCAGCGCACGATGTCGTGCCGGGCGTGGTACCGAAAGCGCCGCAACGGCACCCTTGACTTCGGCGGCGGCTCTGCCTTCGGCGGCACGACCGGATCCACGCCTCGCTGCTCCGCGCTGCGGTAGGTCTTTGCATAGGCATAGCCCGCGTCGGCGGTCAGCACCGCCACGGGGCGGCCGGTGAGCCGCGGAACGCGGTCGAGATGGGCTTCCACCAGATCGCCCTCATTGGTGCTGCCCGTCGTCAACTCGATGTCGAGGATCACGCCCGCCTGATCGTCGACCGCCGTGTGCTGCTTGTAGCTGGGCTCGGTCCGTCCGCGGCGGCTCGACTTCGTCAGCGAGGCGTCGGGATCCGTCAGGCTCACCCGACCGCCCCGCGTCGGCTCGTCGGAACCAGACTCCTCGGCAGCGTCATCCAGCACGGTCGTGGCGTGGCGCTCGACCATGCTGGCCCAGCTGACGTTCGCGCGGGTCAGCGTCGCATCGACATGCACCACCTCCCCGCGGGCAATGCCGATCGCCACGCAACACCGCACGGTACGGTCGAAAATCTCCCGAAAACGCCGCTCGCCCCAGCGCTGGCGGATGCGCGTCAGGCTGCTGTGATCGGGCAGCCGCTCATCCAGGCGATAGCCCGCGAACCAGCGGATCGCCAGGTTCACCTGCGCCTCACGCATGAGCTTGCGGTCGCGCACGATGCCCAGCAGAAAACCCGCCAGCATCAGCCGCACCGCAGACTCCGGATCAATCCCCGGACGCCCGTTGTCCGCACAGTAGCAATCCGCCACGGCCTCCCGCAGCCAGCCAAGATCCAGCACCCGGTCCACCCGCCGCAGAATGTGGTCCTCGGGAATCAACTGCTCCAAAGAGCCAGCGACAAACAACTCCAGCTGATCGCGGTTCCTCCGACCCAGCATCCCGCACGCTCCCCACGTCCCCACACACGATGTCAGGCCAGTGAGTCACAAACGCCGGACTTTTTCAACAGTCCCACGATGCAGGTTTGCACCGCGGTCCGCGGGAACACCGTGCCGATCGCGTCGGGGAAGCCCGTCAGCCCGTCGACCACGGCGATCAGGATGTCGCCGGTGCCGCGGGCGTGGAGCTCGTTCATCACCTTGAGCCAGAACTTCGCACCCTCGGTCTGCTCGATCCACAGCCCGAGCACCTCCTTCTCGCCCTGGCAGGTGATCGCCAGCGCCAGGTAGACCGCCTTGTTCCGGACCAGTCCCTCGTCGCGGATCTTGACCCGGAGCGCGTCGAAGAACACCACCGGGTAGACCGGGTCCAGCGGCCGGTTCTGCCAGTCGCGCACCTCCTCAAGCACCGCATCGGTCACCCGGCTGATCAAGTCCGGGGACACCGACACGCCATACAGCTCCTCCAGGTGGCTCCGGATCTCGCGCACCGTCAGGCCGCGGGCATACAGCGACAGGACCCGCGCATCGAAGCCCTCGAGGCGCCGCGTGCCCTTCGGCACGATCGCCGGCTCGAACGTGCCGTTGCGGTCCCGCGGCACCGCGATCGGCACCTGGCCCTCGTCCGTCAGCACCGTCTTGTCCGAGTGCCCGTTGCGGCTGTTGCCGCTGCCACGGCCCGACTGATCTCCCTTCGCGTAACCCGGATGGTCCGTCAGCTCGGCCCCCAGCGCACGCTCCAGCAGCGCCTTCTTCAGCTGGCGGAACAGCCCGTCATCACCCAATAGGTCCTCCGGCCGCTCGTAGTCGGCCAGAAGCTCATCCAGCAGCTCGGGTCGCAGTGTCGTCATGGTCGGTCCTCCTCAACATGAGATTGAACCCACCGAGCTCACTTACACAACAGATCGGACAGTCTCGACCAGCACGGGTTCCTGCTCCACCACGAGATCCTCTGGGCGGGCGGCGACACGGACATCGCCGTGCCGATGATCGAGGCCGCGCAGGCGCGCTGCCCGGATCTGCGCGCGTGCAGCTTCGACCGCGGCTTCCACAGCCCCGCCAACCGCCTCCGCCTCGACCAGCTGCTCGAGCACAACGTGCTGCCGCGCAAGGGGCGCCTGAACCGGGGCGACCGCGTCCGCGAAGAGGACCCGGCGTTCGTCGCGGCGCGTCGGCAGCATCCGGCGGTCGAATCGGCGATCCACAACCTGGAGCACCGCGGCCTCGACCGGATGCGGGCGTACGGGGCGGACGGCTTCGCCCGGGTGGTCGCCCTCGGCCTCCTCTACGACGACGACCGGCTCAACGCCCTCTTCGTCTGCCGCAACGCCAGCGGGCAACCCGCCGGCGCCGAAATCCTCGGCATCGCGCCGCGGGCCGACAGAAAGCCCTTCAGGGGCATGGCGTCCGGATCGCGCAAGGCGCGCAGCGGCTTCTGGCTCCCGTGCGACCGAAGCCCGCCCGTGCCAATCATTCTCACCGAGAGCGCCGTCGACGCAATCTCCGCGCGAAGCCTGAGCATCGTAGGAACCCGCGAGAACGGCGCCGCCGTCGTCTCGACCGCCGGAGTCGTAAGCGCGGTCCCGCCCTGGATCGAGGGCCGGAAACCCAAGAAGATCGTCTGTGCCTACGACGCCGACAGTGCCGGTAACGCCGCCGCCGGGCGGCTCGTAGCCAACGACCCGAGAGTAATCAAGATGCGCCCGGCCAGCGCCAAGGACTGGAACGACATGCGGCGGCGGCGATGATCGAGCGGCACTTCATCAGGCGCAGAACGACCATCGAATAATCTGAAAACCCCACCATCAAATACCGTGAGCGCGCTCAGCGTGCGCCGGTCCGCGCGGGGATAGTGCGCGTTGTAGAGACCCGTGGACAGGTACGCATCGTAGCTGTCGGACATATCCGGCGTTGCCGCCCCCGGCGCGGACGAGGAGGCGCCCACGGTATCGCTCAATGCCGCGGGGTGCGATGGTTCTATGGTCTTTTCTCCGCCGGGATCGCCAGCGCGAAAAATATCGTCCCGGCCGCGCTCCGGCAAACGGCCGCCGGCAAACCGGCAAATCGTCGTCATCGGTGCGATCCGGCGACCGGCCGGGCGATGTCCTGTCGGGCTCGGCCGGGCCAGGCCGGCGTTCCTGCCGCCAACCGGCGACCGCGATCTCCGATGGCACCGCCGATGCCCCGGTCCGCGCAGCTGCCTCGCGGCAGTCGTATCGAACCCTGGCGGGGAGGTCCGGGATCGCCATCGAGCCCGGGTCGCACGGGCCAATGCTCGAAGAACGCATCCGCCCGGCGCGACAGGGGGCCTCCGGCAGCTATGTCGTTACTCCGGTCCCGTAGCTCCAATATACGCATCGCGGATCTTGGCGTGGATTGTCCTGTGCTTGGGGACGTGGGAGCTACTGATCCACACCCAACCTGCTGGACCGCTGTTGCTGTACAACTCCCCCTCGGAGATCACCAGCTTGAAATCCCTGGTGACTGCATCCTGACTTACACGGGTCTGGACCTTGACCTGCAGGTTTGTTGTGCCCGCCCAGAACATCAGTACGCCCTGTTTCGAATCGTAGTGCTGTCCGCTCTTGGCGGTACCGTCCTGAGTTTGGTAGGAATACCGCAGGGTAAAGTTGTAGGCCTGCGGCAGGGTGATCTTGAATACCGCCACCTCTCCCTCGTCCACCTCGATGTCCGGCGCATAGAGTTGCGCCGCGGCCGCCGGCTGGACGAGCGCCGCCAACATCAGGGCGGCGATGCCCGCCGCCGCCCGCGGGAACCGCGGCGATACCCCCCCGGAGCTTCCGTTGACTGGGAGCTTCATGATAAATCCTCCGTCTGCGGTGCGACTGTGTGTGGCGCACCTAGTACGGGGCTAAAGGTAGTCCCGATCAAATCCATAGTCACATACCGATTACCAATCGCCAGAATAAGAAAGCCCAATAAATCGGATCGCCCCGCCGCCTCCACGGGGTGCGCATCAGCGAGGTGAGCGTAGTTGGCAGTCGTACGGTGGCGGCGGTGGCCAAGCAACATTCTCACCTGCGACAATCCTTCTCCCGCCATCACGGCCCGACTTTCCGCTGTGTGCCGCTTATGCCTGGCGCGACATAGCCATCACACGCTGGCCTTCCACGCCATCATGAGCAGGCTCGACCTCTACACCGCCGGCCGGCTGCTCGGTCATGCGGACCTGACCTGGACCGAGCGCTGCGTCGACCTGGCCGACGACCATGTCGGCGCCGCTGGGCGCATCGTCGATGATCGTCACCGGAATCGCCGCCCTCGTCGCGCCCGACGGCACCGTGACGGTCGCCGGAACCGTGTAGTCGACGCCCCGCGTCGCCGTGCCCGACAGCCGGAAGTCCAGGGTGAAGTCGCCGGTCGGCGCCGGATCGACCGCCACCACCAGGTCCACAATCCCGGCGGTGCTCTCCTGCACCTGCCGCGGGTTGGTCACGAAGGACACCTTGCGGGCGACCGAGTCGTCGTCGCGCACCGTCGCCGTCGCCGACGCCCGGTGCGGGAAGGTGTGCCCGCCCACGGACAAGCCGTTCGTGTCGATGGTGTAGCCGAAACGGCTCCCCGCCGGCACCACCGTCGTGACCGTCCCGTCCGCCGGCACCGTGCCGTCGGCCCGCGCCAGCGACGCCCGCACCGTGCAGTCCGGCTCCGCGGTGCCGTCGTTCACCGTCGGCACGGTCAGGACCGTGCTCCCGACCCGCGGCGCGAAGTAGACCTCGTGGCGCTTCGCGTTCCCCGGCGCCAGGCAGTTGCCGGTCTGCCCCACCTTCAGATGCACCGTGAACGGCCCCTGCGCCGGCGACGG
>DAOUIX010000097.1:0-27193 GCA_034423235.1 Chloroflexota bacterium | reverse complement strand
CCCGCCGAGGCCCAGGGCAGGTCGGTCAGCCACTGCTGCAGCACGGCGCGTTGCAGCCGAATCGTGTGCACGTGGTCGTAGGTGACCACGCGTGACGTGGGCAGCCCGTACCAGCGCAACGGGTCGTCAACTGCGAAGTAGGCGTCGCGCAGGGCGGGGTTCTGGTACAAGAGCGCCTGCCGAGAGGTGATGATCTGGTCCCAGGCGAAGCCGGCTTCCTCGAAGTACTCCGAGGGCGGGACCAACAGTTCTTCCAGCGTGTCGTCGTAGTCTTCCAGACTGAGCCGGTCGAAGACGTTGACGAACATGAAGGTGCTGGATTCCGGGCGCCACTGCAGCACGACTTTTTGAAACACCTGGACCGTGAAGCCGTCCCAAACGAAGCGCCGCGAGAGCGGGTAACCCAGGGCCTGAACGCCGCCCAAGCGCTGGAACTCGGTCCAGAATGGGATTCCATCGTTGTCGGTGACGGCGAAGCCGAGGTCCGGGACGTCCGTCTCCGCGGCCTGGGTGAAGAGTCGGCCGCCCTCCACGGGGTAGTCGCCCGAATCCGCCTGAGCCGGTGAAGCCGCCGATAGCGCCAGGACGGCAAGGGCGGCGAGCAGACCTGCGCGGCGTAGAAGGGCAATGGCGCGGACGGCGCGCATGTGTGCCCGGATGGTCGCGGTGGCGTCTCGTTTCATCGAAATCACAATTTCCATGTCTCGCGGCTAGATATGCACGGCGTTAGGTATTACGTCTACCGTGTAGTCGCCCGTCGGGTCAATATCAATGGCTACCAGTTCAATACGGTAGGCGCCCGCGCGATCGGGATGCTGTTGCAGGTAGGTGAGCGCGAGACGCGCCAGTTGGCGAGCCTTGGTGTGCGTAAGGGCGGCTCGGGCTCCGCCAAACGCCTGGTCGCGGCGCGTCTTGACCTCCACGAAGACGGTTTCGTCTCGGTCCGTGGCGACGATATCGAGCTCGCCGCGGCCCACGCGGACGTTCCGCTCCAGAATGCGGTACTTGCGCCGCTTGAGTTCGCGCGCGGCCACGTCCTCACCCCAGCGGCCGAGTTCTGTGCGCGCCGTGGGCGCACGGCGCCTAGACCGCCAGGGCCAGGGAATGCGCGGCACGGGCCTGTCGAACCGGGGCGAAGCTCTGGCGGTGGAGGGCAATGGGGCCCAGCGCCTGTAAGGCGGTGCGGTGCCGGGCGGTGCCGTAGCCCTTGTTGCGATCGAACGCGTAGTCAGGAAACCGGCGGCTCAGCTGTCGCATCAGGCGGTCGCGGGCGACCTTGGCGCAGATGGAGGCGGCGGCTACCGCCAGGCAGGTTGCGTCCGCCCGGATGATGGCCGTCTGACGGTCGGCGAACGGGCTGGCGGCGTCCAGCGGAAAGGCATCCACGATCACGTGGTCAGGGTCCAGGCTCAGGCGGCTGAGCGCGCGTTGCATGGTCAGGCGTCCGGCGGCGGCGATTCCGGACTCGTCGATTTCGCGGGGCGAGGCGTGGGCGACACCGACCGCGGCCGCGCGGGCGCGAATCAGGCGGGCCAGGCGCTCGCGGGCGCGGGGCGAGAGGCGCTTCGAGTCGGTAACGCCCGCAAACAGCCGCGGATCAAGGTAGGCAACGGGCGGCAGGATGACCGCGGCGGCGGTTAGCGGGCCTGCCCACGCTCCGCGACCGGCTTCGTCCACCCCCGCGATTCGGCGGCGTCCCTGCCCCAGCAGCCGGAGTTCCCGGTGCGGCGGTGGGAGCCTGGGCCGGAGGGTGGAGACGGGCCTGACCTCCCGCGCCGACTAGGCGCGCCGCTCCTTGACGCGCGCGGCGCGGCCAACGCGGTCGCGCAGGTAATAGAGCTTGGCGCGGCGGACTTTGCCGTGGCGAATCACCTGGATGTCGTCCACAATCGGCGAATGCAGCAGAAACGTACGCTCCACACCGACGCCGCCGGAAATGCGGCGGACCGTAAAGTTCTCGTTGACCCCGCCCGCGCGTCGTCGAATGACGGTCCCCTCGAACATCTGCACGCGCTCACGCTCGCCTTCGCGGACCTTCACGTGTACACGCACGGTGTCGCCGACGTTGAACTCGGGAACCTCGGGCTTAAGGTACGTCTTTTCGATGTCCTCGATGAGGCTGGCCATGGTGGTGGTGTGGAGGTGGTGGCGCGGCAAAAGGCACCGCGAACAAAGGGCCGGACAAGAAAATGCCGACCAGCCGGTCGGCGTTTCCGACGATAGCACAGGTTCGGGCGGGGCCCGACCGGTGCCGGGCGCTCAAGCGACGCGCGCCTGGGACCGACGCCTATAGTTGAGGGTGCGCGGTTCAGCGTGTCACCGGGCGGGTGGTCTCAGCCTCATGCGAATCAGCCGACGCCGCATCCTGCTGGTTGCCGGATCCGGCGTGCTTGGCGGCGTTGCGGCAGCCGCGGCCGGGGCCGCGACGTTTGTGGCCATGGGCCAGGCGCGCTTTGGCAACCGGTTCTATCCGGGCGTGCGGGTTGACGGCGAGGACGTCGGCGGTCTGACGCTGGATCAGGCGCGGTCGCGGCTGGCGGCCCGATGGGACGGCTTTGGCGCCGCCCCAATCGTTTTTCGGCTGGACGGCCGAACCTGGAACCCCACCGGCCGCGAAGTCGGCATCCAGGTGGACTACGCCACCGCGCTGGCGCGGGCCTACGCCTGGGGGCGGCGAGGCGGCTGGGACGAACGTCTCCGGCAGCAGCGCGAGACGTTGGACGCGCCGCGGGACTGGAGGACCACGGTCAGTTTCGATCCCCACGCGTTTACGAGCTACGTGGAGCGCATTGCCAACGAGATCGCGGCGCCGCCCGAGGACGCGTCGCTCCGGATCGAGACCCAGGGCGGCCAGCGCCGTGCCCGGGTCTATCCGTCGAGCGAGGGCCGCGAACTGGTACCGGCGGACGTGTTGGCGGTGATGAGCCGGCGATTCGATACGCCGCAGCGGCTGATCATCGAGCTGGAGTCGCGCTCAGTTTCGCCTGAGATCGTGACGGACAACGTGACACCGGCGGCCGAACGCGCCCGGCAGTTGATGGACGGGCATATCGAGCTCGTCGCGCCGGGCCATCGATGGTCCATTGCCCGCGAGGCCCTGGCCCAGGAGATGCGCGTGGTCGGACCGCCAACGGCACCCGATGTCAGCGTGGACGTGAGCTACCGGGCCTTCGACCAGGTGGCGCGCGAGATTGCGGACACCCTGCGGGTTCCCGCCGTGGAGCCGAAGATTCGGGTGGACCGGGACGGCGAGGTTGTGCCGTTGGTCCAAGGCACGCCCGGCCGCACGATCGATGCCGAGCGTCTCTGGTCGCGAGTTCAGACAGCCTTCGACCGCGGGCAGCAACGCGTGAGCGTGCCGCTGGTGACCATCCAGCCCTCAATCACGCGGCTGAGCGCCGGAGAACTCCAATTCAACAACCTGATCGCCGAGGGCGTGTCCCGATTTAGCGGTTCGAGCGCCAACCGCGTCCACAACATCAACAACGGGTCGCGGCTGATCGACGGGACGGTGGTGCCGCCGGGCGAGACGTTTTCCTTCAACGCCACGGTTGGGCCGATTACCGAGGGCAACGGATTCGTGGAAGGCCTGGTGATAGCGCCCACGCGCACCGAGCCGGGCATCGGCGGCGGGATCTGCCAGGTGTCGACCACCCTGTTTCGGGCGGCCTTCTGGGCTGGGCTGCCCATCAGCGAGCGCTGGCAACACGCCTATCGCGTTGGGTACTACGAGCTTGGTCCCAACAACCCGCCCGGGTTCGATGCGGCGATCTGGCAGCCGGCGCAGGACCTGGCCTTCACCAACGACACGCCGAACCACATCCTGATCCGGCGCATTCTCGACACCCATCGGGAAACCCTGGCGTTTCGGCTGATGGGACCGTCGCTGGAGCGCGAGGTCACGCTGCAGGCGTGGCGGGGCGACGAAATCGAACCGCCGCCGCTGCGCGTGGAGCCCAGCACGGAACTGGCGCCCGGTGAGATCGAAAAGACCGACAGCGCGATTCCCGGCTTGCGGACCGTCATTACCCGCCAGGTCCTGCTGGGCGGGCGCGTGATTGCCAAGGATCGGTTCCCTTCGATATTCCTGCCCTGGGCGGAGCGCTGGGAGGTGGGGCAGGACGCGGACGGCAACTTCGACCCGAACCTGGTGCCGGCGTATGCCGAGGCGCAGGCGGCGGCCGCCGAAGCGCGGGGCGAGGGCGCGCCGCCGACCGAGGACACTCCGCCCACGGAGACGCCGGCAGCGACCCAGGGGAACGCGAACCAGAGCTAGATGCGAACCGGCGCTCCCGTGCGCGCCGAGCGGTAGGCGGCTTCCATGGCGGCGACCTGGCGCAGGCCGTCCTGGGCCGTCGCCCGCGGTTCGGCGCGACCCAAGATGACGTCGATGAAATTGGCCGGGGCGCTGCCCATGAAGGGCATGGACGTGTTGTCGAAGGTCTCCGCGTCGCGCAGTTCACGTTCCAGGGTCAGGTGGCCCCAGCGCATGTGGATGGCGCCGGCGGCGCCGTACAGATGGAAGCCGAAGTCGCGCGGCGTCGGGGTGTCGCCCACGCAGGCCAGGCTGCACAGCACGCCTGAGGCGAGCCGCAGGTTGAGGGCCGTATACAGGTCGGCGTGCGGCGAGTCCATTTGCGCGAAGACCGTGGCCGCCGGCGAGTCCGCCAGCCAAAGGCAGGCTTCCAGCACGTGCGCGCCGCCGTCGGCAAAAAAGCCGCCGCCGTTGGCCGCGGCGTCGCCGCGAAAACTGGTTTCGTGCAGCAGCGTGGCCTGGGTGTTCGATACGCCGTCCAGCATGGCGGCGCCCGCGCCGGTGAAGCGTCGTTCGGACGGCTGCAGCCACAAGTCCCAGTCGTAGGCCATGTAGGCCTGGATGAGGCGCAGGTCGCCGATAGCGCCGTCGGCCAGGAGTTCGTGGGCCTTGGTGAAGGGCGGCTCGTAGTGCCGGTTGAACGCGACCATCAGCGTCAGGCCGCGCAGTCGGGACTGCGTGACCAGATCCCGCGCGTGGTCCGCGCGCAGGGTGAGCGGCTTGTCCACCAGCACGTGCAAGCGATGATCGAGCGCCGCGCGGACCGCCTCGTAATGCAGGTTGTGCGGCAGCGAAATCGTGACCGCGTCCAGCGAGTCGTCGGCCAGCAGGTCGGCGTAGTCGGTGTAGCGGCCCGGGACGTCAAAGGCGTCGGCGGCTTCGGCCAGCCGGGACGGGTTGCGGCGGCAGAGCGCGGCGATCTCGGCGTCCGGATGCTCCCGCAAGGGCGGCAGGTGGGCGCGCTGGGCATAGGCTCCGGCCCCGATCACCCCAACCCGAACGGCCATTGGCGTTAGATTTCAGACAGGTTGACGCAGTCTAGCCCCAGGCCCCGTCAACCGATGTCGTCGACGGCAATTGCCACGCCTGCCGCGATCTCTTCGACCTCATCAGCCCCAAAACGCCGATCCTGCTGAGGAATCGCTCGGTGGAGACGCTCCGCACCTGCAAGACGTCAGCGGCTGACTCTGCGTGCAGCCCGTTCCAGTCGTTTGCTTCTACCCGAAGTTTGTTGATTCGGCCTTCGTATTGGTGGCACCACGTTGTCAGCGGAACAACGATGCGAACGGGCACCGCATCAAGGGCGGGCGAGCTGATGACGACGGCGGGGCGGTCGCGCTGCAATTCCGCCCCGAGCGCGCGTGGCAGACGAATCAGCCACAGTTCGCCCCGAGTCGGAAAATCGTCGGCCAAAAGGAGTTCTGCGGCTAGTCAGCCAGGTCAACCAGCGTCGTGTCCCACGCACGAGTTTCTTCGGGGTCGACTGCTATCTGCGCAGCGCGCAGCAGCCGGTGACGCTCCCAGAGCGGGCGCCGTGCCAGATCGTGCAGGGTCGACTGCGTCACGCGCTGGCGTTCGGCCACAGCCCGGACATCGCTCTTCCTGGCCCCCATCTCAATCAATCCCTCCGCGTTTCGACTGCGCACGCCGGCCGCATGCGATTGACGAGACTGCAAGCATGCTCTACGACATGCTAGTTGAAGACGGGCAGAGCCGGGTCAGTCGGAGTCACTGATCGGGCGGGCGCTCGGGTGCTACAACCGGTTGAGTCTGACCTTGCTGCCAGCTGCTGAAGTCGGGGAGACGTTCGTCTTCGTGGCTTCGAGTGCGGGCCTTGCAATCCGTGGTTGTGCGGCGCCACTTTCTCGACCGTCGCCGGTGACAGGGGCGGGTGGCGTGGGTATGATCGGGGAGCCGGCTTGGTTCGAGGGCTTGGGGCCCAGCGCCGGTTCTTCCCATTGAGTTCCCCGGAGTTTCTTCTTCATGTTGAAAATTCGTCTGACCCGCACCGGGCGCCGGAAGCGTCCCAGCTACCGGGTGGTGGTGGCCGAGGCGCGCTGGGCGCGTGACGGACGGCGCATCGCCGAACTGGGCTACTACGATCCCCTGACCGATCCATCGACGATCCGGCTGGACGTGGCGGCGACCGAGGACTGGATCCGCAAGGGCGCGCAGCCGACCGAGCGGGTCCGCAAGCTACTGGACATAGCCAAGAGCATGCCGCAGCCGCCGGCGGCAGCCGGGCCCAGCGCCTAGCGTCGTCGCATGGACGAACTGGTGGAGTTCATCGCCCGAAACCTGGTCACGGAGCCGGATTCGGTGCGCGTGAACCGAGTCCAGCGCAACCATCTCAGCATTTACAAGCTGTACGTCCATCCGTCGGACATGGGACGCGTGATTGGACGCCAAGGGCGAGTGGCCAGAGCCGTTCGCGCGGTCATGCATGCCGCCCCCATCGGCGGGGACCGGCGGCTGGCGCTGGACATTCAGGAAAGCCGCTGACCGAGTCGGCCACGGAAGTCGTCCTGGCCACGGTGCTAGGGGCGTTCGGGGTGCGCGGCGACGTTCGAGTCCGGCTGGAAACCGATGTGCTGGCCAATCTTTCGGCCGGTCGCCGCGTGTACGTTGGCTCGAGCCGCCAGGCAACTGAAATCGAGGCCTTCCACGCGGGAATCAAGCCTCGTCTCAAGCTCCGGGGCGTTCACACGCGGGAGGCGGCGCGCGACCTGCGCGGTGCTGAGATCGCGGTGCCGCTGCCCGAGGCCGTGCCGCTTCCGGCTGGCAGCTACTACGGCGTGGAATTGATTGGGGTACGCGTGGTGGCGCTCACCGGCGACCTGGTGGGAACCCTGCGCGAGGTGCTCTCCACCGGCAGCAACGACGTGTACGTGGTGCGCGGTCCCGACGGTGAGGTCCTGGTGCCGGCGATTCCCGACGTGGTGCAGGGCTTCGATCCGCAGCGGCGGGTGCTGACGATCGATCTGATCGAGGGGCTGCGCTGATGGCGCCGGCCTGGCGAGTAGACGTGATCACGACGTTTCCGGAGAGCTTCGCGGGCTTTCTGGAGGTCAGCCTGCTGGGCAAGGCGCGTGCGGCGGGAACCATTGACGTGCGGGTGCACAACCTGCGGGACTGGGCCGATCCCCCGCATCATGTCACGGACGATTACGCCTACGGCGGCGGTCCCGGGATGGTGCTGAAGGCCGAACCGATCATCGCGGCGGTTGAGGAGCTGCGGGGATCCGACGGCTGGGTCGGGCTGCTGACGCCGCAGGGGCGGCCGCTCACACAGGCCATCGCCGCGGAGTTGGCGGCGCGTCCGCACCTGGTCCTGATCTGCGGACGGTACGAGGGGGTTGACGAGCGGGTGCGCTCACTGGTCGTGGACGAGGAGATCAGCGTGGGCGATTACGTGCTGAGCGGGGGCGAAGTCGCCGCCATGGTGGTGATCGACGCGACGGCCCGCCTGGTGCCCGGGGTGGTGGGCGACTCCGCCTCGCTGGTCGGCGAGTCACACGCGGCAGCGCGCCTCGCCTTTCCTCAATTCACGCGACCCGAGGACGTTCGCGGACAACGTGTGCCGGCCGTGCTGTTGAGCGGTCACCACGCGCGGGTGGAGCAGTGGCGCCGCGCGCAGGCCCTGCACCGCACCCAGCGCCGACGCCCCGATCTGCTGGCTGGCCAGGCGCTGACCGACGAGGAGCGCCAGCTGATGGATGAATATCCTCCCTGCGACGTCTGAACTGCCAGGCCGAGATGATCGGCCGGCCCTGCCGCGCTCGGAGGTTTTCCGCCGATTCGCTCACGGTCGTTCGACTCTGAGCACCCGTCCGTAGACGGCTCGGACTCGGACTTCTTCGCCCTGGTCGATGGATACGCCGGGATCGGCCGTCGCGACCCAGTCCTGGTCGCCAACCCGCACGCTCCCCGATGGCCGCAGGTCGGACAGGGCGACGCCCTTCCGCCCCTCCAGGGCCGCGACACTCGCGGTTTGGAAACCGCTTGAGCCCCCGCCGCCGGCGAGCGCGAGGCGAGCACATACCGCCCAGATCGCCACGACGATCCCGCCCATGACCGCGATCACGATGGGGTTCACCATGAAGCTCGGTTCCGGTAGATCGGAGGGGCGGAAAAAGTCCCCGAACAGAAAGATCCCGCCCAGGACCAGGCACAGGACGCCGCCAGCGCCAAACAGACCGAAGCCCGGCGCGGAGGCCTCCCCGTAGAACAGGGCGGCGGCGAGGGCAATCAGCACCACCCCCAGCCAACTGCCGGGCAGATTCAGGAATCCGACGATCGCCAATGCCAATGCGAGCACACCCGCCAGGCTGGGAATGATCAGGCCAGGGAATATGACCTCCACCAGCAGGGCGAGGCAGGCGGTCACGAACAGCACAAAGACCACCTCGGGCCTGGCGAGAATCCCGAGAATGTGTTCCACCACCGTGGGGCCCAGGTTGCGCACGCTGGCGTCGCGGGACGCAACGGTGATCGAGCCCGCCGCGGTCGTGGTCTGCCGCCCGTGAAGCTGATTGAGCGCCGTCGGCAGGTCAGGGGCGATCAGGTCAATGACGCCCAGGCTCAGGGCCTCCTGCGCCGAATACGCGGTCGCGTTCGACACCGTGTCTTCCAGGGCGTCGGCATTGCGGCCGCGCGCCTCGGCGATGCTGCGGATGAACGCGCGCAGGTCCTGGCTGACCTTGTGCGCCACGGATCCCTTGATCGGTCGCCCGCCGGACTCGACCGGCGAGGCCGCGCCGATGTTGGCCGCGGGGGCCATCACCGCAAAGTTGGCCGCGGCCGCAATGAAGGTCCCCGCGGATCCGGCGTGGGCGCCGGCGGGCGAGACGTAGGCGACCACCGGGAGCTCGGAATCCAGCAGCGCCTGCACGATCTTCCGCGTCGAGTCGAGCAGTCCTCCGGGTGTGTCCAGCCGGATGACGATCAGCTCGACGTCGTCTCTGTGCGCCGTGTCGATTCCGCGCACGATGTAGTCGGCCGTCAGCTGCTGGATGGACCCCTCAACGTCCATCACCAGCACGGTTGGACTGTCGGCCGCCGCCGGCGTGACGAACTGCCAAGCCGCAAGCCACGCCCAAGCCAGGACGGTGGCGGCCACGATGCCTCGGCGCATAGGCAGACCCTGCTTCAGGAGCGAGGCGAGACTCGAAACCCAGCCACCGCCCCGCCGAGGTTCTAGCCGCTGGCCGCGTCCGGATTCGGGCGCCCACGGTCTCTATTGGGGCGGTGGCACGGGGCCGAAGCAGGGCCGCGCCGCAAGTTCTTCACCTGAGTCCCGGTCCGGATTATTCGGGAGAAACGGCGCGCGTCAGGTGACCCACGGTCGGCGCCAAGGAGTCCTTGTCGGCTGGCGGCGCGTACCGGACAATGGTTAACCCGCGCGGTTCGTGGAGCCGCGCCTTTTCTCCCACTGTTCCTTGAACCTGACCGAGGAGGCTTCGCGTGGTACTTGATCGCGCCGTGGTGTTCGATCTCGAAGCCCGGCTCGCCCTCCGCGAGGGCGTGGACCTGGTGGCCAACGCCGTGAAGGTCACCATGGGGCCCAAGGGTCGCAACGTTGCCTATAAGCCCAGCCTCGGACCGCCCACGGTGACCAACGACGGCGTGACGGTGGCGCGGGACATCAAAGTCGAGAACACCTTCCTCCACACCGGCGCGCAGATCGTCTACGAGGCCTGTCGCCAGACCAACACGGTGGCCGGCGACGGCACGACGACGGCGGCGGTGCTGACCCAGGCGATGTACAGCCAGGCCTTCAAGGCCATCGTGGCCGGCGCCAATCCCATGATGATCCGGCGCGGCATGGACCCGGCCCTGGCGGAGGCCGAATCCGCGCTCTACCAGCAGACCGTGCGGGCGGAGTCGCGGCAGGAAGTCGCCTGGATGGCCGGGATGTCCGCCAACGACCCCTTTGTTGGCGAGTTGATTGCCGACGTGTTCGAGCGCCAGGGCGTGGAGGGCGCGATTACCGTGGACGAAGGCAAGAGCCTGAAGACGGAAGTGACGTACGTGGACGGCATGCGCCTCGACAGCGGTTTCCTGTCCTCGCACTTCGCCACCGACACGGCCGAAACCGAGGCGGTGATCGAGAGCCCGGACATCCTGATTACCGACCGCGAAATCGAGCACCTGCGCGAATTCCTTCCCTTCCTGGAGCAGTACGCGGCCAGCGGACGCAAGAAGCTGGTGATCGTGGCCAAGGAGGTCATCGGCGAAGTCGTGACGATGCTGGTGACCAACCGGCAGGCCGGCAACCTGGAGGTCATCTGCGTGAAGGCGCCGGTGTTCGGGCAGCGGCAGCGCTGGATGCTGGAAGATCTGGCGATCTTCACGGGCGGCACCATCGTGGGCCACGAAACCGGCGAACCCTGGCGGGCGATCGGCCTGGACGTGCTGGGCAAGGCCGAACGCGTGCGCTGTACCAAGGAGCAGACGTTCGTTGTGGAAGGCCACGGCGATCCGATGGCCATCCGCGAGCGCGTGGAGTACATCTGGATGCAGCACGGCCGGATGAAGAATCACTTCGACCGCGAGAAGCACCAGGAGCGCGCCAATAATCTCACCGGGTCATTTGCTGAGATCTGGGTTGGCGCCGCGAGCAAGGTGGAGCGGTTCGAGTTGCAGCATCGGATTGAAGACGCCATCTCGGCGACTCGCGCCGGCCTGGAAGAGGGCATTGTGCCCGGCGGCGGCACAGCCCTGGCCCGCGCCTCCGAGACGATCAAGGACGACCCGTCCCTGTCGAGAGACGAGGCCATCGGCCGCAGCGTCGTGCGCGACGCGCTGCGCATGCCGCTGGAAGTCATCGCCGACAACGCGGGCTACGACGGCGCGGTTGCCGTGGACGAAGTCCTGCAGCTTGACGGCCGCATCGGATTCAATGCGGCTACCGGCGAGTACGAGGACCTGGTGGCGATTGGCGTGATCGATCCGCTGAAGGTCACGCGCTCGGCGCTACGCAACGCCGGCAGCGCGGCGGCCATGCTGATTACCTCGGAGGCCGTGGTCGGCGATTCGCCGTCCTACCATCGCTGGAACGATCACTACCGCGAAATCGTGGCCAAGAAGCACGGCTTCTACTTGAATGAGCCGCGGCACGGCCAAAGCGACGACTAGATCAGTCGAACTTCAGGCGGTCCAGAACTCCGCGATTGCCCTTGAAGTTCTGGTCGGGGGCCGGAAAGGCTCCGTTGCGCACGTCGCGGGCGTAGTCGGCTAGGGCGGACTGGGCCAGACCGGCCACATCGGCGAACACTCCCGTGTGCCGGTGCGTGGTCTCGGCGAAGCCAAACAGGTCGTAGATCACTTGAATCTGGCCGTCACAGTGCGGTCCGGCGCCGATGCCGATCGTCGGTATGTCCAGGTGCTCCGTTATCGCCCCGGCCAGCCCGGCGGGCACGAGTTCCAGGACGATCGCAAAGGCCCCGGCGGCCGCCTGGGCGCGCGCGCCGTCCACGATCGCCTGCGCCGCCGAGAGCCTGACGCCCTGCACCCGGTATCCGCCCAACGCATAGGCGGTCTGGGGCGTGAGGCCCACGTGCGCCATTACCGGGAACCCGCGGGAGGTCAGGGCCTCGGTCACGTCGGCGGTCTCCTCGCCCCCCTCCAGCTTGACGGCGGTGGCCCCGCCGGCCTGCAACAGCCGGGCGGCGTTGCGCAGGGCGGCATCGCCGGTGGCGTAGGACATGAAGGGAAGGTCGGCGATGACCAGGGTGGAGGTCACCCCGCGCGTGACGGCCGCAGCGTGGTGCACGATGTCGTCGATCCGTACCGGCAACTCGTTGGCATGCCCGAGCACGGTGCGGCCCACGCTGTCGCCGACGAGCAGGGCGTCCACGCCGGCGCGTTCGGCCAGCCGTGCAAAGGGCGCGTCATAGGCGGTGAGGCACACCAGGGGCGCGCTGGCGCCCTTGCGCGCGCGGAACTCGCAAACAGTCACGGACCAGACTCAGCGGGGGCGCGGCGTGGCCGGATGGTAACGCGGCCTGGCCGCGCTCCAGGCCGGGCCGCCACCCCGGTGCCGAGACCTAGTACATGTGCCGGTCGTCGCGCGACCAGTCCACCGGAGCCATGCGTGGGCGATCGGGAATCCGCTCGAGCAGTTCGGGGTCAAGGTCGGACTCGTCGTACAGGCCCTTGATCTGATTGTTGGGCAAGTCCAGTTCCGAGGACATGTCCTCGTAGAAGGTCTCGATCGCCTTGTAGCGGTAATACCACTCCACCGGGTCGCCAAAGTCGTCGCAGTGCTCGGCGAAATAAAGCACCACTTCGCGCTGGCCGATGTTGGCGGGGTCCATGCGTTGCGGAAAGGACTCGCCGAACTCGCGCAGCCACTTCAGGTGGCGTTTAACTTCCGCGGGTGGAAACCGCCGGTTCCTGGTGAGTTGGCCTGAGTACCAAGAGAGTGCCGAATTGAACGTTGAGCAGTCCGATGCCATGCCGTGCCTCCCCGCCGTGCATGTGATCCCTGCGTAGCGCTAGGCAGACGGTTCGGCCCCTTGACACAACAACGCTCGCCCCGAGGGGCGAGCGTCTATCTCAGTTAATCGCGACTACGGTGGCAACGCCTCACGATCAAACCGTCCTCCCTTAACCCGATAATGCAGCAACGTCCGAACCGTTCCCGCACTGAGGCCAGTGTATGTCTCGATACGCTCTCGTCAACACTGAATCTGATAGCGTTCGGCTCTGGCGGGCCATTCCGCCAACCTCAGCGGTTGAAGGCTCAAGCGTATGTTGCGTCATAATCGGAACATAGCGTCCGTAGATCGTTCGTCTTTTGCCGCCTGCCGGCGAGTACTTCTTGATATTCCCGGCGCGAGTTGTCATAACCGTTTGTCGCTGCGATTAACCCTTCATGAAACGGCAGGGGTGACCTGAACGACGCTTCGCGGCCGGCCTGGGCGGATGATCCCGCCGCCCTGCGCGGGCGGCGCGTGGTGGTGATGGGTCTGGGCGTTCAAAGCGGCGGTCTTGGGGTGGCCGCCTTCATGCGCGATCACGGCGCCGACCTGGTGGTGACGGATCTTCGGTCGGAAGCTCAGCTGGCGTCCAGCGTGGCGGCCTTGGGCGCCGACGGCGTGCGCTACGTGTTGGGTCGGCATGCGACCGACGATTTTGAACGCGCGGAGATCGTGGTGCGTAATCCGGCCGTGCCGGCGGGCTCGCCCTTCCTGCGGACCGCGCGGCAGGCCGGCGCGTACATCGAAATGGAGTTCACGCTGTTCCTGCGCTGGTGCCGGCAGGCGCGCGTGATCGGCGTGACCGGCACGCGCGGCAAAACCACCACCGCCACGGCGCTGCACGCCATGCTGGCGGCCGGCGGCCGGCGGGCGCTCCTGGCCGGCAACATGCGCGTGTCGGCGCTGGCGCAACTGCACCAGATTGAGCCTGGATCCACCGTTGTGCTGGAGCTGTCCAGCGCGCAGCTTGAGGGGCTGGCCGGCACCGGGCTGCGCACTCACGGGGCCATCGTGACCAACCTGATGGCCGACCACCTGGACCGCTACGCCGACATGCAGGCCTACGCCGAGGCCAAGCTGCCGCTGGTGGCCAATCAGCGTGCGGGCGACTGGGCGGCAATCCCGGCAGGCAGCGGCTGGCCGGACTGGTTCGCGGCGCGGGCCGGTGGCGCCGTGGTGCGCCCGGACCCGGGGCTTGAGCCGCCGGGTTGGCCCGAGGCCCGACTCGCCGGAGCGCACAACCGCGCCAACCTGGCGCTGGCGGCGGCGGCCGCCGCAGAGGCCGGGGTGGAGGCGTCCGCCATCGCGCGCGCCGTGCGCGAGTTCGGCGGCGTTGCGGCTCGCCAGGAGTTGATAGGAACCATTGGCGGCGTGCGCGCGTACAACGACACGACAGCGACCACCCCGGAGGCCGCGCTGGTTGCTCTGGCCGCCATTGCGGGTCCGTGGGTATTGATCGCGGGCGGTTCCGACAAGCGCCTGGACTTTGCGCCGCTGGCCGAGCGGCTTCGCTCCGCCGACGGGCTGCGCGGCCTCGTGTTGTTGCCGGGCAGCGGGACCGACCGATTGCTGCCCCTGCTGGCCGGCTGCCGACATGCACTGGCCGCGGACATGACGCAGGCGGTGGACCAGGCGCTCGCGCTGGCCAATCCCGGCGACGCCCTCCTGCTGTCACCGGCTTGCGCGTCGTTTGGTCTCTTTACCAACGAATTCGACCGCGGCGACCAATTCGTGGCCCAGCTTCGTGAACGCGGGCTGCGGCCGCCGACCAGCACCAAGGGCGCCTAACGGCCGCATAATGAGACTGACCGGCGCGCCGGCCGGTCCACAACCAGTGGAGGCTCGCCCCTGCGCGTGCTGATCATTACCGACGTGCATGCCAACCTGCCGGCCCTGGAGGCCGTACTGGCGCACGCGGGGTCGGTGGACGAAATCTGGTCGCTGGGCGACCTGGTGGGCTATGGGCCGCATCCGAACGACGTGGTACATCTGCTGCGCTCGCTGCCGCTTCGGTCGTTGGCCGGCAATCACGACTGGGGATCGACCGGCCAGGCGGACCTCTCGGTCTTCAATGCCGACGCGCGCGCCGCCTGCCAGTGGACGAACGGCGTGCTGGACGACGAGACCCGGGCGTATCTGCAGGGACTGAAGGTCTCGTCGGTCTTCGGGTCGGTGCACGTGGCCCACGGCAGCCCGCGCGAGCCGCTGTGGGAATACCTGACGAACGTGCGCCTGGCGGAGATTAACTTCGGTTACTTCGGCACGCAGGCGTGCCTGGTGGGCCACACGCACGTGCCGATCGTCTTTCGCTGGCGCGAGGGTATCCACGGGGTCGGCGCCTTTTCGGCGTCGGTGCCCAATCCTGGCGACGCCATCGACTCCGGCTCGGATCGCCTGATTTTCAATCCCGGCAGCGTGGGCCAGCCGCGGGACGGCGATCCGCGCGCGGCCTACGCCCTGTATGAGCCGGCCACCGGCCGCTTCACGTTTCATCGCGTCGACTACGACATCGCCGCCACTCAGGCGGCCATGCGGTCCGTGGGTTTGCCGGAGCGATTGGCGTTCCGGTTGCAGTACGGCTCCTAGCCCGTCGGCCCGCCGGGGACGGGCGGGGCTATACTTGGGCTATGAACCGAGGGTCGGCGCTGTGAGGGGGCGGCCGTCGGTTCGCGTGGCGTGATGCGCCCGGCCTGTTTGGCCGGGCGTTTCTGGTTTCGGCGCGGCCGTGCCGCCGGGGAGGTCAAAGGGTGCAATCCAGCCTGATCAGCAAGGTACAAAAGGCGCATCAATACGCCAGCGAGCCGGAGCGCGTGCACGTGGAGTCGTTGCGCGTCAGGTTCGACGGCGACAACAGTAGTCACGTCATTACCTACGCTGACGGTTCCTGGACCTGCGACTGCGAGTTCTTCCAGGGCTGGCGCACCTGCAGCCATACGATGGCGCTGCCCAAGCTGATGAGCGACATGGTGGAGGCGCCGGCCGCTCGGGGATTCGCCGCCGTCTAGGGCGTTCCCGGTCGGTTGGGCCGGGCAGAATGCGGGCGCCGGGCCTCTCAGGCCACTGGCACGCGCACAGTGCGCAGTAGGACACCGTGGCACGAAAGCGGCGTAAACGCCGGGCGGACCGCACGCCAAGCCCGTCAGGCCAGCGCACGGTGGCCGTCAATCGCCGCGCGCGCCGCGACTACGAAGTGCTGGACACGCTGACGGCCGGAATCGAACTACGAGGGTCCGAGATCAAGAGCATCCGCAACGGCTCCGTCAGCCTGGCGCAGGGGTTTGTAACCGTCGAGGAGGGCGAGGCCTACCTCCGCGACGTGCATATCGCCCGCTACAAGCCGGCGGCGCAGGCCAACCACGATCCCGACCGACCGCGCCGACTGCTCTTGCATCGGGCGGAGATCGACGCGCTGGCCGGTCACGTCAACGCCAAGGGTCGTACCGCCATACCGCTGCGGCTGTTCCTGGCCCGCGGCTGGGCCAAGCTGGAAATTGGGCTGGTGCGCGGGCTGCGACGGTACGATAATCGGGAGAAGATTCGTGCGCGCGAAGCGCAGCGGCAAATCGCTCGTTACGTGCGCTAGAGTTTTCGCCTCGGGGATGACGGGTTTTGACAGAGCCCCGAAGTCCGATGCTGCAGGTCGAGCCTGCCGGGGAGCTCGTTAATCCCCCTGGCAATCAAGTAACTGGCGAAGAGCAAGCGCTCCCGCTCGCGGCTTAAGCCCCGCGACGTCCAGCCGGCCCGTCCCTAGCGGGGCGTCCTGGGCGCAAGGAATCTAGGGTGCGTCGGTCGAGGCGCCCGCATAGACCGACCAAGACACGCGGGCTGGTCGTGCGCCGTTGCGGCCGGGTAGCGACGCCACGGCGAGACCTTAAACGTCCGGCTAAACCTGTAGATGCATCGGGGTGACCGGCTCTGGACGGGGCGTTCAACTCGCCCCCATCTCCACCAGTGTGGCGGCGCGTCCACAGCGGCCCGTGGGTTTCGTCCGTACAATTCGTGCACGAACGCGGCAATCAGTTGGGTGGCGGGCGTCGACAGACACTTCACCAGTACGGGCTTCCTGGTGCGTGACGGCAAGGTCCTGCTGGTTAACCACCGCAAGCTGCGCATGTGGCTGCCGTTTGGCGGGCACATCGAGCCGGGCGAGGACCCGGTGGAAGCCCTGCATCGCGAGGCGCGTGAAGAGACCGGGTTCGAAATCGAGATCGTGGCCGAGCGACCCGAGATCAAACAGCGAAGGCTTCACGTGCTGCCGGCGCCGGAGACCATCCTGCTGGAGGACATTGAGCCAGGCCACATCCACATTGACCTGATCTACTTCGTCCGACCGGTCGGGGGCGCGCAGCGGCTGGCGGCGTCGGAGCACAGCGAGATGCGCTGGTTTGACCGCCACGCGCTCTGCGACCCCGCCATTACCGACGACGTGCGCTTGCTGGGCTCCCGGGCGATCGACCGCATGGCGCACGCCCGACCGTTGTCGTCCGTACAATCCGCGCGCGAACGCGGCAATCAGGTGGTGGCGGCCGTCGACAAGCGATTCACCAGCTCGGGGTACCTGGTGCGTGACGGCAAGGTCCTGCTGCTCAGCCACCGCAGGTTCCGCATGTGGCTCCCTTTCGGCGGGCACATCGAGCCGAATGAAGACCCGGTTGAGGCGCTGCACCGCGAGGCGCGCGAGGAGACTGGGTTGGCGATTGAGATCGTGGCGGAGCGTCCCGCGATCGACCAGCAGGGCGTTCACGTTCTGCCTGCGCCGGAGACCCTCCTGCTGCACGACATTGGGGATGGCCACGCGCTGGTTGACCTGGTCTACTTCGTCCGCCCGGTAAACGGAGCCGTTCGACCATCGAACGGTGAACACCGTGAGGTGGGCTGGTTTGACCGCCAGGCGCTATGCCGCCCCGACATTCGCGACAACGTGCGGTTGCTGGGCATCCAGGCGATTGACCGCATGGAGGGCCTGCATGCCGCCTGAGCCAGCGCCGCTGGAGGTCAGCGGCCGCCGCTGGCGGCTGAGCACCGGCGTGGACCGCAACGCGCTCTACCTGTTAGCTGGGGGCGTGGCGATGTTGGGGGTCTTCGCCCTCATGCGCGCCCTGGGGAACCCGGCCGACTCCCCGGGACGCTCGATCAACCTGGCCACCGCGCTCGCCCTCTTCGCGGTGGTGCCATTTGTCGTTGCCATATATCGGGCCGCCCGTGACGGATTCGTGGAGCTGCGTCCGACCGACGTGTATCTGCGGGTGGGCTTCCTGGTGGATACCGCGATTCCCTACGCCGACATCGACCTGGTGGGCGGGCCGATCGCTCGGCCGCGGTCAAGCTATGGCGTCTCACCCTCGTATCGACGGCGCGAGTTCAGCCTGGGGCGCCTGGAACGGGCGGTGGAAGTGAGCCTGCGCCAACGGGTGCGCATGGGGACGCCCTGGCTGTTTCCGTTCCTGCGGGTGGACCGGGTCTGGCTGGGCGTGGCCGAGCCGGAGCAGTTGATCGCCGAACTGCGCCAGCGAATGCACGAAGCCCACGCATGAGACGGACCGCGAGCATTGCCCTGGCTGCGGCGCTGTCGATGGCCCTGCTGGCGGCCGGGGCCGTTATCGCCGTGACGGATGCCCAAGTCGCGCGAGGGGCGGCGGTCTTCGAGCAATCCTGCGCCACCTGTCACGGACCTGGCGGCAATGACGGCTTCGCTACCCCGCTCCTAGGCACCGGCACCCTGGTGCGCTTTGCCTCCACGCGCGAGCTGTACGACTACACCAGTGCCACGATGCCGCTGGCCGCCGAGGGGTCGTTGACGGAGCGGCAGTACCTGGACGTGACCGCCTGGCTGCTGGCTGCGCGGGGCCGGGCTACCGGCGCCACCGAACTGTCGCTGGCCACGCTGGACGATACCCCGCTGCATGCCGGAGCCATGACCGCGCCAACTGCCGCGCCCGCGTCGACGGCTACCCCAACCGCGACGCCCACGCCGGCGACAACGTCAACCGCGACGCCGGCGCCGCAGCAGTGGCCGACGACCTGCGTCGATCTGAACGACATCGTTGAGGCGCATCTGGGCAACGACGAAAACGTTGGCATATATCAGCGGGTCTTTGGCGATCAGGCCGAGCAGGGTTGCCAGAACGACCACCGGGACGACGTGCGCGGGGTGTTCAGCTGGGCCTTCGATCAAACGGCGCAGTCTGTGGACTCAGGAACGCAGGACTTGGCGTGGCCGACCGACTGCGTGGATCTCAACGACATCGTGGAGAACCACCTTGGCAATCACGGCAACGTGGGGATCTATCAGCGCACGTTCGGCGCGGAGGCCGAGACCGCCTGCCGGAACGATCATCGGGAGGATGTGCGCGGAGTCTTCGGCTGGGCGTTTGACGGCGCGGTAGCCAGCGCGGTTGGGCTGCCACTGCCCACGAACGAATAGCCGTGAGCGCACCCGCCGCCAGCAGCGACACATCCCGCCTGCTGTGCGTCGGCAGCACCGTCGTCGACGTCAACATCCAGGGGCTTACGCGCTTTCCGGTACCCGACGTTGAGTTCACCCAGGCCAGCGACGTGGCTCACGAGCAGCCCGCCCGGCTGCTGCTGGGCGGTACGGCCGCCAACACCGCCATGGTCTACGCGGGACTGACCGGCGCCTGCCAATTGGGCGGGGTGCTTGGCGCCGATCCGTTCGGCGACTTCCTGGCGGACGGGCTCGCCGACCGCGAGGTCGAAGTCATTGGCGATCGCGCCGGCAGCACGGCTACGCATACCATCGCCCTGGGGGTGGACGGCCGCCGGCAGGCCTACTGGTACGCGGGACCTCCGCTGGACCCCGAGCCGCTGCTGGCCGCCTGGGATCCCGGGCACGTGTACCTGTCCGGGATCAATCTCTGCTTCCAGCGGCCCCTGACGGATGCGGCGTGTGCCTTTGGTCGCGCCGCGCGAGCTGCGGGCGCCAGGGCGGTCCTGGACATCGGCCAGGGTGGGCCGGGCGCGCTGGACCTTCACGAGATCACGGCGATCGCCACCGAGATGGACCTGTTGATCGGCAGCCGGGCCGAGTTCGCGGCGGCGCTGGGCTGCGAGTATGTGGAAGGGCGAGACCGGCTGCGCGAGCGGTTTGAAGGTCCGGTGGTGGTGAAGCTGGGCGCGGGCGGCAGCCTGCTGGATCCAAGACCAGGCCAGGCGCCGTGCCACGTGGCCGGCTTCAGGGTCCAGGCCGTCAACCCAATTGGCGCCGGCGACGCCTTTGCCGGCGGGCTGCTGAGCGCCTGGCTGGCCGGCGCCAACCTGGAGGCGGCCTGCCGCCGTGGCAACGCGGCCGGGGCCGTCTCGGTAAGATCAGCGGGCGGCCCGCAGGATGTCACCAGGGCCGCCGTGGACCGGCTTGAGCGGGAAGGCTAGGAACCCTATGGCGATGGCCCTGGAACTCAAGACCTACGACAGCGTGGCCGAACTGGCCGAGGCCGTCCGGCGGGACGGGTTCGCCTTCATGCCCGGCGTGCTCAGCGCCGACGAGGTCGCGCAAATGCGCAACCTGATCGAAGCGATCAAGCCCAATCTCCGCGCCAATGATCGGCGCCACCTGCGCCCGCGCGCCCCGGACGGATCCGACTCCGAGGGATTCTTCTACGAAGTCCACACCAAGCTGCTATTCAACCGGAACGCCTGGTTCCTGCAGTTTCTGGACCGGGCGCCCGTGGCCGACGTGGCCGACGCGGTGATGGGCGAGGACTGTCACAGCATCGGCATGACCGGCTGGATTACCGGTCCCGGCCGGGTGGACCAGAGCTTTCACTCCGACTATCAGCCGATTGAGCTGCCCACGGAGGTCATGGCCGATCCCCGCGTGGAAATCCCGGTGTTCACCGCCACGGCGCACTACTACCTGAGCGACTTGGACGACGCGCTGGGACCGACCCAGTTCATCCCGGGCAGCCACCGGGCGGGGCGTCCGCCGGGCGAGGGCGAGACCAGCTTTGAGGGCGTGGAAGGGCAGAACATCCTCTGCAATGCGGGCGACGTGGTGCTCTTTCGCTCCGACGTCTGGCATCGGGGCACCGCCAACACCAGTTCCCGGACCCGCTACCTGCTGCAGGTTCATTACGGTCGGCGGATGGTGGTACAGAAATTCCCGCCGTACCTGGACTTTCACTTCGACCCGGAGATCCTTGCCCAGGCCACCCCGCGGCAGCGGCGGTACCTGGGCGAACATCCGTTTTCGAACTACGACTAGGATTTGCACGCGACCCACGGCCACCGGCTTGAACAGGAGGGTGGAGACGATGCGCGGCCTTGAACTGGTTGCCTACGAAACCGTGGAGGAGCTGGCCGAGGCCGTGCGCCGCGATGGCTTCGCCTACATGCCGGCCGTCTTGAGCGCTACGGAGGTCGCCGAGCTTCGGCGCCAGATCGATATTGTCGAGCCCAATCCGCACGCCAACGATCGGCGGGAACAAAGCCTCCGGCGTGGCATTGATCCGTCCGGCGGCGAGGCGACGACCTTCTACCAGCAGGTCGTCAACATGCTCTTCAATCGCTCCGCCTACTTCTTGCAGTTCCTGGACCGCTCGCCGGTGGCCGAGGTGGCCGACCAGGTGATGGGCGAGGACTGCCACTGCATCAGCATGACGGGCTGGGTGACGGGTCCCGGTCGGATGGACCAGGACTTTCACTCGGACTACCAGCCGATCGAATTGCCGAGCGACCTCATGGCCGACCCGCGGGTGGAAATCCCAGTGTTCACCGCCACCGCCCATTACTACCTGGACGATCTGGACGACGCGCTTGGACCGACCAATTTCATTCCCGGCAGCCACCGCTCCGGGCGCAAGCCGCATGACGGGGAGACGAGCTGGCAGGGCGTGGAAGGACAAAACATCCTCTGCAATGCGGGCGACGTGGTGTTGTTCCGATCCGACGTCTGGCATCGGGGCACGGCCAACACCAGTTCGCGAATTCGCTACCTGCTGCAGGTCCACTACGGTCGGCGGATGGTGGTGCAGAAGTTTCCGCCGTACCTGGACTTCCGGTTCGATCCGGACATCCTGGCCCAGGCCACGCCGCGCCAGCGCCGATACCTCGGCGAACACCCCTTTTCCAACTACGACTAGCGGACCCGCCAATCACCCATCCGCGATGGGCGTCGCGGCGATATACCAGTAGCGGCAGCGCTGGCCGTCGTGTTCGAGGTCGATCAAGCCGATGAGTTCCTGGAGCACGAAGCGACCGCGCAGCGCTTTCGACACCTCGGCGCCCGTCAGGCTGCGGTCAGGTCGCTCGATGCCGCGAAAGTCGGCCAGCGTCCCCATGACGGCGACGCCGGACGGGTCGATGACGCGTTGCATCTCTTCCATCAGGATGCGAGTTGGCGCGTCGCTGGTTCGACCGAGCGCCTGCAACAGGCCAAAGCTGTAGGCGGCCTGCGCGGCGCTGCTGGCGAGCGGCAAGCGAGTCGCGTCCGCTTGCACGTAGAGCACGTTGTCGTGGGTGGGCGCGGCGGCCAGCGCCTCCCGGTCAGTGTCGACGGCCACCACGCGCACACCCGGTAACGCCGTGAGGGCCAGGGTCTCGCGGCCAGGACCGCATCCCAGGTCAAGCACAACCTCGGGACCGAGCGCCCAGAGTACGGTCAGGGCGCGCTGCATGACTTCCGTCAGCTGCGGCTCAGCGTCGGGCAAGCCAGGCATCGCAGGCATAGCGTCTCCGAACCAGCTGGTCGCGGCGATTGCGCTCGGCCGCGCTCAGGCCGCCGGGCGTCAGGGCCACGCGCAGCGCCTCGACGAATCCGGTTGCCAGAATCTCGATCAGCGCGCCCACCGTTGGGGCCGGCGATCGCAGATCCCGCAGTCCGCGCAGCGCCGCCGGCGGCGGCAGCCGCAGCACATCGTAGATGCGCGGATCGTGTGCGAAGGGGGTGCTCCCATGTTGCAACAAGGCGCCGCCGAGCCGGGTTTGCGCGCTGCCCATGAGCTTAACGCCGTCGGCCGACAGTTCATGCGTGCTGGGCGAGGCAAAACAGAGCAGGCCTTCGGCGTCGGACGCGGCGGGTTGCCAGTTCCCCTGCTGCGCATCAAGCCCCAGGGCGGCGAAGCCGCGCTCGAAGCCGGCGCTCAGGCGTTCGTACGAGGCCAGCACGCCGCCGGCGGCCAGCGCGTGCGTCCGCGGCAGCATGAGGGCATAGGTCAACTCGTCGTTATGCAGGATGGCCTGCCCGCCGGTCGGTCGGCGCACCAGGTCGATCCCGCGTTGGCGGGCCAGGTCGACATCCACGGCGGCCAGCGGCTGGCCGTAGCCCAGGCTGAGGGCGGCCGGCCGCCAGGTGTAGAACCGCAGCGTGGGCGGCGACGCGCCGTCGCGTACATGTTCGGCCACGGCCTGATCGGTGGCGAGATTCCGCGCCCCACTGTCGGCGGGCGAGACCAGCAGCCGCCAGGATTCCATGGAACCGCAGCTTATTAGAATGCTCGTCCGATTCAGCCCCCGTAGCTCAGTGGATAGAGCGCCGGCCTCCGGAGCCGGGTGCGCGCGTTCGAATCGCGCCGGGGGTACCGATTGTTCGAACCGACAATGTTCCCGTTGAGCCTTTGATGGCGCCGGGGACGTGGACGAAACGTCCGGCAAACAGGGGACGGAGCATGCGTCGCATCGAGGAAGAGTTCCGCCAGTCGTTCAAGGTTTGGCGTATTGAGCTGCCGTGCGAGGCCGTCAGACTCAGGCGGCGCGGGAAGATCGTGGAGGCCGGATGGACGATCTGGTACCTGTTCGGGTCCGACGAGAGCGGCGAATACCTGGACTATTACTCCTCGCATCGGATGACGAACGACAGCCATGTGCGGATATATGAGGACGGGCGGGTGGAGTTGCTGGAGAGCCTGTGGGAGTTGCGTCCGACAGCGGACGATCCAGAGGAGAATGCGCGGCTGGAGGACGAGTTCTGGGGGCACAACGAGCGCGTGGCGCAATTGCTAGAGGCGAAGGGATTCGGACTGCAGGGCGACGAGCATGGTTCCGCAATCGTTCGCCGGGGGTTCCTTGAATCGAGAAAATCGAACCGACGCCTCTCAGAGCTCACCGAGAACGCCGACGACTGACGACGCATTGAGCCGCCTGGGCGGACCGGCTAGCCCGGCTCGCGGCGAAGCATGGCGTCCAGCAGCAGCAGGATCACCCCGGCGCCGATCGCCAGGTCCGCCAGGTTCAGGTAGCCCACGAACGGGGTGATGTTCAGGTAGTCGAACACCGCGCCCAGCCGGAACCGGTCGATCAGGTTGCCGAAGCCGCCGCCCAGCAGCAGCGCGAAGCCGCCGATGGTCGCCCAGCGTTGAGGCGGACGCGTGAGGACGTACGCCGCGAAGCCGACCCCAATGACGAGTGTGGCGACGATTACCACCTGCGGGAACTCGGACAGCAGCCCAAAGTTGACGCCGGGGTTGTAGACACGCTGGAAGTCGAAGAGCGGCCCCACGGTCGCGCCCCAAGGCGGTAGGACGCTGTCGACAACGGCCTTTACGATCTGGTCGAGCGCCGCCACCACGGCGCCCAGCCCAAAGGTGAGCAGGCGACGCAAGGCCGGCGACGGCGCATCGTTGGACACCGGCTGGATGGGGGCGGGTGCGTCGGGGTCTGTCACGCCGATTCCTCCGCCAGCCGCGCCCGCACGTGCTCGTGGGTCACCCAGCGCTGGCACCAGAAAGCCAGCGCCCGCCAGCGGCCAAAGCGCGTGTAGTGCCGAGCCAGCCGCTCCGGGTCGGCTGCGGCCTCGCCAAACGTTCGCACGGCGAAGGCGCGCGTGTTGCTGTCCAGCGTCAGGGTGTCATACGAGCCCAGCAGCATGGCCAGGTACCCCGCAGTGACGGGGCCGATTCCCGGCAACGCTTCCAGTGCGGCCAGTCGCTCGGCCGAGGTTGCGTCGGGGTGTTCGGGGCCAGACAAGTCGATCGTCCCGTCGGCGACGCCCTCGGCCAGCTTGAGCATGGATTTCGCCCGGTAGCCGGCGCCCGCCTCATTTAGCAGGAAGTCGGATCCGGCCGCCAGGACTTCGCTTGCGGTTGGAAACGCCCTCGCGCTTGTGCCGTGTGGTTTGGGGCCCAGCGTGGTCAGGGCCGCCACCATGCGCTTGGTCCGTTCCCAGGTGACGTTGGTGGTGCAGATGCCTTTCATCACGTCTTCCCAGAGATCCGGACTACGCAGCAGCCGTCCGGCGCCAGCCTCAGCTACCGGCCTCAGCGCGAGCGAGCGGCGGCAGCGGGCGTGGAAGTCCGACAGGTCCTCGTCCAGCCGCAGCATGCGCCGGGCTCGGGTCACAAGCTCTCGAGCATCCGCGGCGGACGGTGTAGGGCACGCCTCCAGTTCGAGCCCGCGACGTCCGTCCTCGAAGTCGGGCGCGGCCCACAGGCGCACGGTGTAAACGGTCCCCGACGGCAGCCGGTCCACGCGCTCCAGCGTCTCGCACTCCGGCAGCCAGCGGAACGGCGCCAGCGCGTACCAGCCATGCAGGAGGGCCGCCGTCCACAGGCTGAATGGAGGCTCGACCGCCAGGCGCAGCGCTGGCGCGGCGCCGCCGGTCACCGCCTAGCGCTCGATGATCTCGATCGTGGAGATGCGGACCTCTTCGAGCGGCTGCGAGCGCTCACCGCTGGGCTTCGCGGTCACCGGCACGCTTTCCAACGCCTGCAGCGCCGTTTCCCCGCCCGACATCTGGCCGAAGAGCGAGTAGTCGGGGCTCAGACGTCCCTGCTCCGTCAGGTTGTCGAACACGATGAAGAACTGCGACCCGTTGGTGCGGGGACCCGCATTTGCCATGGCCAGTGAACCGCGAATGTACGGCCCGCTAGGCGTCTCGATGTCGTACTTGTAGCCCGGGCCGCCGCCACCGGTTCCGGTGGGGTCACCGCTTTGTCCCATGAAGCCGGGGATGATGCGGTGGAAGATCACACCGTCGAAGTAGCCCTCGCGGGCCAGGAACACGAAGCTGTTCACCGCCAACGGCGCCTCGTCCGCCAGCAGGTCAAAGGTCATGTCGCCCAGGTTGGTCTTGATGACGGCCGAGTAGCTCTTGCCGGCCTCGATGACCGTGCCGGGATGATCCGAGTACTGTTTCACGCCACCCTCCGCAGGTTCCGTAGCTTCGGCGGCAGGTTCGGCTTCACCGCACGCCGCCAGCGCGATGAGCAGCAGTCCAATTGCCAGGAGCCGTCGCATGCGAACACCCTCGGGAGCCGTTGTCGGGCATTGTAGGCGGCAGGATCAGGCTGACTCGGCTCCGGACCAGCGTTCGACCTGGCTGAGGCCCCGCTGGTACTTGAGGTACTCGTCCTTGCTCATTCGGGGTTGGAAGTTGTCCAGGACGCGCCGCGCTTCTTGCGCTCCGTTGCCCAGCAGGTCGGCGGCCATCCAGGCCAGGGCCTTGGCCGGTTCCAGGTAGGCCATTTGGGGGTCGTCGATCAACCAATCCACCGCGTGGTTGCTGCCCACGGCGCCGGCCATGGACGGGTGCAGCGCCGGCATGATGTGCGAGACGTCGCCCATGTCGGTCGATCCGGTGCGGTGCCCCTGCCGCCGCGCCTGGGGCTCGCCATGCACGACGCGCTGATTGGCCAGGAAGAGTTCGGCGAGGTCCTGGTCGTTGATTAGCGGCAGGTAGCCGGGCAGCGTGATGATTTCGACCTCGGCGCCCAGCGCCAGGGCGCCGGCCTTGAGCGCGCGGTCCACCTTGGCCGCCGCCGCGTCAATCGCGTCAGTCGTCTTGCCGCGCACGTAGGTTTCCAACGTCACGTTAGACGGGATTACGTTCACCAGGTCGCCGCCGCGGGTGATGATCGGATGGACGCGGATCGCGTCGTCGTCGCGGAAGGTCTCGCGCACGGCGTTGATTGCGGCCAGGCCAATGTGGGCGGCGTAGAGCGCGTTGACGCCCATGTGGGGCGCCCCGCCGGCGTGCGCGGCCTTGCCGATGTAGCGGATCTGCTTGACTACGCAGCCGTTGTTGGAGGCGGTGACGGAGGCCATGCCGTTCTCGTCGGGCCGCGAGTGGGTGTGGATCATCATGGCCAGGTCGACGTCGTCGAACTCGCCGCGCGCGATGAGTTCGGGCTTGCCGCCCAGGAACTCCAGTTCGCCCTCGTGCACAAGGCCGTGGCGGTACTCAACCTCCACGTACTCCTCGGCGGGTACGGCAAAGAGCACGATTGAGCCGCAGAGGTCCCGCAGGATTCGGGGATCGCTCAGCGCCGCGGCCGCGCCCATCAGGCCGGCGATCTGCGCGTTGTGGCCGCAGGCGTGGGCGGCGTGGGTTTCGGGGTTCTCCATCGGGTGACCGGCCACTACCAGCGCGTCCAGTTCGCCGATCAATGCCAGCGTGGGACCCGGCCTGCCTGTGTCGATGCGGGCCTTGACCCCGGTTCGCGCC
>DAOUIX010000096.1:0-29822 GCA_034423235.1 Chloroflexota bacterium | reverse complement strand
CCCCTGGCGTCATCCCTGGTCGGGTTGTCTCCGGCTCCTTCGCGCCTTCCTGCTGAACCTCGCGCCGCTCGTCCTGGGCCTGGCCGCTCGCCACCCCGCTCATCCGCCGGCCCCGGCCAGTCCGGTGAACAGCTGGGCCCCTACCCGCAACCTGATCGGAATCCAGTCGCTGGCCCTCGCTGTCTCCCGTCCCCCACGCCTCGGCGCCCGCCGGCCTTGCGGTGCGCGCATCGTGGTCCGCGCCCTCGGCGCCGTGTCCCCAAAGCTGCGTCAATCCCCCAAAAAATCCGCCAAAACCACTCACGCCGCAGCGCGCCCCTTAAGCGGCGCGCTGCCGCGTGAGTGGTCCCCCTTTAATCCCCCAACCGCTGCCCAATGCCCGTCGGGGATTCCTGCGCCCCCACGGCGCGAACGACGATCAGCCGCGTCTGACTTCGCCCTGCCCGGAGTTCTTGCCCCGCAGCGCCGCTGCGTCGATGTCCTCGCCGCCTGTCGAAAGCCCCAGCGTGTAGAGGTTGTAGTACAGCCCGGCTTTCGCCAGCAATTGCGCGTGCGTGCCGCGCTCCACGATGCGGCCCTGGTCCATCACCAGCACCTCCGTCGCGTTGCGCACCGTCGAGAGCCGGTGCGCGATGACGAAGCTGGTCCGCCCTCGCATCATCGTCTCCATCGCGTCCTGGATCACCCCTTCGGTCTGGGTATCCACCGAACTCGTCGCCTCGTCCAGCACCAGCACCCGCGGGTCGGTCAGCAACGCCCGCGCGAACGACACCAGTTGACGCTGCCCCGTCGACAGCCCGCCGCCTCGCTCCTCGATCGGCGTGTCGTACCCGAACGGCAGGCTCTCCACGAATTCATGCAGGCGCACCGCCTTCGCTACCTCGATCACTTCTTCCCGCGTGGCATCCGCCCGCCCGTAGGCGATGTTGTCGTGAATGCTCCCGCTGAACAGGAACGGCTCCTGCAGCACCAGGCCGATCTGCCGCCGCAGCGAAGCCTGGCTGACCTGGCGCACGTCATGACCGTCGATACGCACCGACCCGGCGCTCGCGTCGTAAAACCGCAGCAACAGGTTGATGATCGTGGTCTTGCCGGCCCCCGTGGCGCCCACCAGCGCAATCCGGTCGCCCGGCTTCGCCACGATGTCGGCCTCGTGCAGCACTGGCCGACCTTCCTCGTAGGCGAAGCTCACGCGCTCGAACCGCACCTCGCCCCGAACCGGCGGCAACTCCCGCGCGTCGGGCTGATCCCGCATGCTGTCCTCGGTATCCAGGATCTCGAACACCCGTTCGGCCGACGTCATGGCGGCCTGCAGCGTGCCCCACCGCGTCGCCAACTCCTGAACCGGGCCAAAGAACCGCTCGATGTACAACACAAAGGCGGTCACCACGCCCAGCGTGACCGTGTCCGACCCGTCCAGCACGAACGACCCGCCCAGCCACAGCACCAGTCCGGTTGAGATCGCCGTGAAAAGCTCGACCGCCGGTTCAGCCGACGAAGTCACCGTCATCGCCCGCATCTGTGACTGCGCCTGCGCGTGGTTCACCTCGTCAAAGCGGCGAGCGTTGACCTCCTCACGGGTGAAGGCCTGGATCACGCGCATCCCCAGGATCGACTCGGCAAGCACCCCGTTCAAGGTGGACGTCCGCGTTCGCATCACCCGGTAGGCCGCCTGCGCCACCCGTGCGAACACGATGCCGGCGAGCAGCATCAGCGGGGACACCGCCACCGCGATCAGCGTGAGTTCCCAGCTCAATAGCGCCATCGCCACCAGAATCCCGATCAGGATCGCCACGTCCGCTACCAGCCCGATCGCCCCCTCGGTAACCGCCTCGCCAATCTGCTCCACGTCCGACGCCATCCGGCCGATCAGGCGACCGGTGATCTGCCGGTCGTAGAAGCCCAATGGCAGGGATTGGTACTTGCGGAACATCTCCATCCGCATGGCCTGCAACATGCGTTGGCCCAGGCTTGCATTGGCCACCAGTTGAATGGCCGTCGCCCCGGCCTGCCCCACCGTCACGCCCAGAAACACCAGCGCCGCCATCGTCAACACCCCGGCATCGCCCGCTCGGATTCCGGCATCAATCGCCAGCCCAATAAGTGCGGGCTGAGCCATCGTTGTCCCCGCCACCGTAAGGACGGCAATCGAGGCGATCAGGAGCCGGCGACGGTCCCGCGCGAGATACCCCAGCAGGCGCCATAGGACACGCCGGTCAAAGCCCTCGAATCCGGTCTCTTCCTGGACAAACGTCCCGCGCGACTGGGACGTTCCCATCCCCGAGCCCATGCCCATGCCCATCCTCATGCGCCCGCCGCCTCCGCCGCCGCCAGGTCCGCCCGCGCCTCCTCCGCCTGCCGCACTTGCAGGTCGAAGAGGTCGCGATAGAAGCCAGGCCGCGACACCAATTCGGCATGGGTCCCGCGGTCGGCGACGCCGCCCTGGTCCACAACCAGGATTTCGTCCGCGTGCTCAACCGAACTGATGCGCTGGGAGACGATGAAGGTCGTTCGTCCGCCCGCCCGACGTCGCAGCGCATCCTGGATCCGTCGCTCCGTCTCGGTATCGACGCTGCTGGTCGCGTCGTCCAGGATCAGAACCGCCGACTCGCGCAGCAACGCCCGCGCAATGGTCAGCCGCTGACGCTGCCCTCCCGAGAGCCCCACACCTCGCTCCCCAATGACCGTCTCGAATCCTTCAGGCATCCCCAGGATGAATTCGTAGGCTTGCGCATCCTTCGCCGCCGCGATCACGTCGTCGAAGTCGGCGCCTGGATTGCCATACGCAATGTTGTTGCGCACCGTGTCAGAAAACAGGAACGGATCCTGCGGCACGATCGACACCGCCGAGCGCAGGCTCTGCAGATCGAAACTGCGCACGTCCCGCCCATCCACGCGCACCTCCCCGCCCGACGCGTCGTAATAGCGGGGGATCAGGTTGAGCAGGCTGGACTTCCCCGATCCGGTGGGCCCGACGAGGCCAATGACGGCGCCCGAACGCGCCGTCGCCGTCACTCCCGCAACAACCCGGCGCTGATTGAACGCGACGTCAACGCCGTCGTATTCGACCCGTCCGATGACATTGGCGGGCTTTGTGGCGTCGGGCGGACTCTCGATACCCAGTGGCTCATCCAGCAGCCCAAAAACGCGGTCGGCTGAAACCCCCGTTCGCGCAAGCTGCTGCACGATGAAGCCAAGGCGTCGCGACGGCAGGATCAGTCTGGTGAAGTAGTAGTAGAAGGCCAGCAACACGCCGACTGAGATCGCGCCGTCGATGGCCAGCAGCCCGCCCGCCCAGATCACCACCAGCGAGCCGACGCCGGTTAGCAGCAGCATCAGCGGCATCGCCCGCGCGCGCAGCCGGATCGGCGCCAGCGCTCGCTCTCGCATCCGTTCGGACTCGGCCCCAAATGCCTCGATCTCGCGCTCTTCCGTCGCAAACGCTTTGACCACCCGAATGCCGTTCAGGTTCTCCGTCAGCACCCGTGTCAACTGCGCCTGCTGGCTGCGATAGGCCAGCCACATCGGCCGCACCACGCGGCCGTACACCACAGCCACGGCCACCATCAACGCCAGCACCACCAGCGCCATCAGCGTTAGCTGTGCACTGGCAATCAGCATTCCCGTCACGATCACTACGTAAATGCCTACCGTTCGCACCGCCTCCATAACGCCGTAGCCGGTGAACCCCTGCACCGTCCGCGTGTCGCTGATCGCCAGCGTGATCACGTCGCCGCTGTCCACCCGGTCGTAGTAGGCGTACGGCAGGCGCTGCAGCTTGTCGTAGACCTCATTCCGCAGCCGGCGACTGATCCCGGCCTGGTACCAGCGCTGGCAGAACCGTGCCCCGAACAGCGCGGCCCCGCGCAGCACAATCAGCCCCACCGTCAGGAGCGAAAGCCCCACAAGGCTCGAACGGTCACCCGCATCGATGCCCTCGTCGATCACTCGCGCCAGCACTAGGGGCGCCACGAGGTCCATGGCCGCCGAGACCAGCCACGACAAGATGCTCAAGAGCGCCAGCGGCCAGTACGCGCGGATATAGCCGAGAGTTCGCCAAATGGACGTTATGGCTGGGCCTCGTCCTTGGATGCCTCGCCTGTCACCGTCGATGGACTCGCAGCGTCCGCAGCCTCCGCGATCGGCGACTCGGGCGCATCGTGAGTGGCGGCTACGGGCAAGCCGCTCTCAGCTTCCGCCAGCGCCGTACGCGTCCGTCGCCGCTGCATCACCAGAAACTCCCTGAGAAACCCTCGCAGCATCGTCCAAAGCAGCGCCCCGATCGGAATGCCGAACAGCACGCCCCAGAATCCCGCGGCAATCCCGCCCAGGATCACGCTTGAAAGCACGACCAGGGGATTGACGCCGATGGCCGTGCCCATGATTCGCGGCTTGACCACGTTCTCAATGGTCAGCGATACCAGGGCCAGCGCCACCCCCACCCAGATCGCCAGGTCAATGCGAACCGTAAACGCCATGATCGCGGGAATCGCTATGCCCACGATCATCCCGAAGAAGGGGATGAACATCAGGATGCCGGTGCCGACGGCCACCAACAGGCCGAACTCCAGCCCCGCGATCAGATACGCCACGACCACCGCGATTCCCCAGATAACCGACGCTAGAAACTGGCCGCCTAGCCACGCCCCGAACGTGTGCTCGCTGGCCCGCACACCCCGGTGCAGGCGCGCCGCCCAATCCGGCGGCAGCGCGTCCGCGAGCCGATCCACTCCTCGGTCCCAGCCTAGGACCAGGTAGAACGAGATGATCAATGTCACGATCGTGGCGGCCACGCCGCCTGCGATAGTTCCCGTCGTCGCGATGACGCCGGTCGCCAACTGCTGTCCCATCGATGCCAGGTTGTGGCTGACATCCTCCGTGACCGTACCCACGATGTCGTCAGGCGCGCCCAGCCCGGTCAACCATGTCTGCAGGTTGGTCAGACCCTCTGGAATCCCGCGGGCCTGCTCGGTCAGGCTTTCCGCCGCGTGCCCAACTTCGGTAAAGAATGGCGGCAGCACAAAGAACAGGCTCACGCCCGCGATACCCAACACCACCAAGTACACCAGCGCCGCCGCAATCGGGCGCGGAATCCGAAGCCGCCGCAGCAACCGAACTGGCCCCAGCGTCACCACCGTCACAATCCAGGCCACCAGCAGCATCACCACGAAGACACCGGCCTGGCTCAGCACGCCCCACAGAAATTGCAGCAGCCATGCGGCCGCCACGGCGATGCCCAGGTAGATCAGGATGAGAAGCGGGCGCTGCGTCTCGACGGGCGAGGTTCCTTTGTGGACCGCTCGCAACCCTCAATTCTATCCGCCCGGCGCACTATCTCGGCATGCCTAGAATTGGATGATGCGGCCGACCTCGTGCCGCGTCCCCCCTGCATTCCGATGACTCGCGAAGCCGTCCGTTCCAACATTGAAGGCAAGCTGGCCGAGCTGCCCGACGCCCCCGGCGTCTACCTCATGCGTGCCGCTGACGAACGCGTGCTCTACGTCGGCAAGGCTCGCTCCCTGCGCAGCCGCGTCCGCAGCTACTTCCGTCGCGGCGACCACTCCTACAAGACCCGCTCGCTGGTTGCCCGCATCGCCGACTTCCACGTCATCGTCACCGACTCCGAAGTTGAAGCCCTGGTCCTCGAGAACAACCTGATCAAGGAACACCGCCCCCGCTTCAACGTCACCTACCGCGACGACAAGCAGTACCTCTACCTCAAGGTCACCGTGCAGGAGACGTATCCCCGCGTTGCCACCACACGCATCATCGCCAGGGACGGCTCGCTCTACTTCGGCCCCTACACCAGCGCCAAGTCCCTGCGCCAGACACTCAAGCTCCTCAACCGCCTGTTTCCCTACCGCACCTGCAACATCAGCATGGCTAAGCCGATCCCGCGTCCCTGCCTCAAGTACGACATTGGCCTCTGCAACGCCCCATGCACCCGCTACGTCACCGTTGAGCAGTACCGCGAGGTCGTCGATGGCGCCGTGCGCTTCCTACGCGGCGAGTATGAGCAGGTCAAGGAACGCCTGACCGATCAGATGTGGGCCGCCTCCAACGCCCAGGACTACGAAGAAGCCGCCAGGTTCCGCGACCGCATCTCCGCGATGGAGAAAGTTGTCGCCGAGCAGAAAGTCTCCGACCCCGACGCCCGCGAACGCCAGGTTGACGTCATCGCCGCCGTTCGCCAGGAGCGGGACGCAATGGCCACCGTCTTCCGCATCCGGGGCGGCAAACTTATCGGCCACCACCACTACGACCTCACCGTCACCGGCGAGGAAACCGAATCCGAGTTGCTGGACGGTTTCGTCCGTGAGTACTACGACCGCGCCGCCGAAGTTCCCCAACTCGTTCTCGTGCCCCAAGACCTCACTGACGTCGACGTGCTCCAGTTCTGGTTGAAGTCACTCCGCGGCGCCGGCGTCACCGTCCGCCGCCCCCAGCGCGGCCCCAAGCGCCGCCTGGTGGAGATGGCCGTGCGCAACGCCGCCGAGACCCTGCACCTCGAACGCACCACCTGGCTCAACAGCGAGCGCAAGCGCCGCCAGGCCCTCCTCGAAATCGGCGTGGCCCTCGACCTGCCCCGGCTCCCTCGACGGATTGAGTGCTACGACATCTCGCACATTCAGGGATCGCTGGCCGTTGGCTCACTGGTCGTCTTTGAGGACGGCGTTGCCAAGAACGGCAAGTATCGTCGGTTCAAAGTGCGCAGCGGCGCGGGCAACGACGACTTCGAATCGCTGCGCGAAGTTCTCCGCCGTCGCCTCCGACGCTATGCCGAGGAGACGAACTCTGCGGCCGCAGCGGGCCAGGACCCTCGAGCGCTCGCCGAGGTCCCGCTAAGCGGTTTCGATCCCAACGCCGAACTCCCTGAAACTGCAGAGCCGACTGCCGGCTCCACCAAGGAATGGGGCGTCACTCCCGACCTCATCCTGATCGACGGCGGCAAGGGCCAGCTAAGCGCCGCGCTGGAGGTTTTCGAGGAACTCGGCCTTGACCGTGCGCACATTCCGCTGGCCGCCATTGCGAAGCGTCGAGAGGAGCTTTACCTGCCCAATCGTTCCGAAGCCGTCCTAATGCCCCTGGACGGCCCCGGACTTCACCTGGTGCAGCAGATCCGCGACGAAGCCCACCGCTTCGCCGTCAGCTTCCACATTAGGCTCCGCACCGCTCGCGGCCGCCGCTCCATCCTCGACGAGATCCCAGGCATCGGGCCCAAACGGAAACGAAACCTCCTCCGCGCCTTCGGCTCCCTGAAACGTATCCGCGCCGCCTCGCTACGGGAACTCACCGATGTCGACGGCATGACCGCCGCCAGTGCCAAAGCTCTCAAGGAAGCCCTCTAGGCTCTGCCGCCGGGCCGCGACGTTCGCTGGGTTACGCGGTCTGCGGGCGCTGCTCCCACAACGGCAGGATCGCCAGCAAGTCCAGATACCCAACCGGACGGTTCGCGGCGTCCACTACCGGCAGTCCGGCCTGGCCTGAACGATGCAGCGCAATGAACGCGTCGTGCAGTGTGTCCGTCAATGAGACGGATTGGGCCTCAATCATGATCTCGCTGGCGTTCGGGTGAACCATGTGGTCACCGTATTGCAAAGCGCTCTCGAACGACGTCACGTCTGCCATCGCCGCGCCCGGATACACGTCGGCAAAAAGCGCGCCATAGAGGACTCGCATCGAAATGATCCCGGTCAGCCCACCCGTGTCGTCTGTCACGGAGACCGTGCGCACCTCGGGGTGCGCCGCTGCCGCACGCACAAGCTCCTCGAACTGGGCGTCCGCTCGAACCACGCTGAATGGATCGAGCAAGCCACGCGCCCGCAAGTCCGCGACCCGCGACTCAGAACCATCCAGTCGTCGCTGCTCGTCCGGACTCATGAACTCCTCCCGGCTACCGCCGCTAGGCAAACAGCAGGTAACGCAACCAGACCCAGATGGTGCCGATCACCAGCACCATGATCGTTACCGGAATGCCGTACTTCATGAACTCGACGAACCGAATGTGATGGCCCTCGCGTTCGGAAATGCCAGCCAGAATCACGTTGGCTGAGGCCCCGATGATCGTCGCGTTACCGCCAAAGTCTGCCCCAATCGCCAGGGACCACCACAGGATGTTGTCGGGGTTTAGCCCCTCGGCCGTCAGCCGCTGCACAACCGGCAGCATGGTCGCCGTATACGGAATGTTGTCCACCACCGCCGACAGGACGGCACTCAGCCACATGATCAGGAGGGCCGTGGCCCCCACGTTGCCCTGCGTCAACTCGATGGTGAAGTCGGCCACCGCATCCAGCACGCCCAGCACTACCAGCCCGCCCACCATCATGAACAGGCCCACGAAGAACAGCACGCTGGCCCATTCGACCTCGTTGTACACCTTGTGCACGTCCGGTCGGGTCAGAATCATCAGCAGCGCCGCGCCCGCCACCGCCACCGTCGCCGGCTCCCAGCCCATTGCGCCGTGGATCAGGAAACCGAAAATGGTCAGCCCCAGCACGCCCAGTCCGATGTACATGCCGCGTCGGTCGGTAATGGCATCGGCGGGATCCAGCGTTGCCAGCGCCGCCGCCCGCTGAGGATCCGTCACCACCTGCGACCTGAACATCCACCGCATCACAAACAGCAGGAACACGAGCGAAATCACCGCCGGCGGCGTCATGTGCGCCGCGAAGACCGCGAAGTCCAGGTCACCTGCGCTGGCGATCAGGATGTTCGGCGGGTCCCCGATCAGCGTGGCCGCGCCGCCGACGTTTGACGCCAGGATCTCCGCAATGAAGAACGGCACGGGATTAAGGCCCAGGCGCGACGCCACGAATATGGTGATGGGCGCGATCAGGATGACCGTGGTCACGTTGTCCAGAAACGCGGAGAGCACGGCCGTGATCAGCGACAGCGCCAGCATCAGGCGAACGCCATCGCCACCGGTCCACCGCGCCGCCAGGATCGCTAGCGCCTGGAACGCCCCGGTGTGCCGCACGATGCCGGCCAGCACCATCATCCCCACCAAAAGCAGAATCACATTCAAGTCGATGTGTTCGAAGGCGTGGTGCTGATCCAGGATCCCGATCAGGATCATCAGCGCGCCGCCGCCCAGCGCCACCGCCGACTTGGGAACCTTGTCGCTCGCGATCAACGCATACGCGACGATGAAGATGACGACGCCGGCCACGATCAGGCCGGTTCCAGTAGCTGCGTGTTCGCTCATAAGCTCAGTTCGCGGACCACCCGACGGCGCGGGATTCTAGACATGCGTTACGGCGGAGCCACGCACGCGTGCCACCCCGCCGATGCGACATAGTACGGCACGACTTCAGACGGCCGAGCCGCTGCCGCTGTCCTCCGCCGGCTCTCAACTCGCCTCATAAAGAGCCTGCACCGTCAGCTTCCCGACAGCTCGCAGAGCGCGCAGCGCCGCGCTCATGTCGCGCATGAAGTGCACGGTCGCCGGTAATTCCAGCGGCCACCGGGCCAGGCCCAGGATGTCCGGCCACAGCCGCCCGCCCTGGGCCGCCGCCAGCGCCGCCACGCAGCGTGGAATGTCTCGCTCAAGTGGATCCAGCACGACTCGTAGTCCCGCCGCCTGGACGCCGGCTCGGCGCGCCTCGGACAGCAGCGCGTGCGTCTCCATATCCACTCCCAGAAACCCGGCATCGCCCAACCGGCGCTTGTCGTCCCTGCGCGCAAGTTCATCCACCGCTGCCAGCGGGCCAACCGACGCCGGTATCCCGCCGGCCTGCAAGGCCTCGCTGAGAGTCTCGACCATGCGGGGATCCGGCGGCGTCGGGTGAGCAAAAAGCGGACCGGCGCCATCCGCTACCAGCAAGTGGCCGGGTGCCTGGCCAGGTAGGGTTCCGCCCGCCACGCCCACGATCAGGAGCTTGCCGACGAGACCCGCGTCAAGGACCTGCGCCAGGGTGGCGGCGGATCGGCTTGTGCCCTGTCCGATCACGACTCCGATGGCCTCCACCTGGCCGAAGCGGTAGCGCCGCGCGTCGCCCATCTCCGGGACTGACAGGCCGGCCACGGCCTCGCCGACGAACGACTTCAATTCCGACCTGGTCGGCGCCAGCACGCCCAGGGCCAGCTCGACATCCTCCACGGTTCGCACAGGCCGCGCTTAGCCCGCCACGAAAAACGCGTGACGTGCCGGCTGCGCAACTACGTGCTGGTAGTCCTCCACCTGCCCCACCGGCTCGCCGTCGATCACGAAAGGCGTTGGTCGACGGACGACGAATTCGGCCCGATCGAACCGGTTGAACACCGTGTGTCCCAGTCGTAGCCAGCGCATAGGATCCGCCTCTGACGAGTCAAGGTCCGCCCAGAGCATGGGGCCGGTATCGATCTGGAACAGCACGCGCTCCGGGTGGTAGTTGAAGGTCTTCACCGGGTACTCCAGCACCGCCCGCCGCGTGCCTCCTGCGTTCTCGATCTCCGTCTGGATCACAACCTGCGCCAGCGACTCCGCCGCCGCTACCAGCGCCGCGTTGTCGTCCGCTATACGCGGAGTTGGTAGCGGCGTCAGCGTGTATTCCAAGTCCAGATACCGCTCGTCAATCGGAACCGGCTGCGGCTGCGGGTCGGGGTCGGTCAGATCCCGGCTGAAACGCAGCGCCCGATCCTTGCTCTGTGCCCAGGCCAATCGGTACTCGCCGCCCGGTTGCTGAATGCAGGAGTCGTCTCGATACATCCACTCGGTACGACACGGCGAGATCAGATAGAACTCCTCGTCCGAGCCCAGCGCCGAGTCGATGACACGCGCACGCCCGTCAAACAGGATGCGCACGCTGTTTCCGTACGGCATGTGCCCGGGAGTACGCAGGTCAGATGTTGTCGGCGCTGTTGTCCAGCGCAGATAGGAACGGCTGTAGTCCAGCGGGTGCATGGCATCTCCGGAACGCGCGACCGGCTGCCTATTGTGCGCGCCTCAAGCGGCTGGAACGTCGAGGTACCGTGTGCCCGCGACGGGTCGTTAGACCATCAACGCAGGGCGCCTGGCGTGAACGCTATCCGGGAACCCGCGGCATGGCCTGCAGCGTCGCCCCGACATCCACGCTGCATGAGCCTCGACTGTAGGCGCCGTCAAAGTGCTCGCATTGCCAGCCGGCTTGTGCGGTGCCGCTGAGGTTGCACACCTCCATCAGACCCGGAGCCCCGCCGCCAGGCACGACCACCGGCATCCCCAGAAACTGACCGCCAAAGAAGTCGCACCCGGCCTTCAACTCAATCGCGTTTGGAATCCGCGACTGAAGCCGGTTCTCCTCGTTGGCAAACTCCGCGTTCTCGATCTGGAACCGGATGCCAATCACGATCAGCGCAACCAGCCCCACCGCAACGAAAACGCTGAAGATGCGCAGCCCATTGCGAATCAGAAATGGTTCTCGTTCAATCATCCAGGAGCGCTCCGAACGCGTCTGTGGCAGTGGCCGTTCCACCCACCTTAGGGCATAACCGCCGCTTGCTTCCAATCAATTGTCCGGCACCGCTCACGGCGCGCGCTCCGGTCCGCGGTCAAGGAACTCACGGTAGAACCGCTCAATTCGCCCGGGGTCGAACTCATCAAATGGTTCCTGCCAGTTCCACGCGATCAGCATGAACCGCGAGCCAAAGTCGCCCTCGTACGGCGTGGCCAGCAGCTTAACCTCGCCGAACGCGCCGTCCGGTAGCGATGCATAGACCCGGTTGATGTCAGACCTGACCTGCTCACAGTCATCGGTGCAGGTGTAGAGCAGGACAATCGCCCCGTGCTCCAGGTTGTGGACCCAGTAGCCGGGGTTTACTGGTTCGTCAAACACACCGTACCTTGACCAGACCGGGTAGTGGTCGCCCGACGCCGGCGGGTCGGCCGCGTGCTCAACGACGCTGCCCTCAGCCACGTGCTGCCGGCCTTCGTTGGTGACACGGATGCGCTGCGGCGCGTCGGTGTCCGGCCCGCGGCCCAGGGCAATCACCAGCACGGCCAACGCCGCGGCGACGCCGGCGCCAAGCACTGTCACCCCGGCCATTCGTAAGCGCCGCATGGTGCGTGCGGCGCGCTGACGCTCCTCCCGGGCGGCGCGGCGGCGCGCACGCCGTGCTTCGGCGGCTGTGGGTCGGGACGCACTCATGAGCTTCTAACCTGATTCTGCCAAAACCGCCGCGCCTCCGGCCGAATGCGCCAAAATAGGCGGCCGCTCTTCCCGGAGCCCGCCATGGCTTCCACTTCCGTCGGTCTCATCGGTCTGGCCGTCATGGGCCGCAACCTTGCGCTCAACATCGAGCGCAATGGCTTTCCAATCACTGTATTCAACCGAACCGTCGAGCGCGCCGACGAGTTCCTGGCCGGCGACGCGGCGGGCACGTCGGTCCGCAGCGCGCGCACGCTGGATGCCTTCGTCGCATCACTCGAACGCCCGCGGCGCATCATTCTGATGGTGCAGGCCGGCCGCGGCGTGGACGCCGTGCTGGATCAGCTGCTTCCGCTGCTGTCGACCGGCGACGTGGTAATGGACGGGGGCAACTCTCACTTCCAGGACACGGCACGGCGCTTTGAGCGTGTCCGCGCCACCGACGTTATGTTTCTCGGCACCGGTATCAGCGGCGGCGAATCCGGCGCTCTGCTTGGACCTTCCATCATGCCCGGCGGTCCCGCTGAGGCCTACGAAGCCATGCGCCCCATCCTTGAACGTATTGCCGCCATGACCAACGACGGTCCCTGCACCGCCTACTGCGGCCAGTCCAGCGCCGGGCACTACGTGAAGATGGTGCATAACGGCATTGAATACGGCGATATGCAATTGATAGCCGAGGCCTATGCCGTTCTCAACGCGGCCGGGCTCACGCCGCCTGAACTGGCCGACGTCTTCAGCGATTGGAACGAAGGCGAGCTCGAGTCGTTCCTGATCCAGATCACCGCCGACGTGTTTCGTGTTCGCGATGCCGATGGAGCTGGATTCCTGGTTGACCGCATCCTCGATGCCGCCGGGCAGAAGGGTACCGGCCGCTGGATGTCGCAAGACGCGCTGGAACTGGGCGTGCCGATCCCCACCATTGACGCCGCCGTCTGGTCCCGCAACATCTCGGCCCGCAAGGACGAACGGGTTGCCGCTGCGGGCGACAGCCCGCTCGTCACGCTGGAACGAACGTCGGAACTGGTCGATCAGGTCCGGCAGGCCTTGTACGCGGCCAAGATCTGCTCCTACGCCCAGGGCATGGCGCTCCTGCGCACCGCCTCTCTGGAACGCGACTACGGCATCGATCTCTCCGAAATGGCCCGTATCTGGAAAGCCGGCTGCATCATCCGCGCGCGATTGTTGGGGCTCATCCAGGGCGCCTTCGGCGACGATCCCGACCTTCCGAACCTCATGGTCCAGCCGTCGTTCGCCCGTCAGCTGGCCGGCGCGCAAGCCGCCTGGCGGGCCGTCGTCGGCGCCGCCAAGGCCGCCGGCATTCCCTGCCCGGCCCTCAGCGCCTCACTCGACTATTACGACGCCTACCACGCGGCCCGCCTGCCAGCCAACCTGATCCAGGCCCAGCGCGACTACTTCGGCGCTCACACCTACCAGCGAACCGACCGGGACGGTGTCTTCCACACTCGCTGGGAGTCCGGCGCCAAGGCCGGAAGCGCCACGAGCGACCCGGTGGGCTGACCGGACGTTGGACTACCGCCGCTGCGAGATATGGCGGCGCAGCAGCGGCAAGATCGCCTGCTGCTGGGGATGATTGAGGTAGAGCGACACGCTGCCGTATTCCGATCCGCGAAGCTGGACGACGCCGCCGGCGCGCCGATAGCTCTCGAAGCTCGCCCACGTCCAGAATCGGCCCGTCTGCAGACCGATGCCCTCGTCGGTGAAGTAGTAGCTGGTGGGAACAAGCAGCCAGCCCGCCACCAGCAGCAGCGAGACCACGTCGGCGCCGTCCGTCGTCCACGTCCCCGGCAGCAGCCGCACTCCCAGGAAGATGCCCAGGATGGGCAACAGGTGCCAGCGATACAGCAAAATGCGTGCCCGAAACGAGGTTCGCAGTTGCATAACCTCACGCCCGGGCCGCGGCCGCGCCCACGGATTGACGACCCCGCTCACCATGGCGCCGCAAATCAGCGCAGCCAGTACGACGCTGACGTAACGGGTCAGGTCAGACGCGTCCATGAGCCGAGTCCAAGCGTAGCCAAGCTATCTCCCAGGATGCTAGCAGGACGTGAGAGAACCACCGGATTGCGGGCGTACACGTACCTTCCCGATGTCGCCGGGCCGGACGGCTGAAACGGACCCCTGTCCTATACTCGCGAACCAGGCAATGTGCATGATGTCCCTACCCTGATGGCCGGCCATTCCAAGTGGGCGCAGATCAAGCGTCAGAAGGCCGTGACCGACGCCAAGCGCGGCCAACTGTTCACCAAGCTGGGACGCGAGCTCACCATTGCCGCCCAGCAGGGCGGGCCGGACCCGGCCGGGAATTTCCGGCTGGAGCAGGCCATCGCCAAGGCCAAGGCCGCCAACATGCCGAAGGACAACATCGCCCGCGCCATTCAACGCGGCATCGGCGGCGGATCCGGCGGCGGGCAACTCGAAGAACTCCTGTATGAAGGCTACGCCGTTGATGGTGCGGGGCTGCTGATCGAAGTCGTTACCGACAACCGCAATCGGTCCGTCGCCGAAGTTCGCAATGCGCTCAACCGGTTGGGCGGCACGCTGGCGGCCAGCGGAGCTGTTGCCTGGCAGTTCGAGACACGGGGCGCAATCGAGATTCGTCTCGACGGTCATGATCCGGAAGACCTTGAACTCACGGCCATCGACTTGGGCGCTATTGATGTGGAGCACACCGACCAAACGGTCTACGTCTACACCGATGCGACCGACCTCAGCCGCGTAAAAACTGAGTTGGCGGCCGAGGGCGCGGAGATTGCCTCGGCCGAGCTCACCAAGTCGCCTACCGCGCCGATGACGCTCGATGACAATCGAGCCGAACGAGTGCTCACGCTGATCGAGTCCATCGAAGAACTGGATGACGTGCGCCGCGTCCACACGAATCTCGAACTCAGCGATACGCTGCTCGAGCGGATAAGCTCCTGAGCTTGGCCGATTTGTCCTCTGTACCCATACGATCCCGGAGGCGAGGACTCTTGTGCCGGGTCGCCCCTCGGCTGGCCCGACGTGAGGACGCTACGCGTGCTGACGCTCGGCATTGACCCGGGCACGGCCCGCTTTGGCTTCGGATTGGTGGCAGGCGACCGCAATACGCACCACGTGACTCACGGCTGCCTGACCACACCGGCCGGCCGGCCGCTGGGATCCCGCCTGGCGCGAATCCGCGACGGCCTGGTGCGTCTCTTCGAGCGCCACGCGATAACCGACGTCGCCATCGAGCGTCTTGGCTACGCCCGGCGGCTCACCTCGGCGGTGGACGTCTCGCACGCCATCGCCGTGGCTCACCTGGTGGCCGCGGATCATGGCGTGCCAGTTGAGGAGTACGCGCCGCCGGAAATCAAGCTGGCCGTAACCGGCTATGGCGGGGCCGACAAGGCCAGCGTTCAGAAAATGGTGGGCCGCTTTCTTGAGCTCGACCGTCCGCCTCGACCTGACCATGCCTCCGATGCCCTCGCCGTCGCCATCTGCCACGTGAACTCTTACGAGACGCGCGCCCTGGAACGCAAAGTTGGCGCCCGGTGATCGCCGAGCTTCACGGCAAGGTGGCCGAACGGCGCGAGGACAGCCTGGTCGTTCTTGTGAAAGGCATCGGTCTCGCCCTTGAAGTCATCGTGCCGGCCCGTTCGCTTGTCGATCCGGGTGAAATTGTCCACCTCTTCACCTCCCTTCACATGGCCGCCGACGGTGCGCTGCTTACCGGCTTCGACTCTCCAGAAGAGCTCAGGGTCTTTGGGGCCCTCCTGACCGTGAACGGTGTGGGGCCACGCATGGCCGTCCGCGTTCTCTCCACGCACCCGGCCAGCCGTATTTACGAGGCGCTTGACCAGGAGGATCCCAAGCCCTTCCAGGCCGTCTCCGGCATTGGCGCTCGTACGGCCAACCGCATCATTCTCGAGCTCCGCGGCAAGCTGGTTCCCGAAGACAAGGCCCCGGCCGAGACCGCCGCCGACGAAAACTCCGGCGAAGTTCTCGAAGCCCTTCTCGGCCTCGGCTACACGCGCACTGAGGCCACAGTCGCTCTCAACCAAACCATCGGCGAATCCCTGTCCGTCGAAGCCCGCATCGCCGCCGCCCTGCGCGACCTCGGCGCCCGAGGGCGGCCTGCATGACCGAGCGAGTCGTGGCGGTCGAGTCGGCAGAGGGCGACCAGCGGCTTGACCGCGCCCTTCGGCCCCGCGACTTATCCGACGACGAATTCATCGGCCAGGAAGGTGTTAAGCGCGCGCTTCGCCTCATGATCCAGGCCGCCAAGCAGCGCGACGAACCCGTCGATCACGTCCTCCTCGGCGGTCCGCCCGGTCTAGGGAAGACCACGCTCGCGCACATCGTTGCCAACGAGATGGGCGGACGTCTCCGCGTTACCTCCGGCCCCGCCCTCGAACGACCCGGCGACCTCGCCTCCACCCTCAGCAGCCTCGATGCCGCCGAAGTCCTCTTCATCGACGAAATCCACCGCCTCGGCAAAACCGTAGAGGAAATCCTCTACCCCGCCATGGAAGACTTCGCGCTCGACATTGTTGTAGGCGCCGGCAAGGCCAGCGCGCGAACCTACCGCCTGGCGCTCCCCCACTTCACCGTCATCGGCGCCACCACCAGCGCCGGTTCCCTCACCGCCGCGCTCCGCGACCGCTTTGGCGCCGTTCACCGTCTTGAGTTCTATGGCCCCGAGGAGTGCGCCCGCATCGTTCTGCGATCCGCCGAGATTCTCGGCGTCCCGATTACCGACGCTGGCGCGCTCGCCATTGCCCGACGCTCCCGCGGGACCGCCCGCGTCTGCAACCGCCTGCTTCGCCGAGTCCGCGACTTCGCCCAGGTTGAGGCCAACGGCATCATCACCGATACCGTTGCGGCCCAGGCCCTCGCCGAACTCGATGTCGACCACCAGGGCCTGGACACCATGGATCGCCGAATCCTGACCACTCTCATGGACGCCTTCGCCGGCGGACCCGCTGGGCTTCAGGCCCTTGCCGCCACGCTGGCCGAAGACGTGCCTACGCTTGAGTCCTACTACGAACCGTTCCTACTCCAAGCCGGCTTCATCGCCCGAACGCCGCGCGGCCGCGTGGTCACACGGCTAGCCTATGAACACCTGAATCGCGAACCTCCGCGCGCCGCGCCCGAACAGGCTGCGCTGCTCTGACGTGGTAGCTGAAACCGCATGCAGCCAGCGGCTACGCGCAACCGTCCGCGGCCGCGTGCAAGGTGTCGGCTTCCGTTTCTTTGCCGTCCGCGCCGGTCGCCGGCTTGGCCTTTACGGCCACGTTCGGAATCTGCCAGACGGCCGACGTGTCGAAGTCGTCGCGCAAGGCCCACGGCCTGCACTGGACGCTCTTGTCCTGGAATTGCACGCTGGGCCGCCACTCGCCGTGGTCGAATCCGTTACTGTAGCGTGGTCGGCGCCCGCTGGCGACTTGCCAGCGTTCGCAACTCGCGCATAGGTAGCAGGTGATGCAGCACCTTCCGGACTCCCGAACGCGCAGGAGCGCGGACGTGATTCCGGCGCGTGAGCGCCATCGGGGTATGCAAGCGCTCGCCTGGGCCTCGCTGCTCGTTGGCTTGGGTCTCTTGATTGCCGCCGTGATGGTTCTGCCACGGGTCGTGGACGCCATGTTTGGCGGTGTCAGCGAGTCGCGACCAACCTCGGCCGTCGTTCTCGAAGGAACTGTTCTCATCCAGCCTCCGGCTACCGCGACCTGGCAGGGCCTGGCGACTAGGGCCGACCTGGCCGAGGGCACGCGTCTGCGCACCGACGACCGCTCAAGGGCCTTCCTCCGCACCCACGAGGGTTCTACCGTTCTGCTCTATAGCGACACGGAGCTCGGGGTGCAGCGCATGCAATTCGGACGCTTTAATCCGGCGCTCCAAGACACCGTCTTTCGGATCTTCCAGGGGCGAGCCCAGATTGGCGTGGCGCTGCATCCCGCCGCTCGTGACCGCCGCTTGAGCGTGCTTGCCGGCGAAGGTCGGCTGGACTTGGGCGAAGGCACGTACCGAATCGAAATGGAGTCCGATGGCGCAGTGCATCTGAGCGTCCGGCAGGGCGTCGCGCTGGTCTGGCTGGGCAGTCGCGTCATGCAGGTCCCGGCCGGTCGTCGCGTTGTGCTGACCCCGGCAGCGAAGATTACCGGACCGGTCCCGCTGGAGCGAGATCTCTTGAACGACCCGCTGCTCGAGCGCCTCGCCGATGGCTCGGCTTGGAGCGCTTTTGTCGTCACTGAAGCCGGGATTGCCGGAACCGTAAACCCGCGGCACGACGGCGTCTGGTTCGAACGCCGCACGCCCGATGGGGCCACCGACCGACACGGCGAAAGCGGGATCGTACAGGAAATGGAACGTGATGTCCGCGACTATGTGAAGCTGCGACTCCGCGCCGACGTACGCACCGATCACCAAACGCTCTCGGGCGGCGGTACCGCCGGCACGGAATACCCGCTGATGATCCGCCTCACGTATGTCGATGCCGAGGGTCGGGAGCAGATCTGGACCACAGGCTTTTACTACCAGAACGACGCTGGGCTAAGCGTCAAGCTGGGGCAAAATATTCCCGCAGGAGATTGGATCACCTACGACCATCCGGCTCTGTTGGGGGAAATCCGGCCGGCACCGGTTCGGCTACGCCGCCTTGAGGTCCTGGGTAGCGGCTGGGAATATCAGTCCGCCGTCCGTCGCGTGGAGCTGACCGGCAATTAGCCCTGCGGATCGCCGCCTCACCGCCGGCGTGGACGCCATCGAAATCGCCCGCATCCAGGCCGCAATCGACCGCTTCGGCGACCGCTTCATCCGCCGCCTCTACACTGAGCGAGAACAGCAGTACTGCCGTGGACGAGCCGAGGAACTCGCCGCCCGCTTTGCCGGCAAGGAGGCCATCTCCAAGGCCCTGGGCACCGGCATGCGCGGTGTCCTCTGGCGAGAGCTTGAAGTCCTGAATGACCGGCATGGGAAACCCACCGTCCACCTGCACGGCGCCGCCGCTGCCCGCGCGCGCGACCTCGGTCTTACGTCGTTCGAGATCAGCCTGACCCACAGCCGCGAACTTGCCATCGCCTTCGTGGTAGCAACGGCGGATTGACCGGCGTGGTCGGAGCGCGCGGCGCAGGTCGCGGGCCCGTGGTTCGCCGTGTGGTGGACACCGCCGAAATGCGGATCCTGGAAGCTCAGGCCCCCGCTGGCATCAACCTTATGCAGAACGCTGGTCACGCCATTGCCGCCGCCATCCTCCGGCGAAACGCATCGCTCGGCGCCCGCTCCGTCGTCCTGCTGATTGGCCCCGGTGACAACGGCGGCGACGCCCTGATAGCCGCCGCCCGGCTTGCCGCCACGGGTGCCCGCGTTACCGCCTGGGCTTCCCGCCAGCGCCCCAACGACCCGCTCGTGACTGCGGCGACTTCCCGCGGCGTGCGGTGGCACGTCTGGAACACCGAGGTTCGTCCGCTCGTTGATGACGTTCGCCGGGCGTCGTGCCTGGTTGACGGGCTCCTCGGCATCGGGAGCTGCCCACCCTTGCGAGGCCCTATTGCGGAGATCCTGGCAGCTCTGCCACCTGTGGCCGGGCAGACGCGCTTCGCCGTCGACGTCCCCAGTGGTATCGACGCGGACACCGGCGCCGCTGATCCCTTGACCTTCCGTGCCCACGTCACCCTCGCCACAGGACCTATCAAGATCGGCGCGCTGTTACACCCGGCCATCGAGTACGCCGGGCGGCAGATCGCGCTCGACATTGGACTCTCCGCCCAGGCCTACGCGCCGCTTCGGAGGTCGCTGATCGACGGCCGCACGGCGCGCCGTCTGCTGCCGACGCGCCCGCTTGACGGCCACAAGGGCACCTTTGGACGGCTGGTCATCGTGGCCGGCTCGTCTCGTTACCGTGGAGCGGCCGCGCTGGCCACTCTCGCCGCGCTGCGCGCCGGCGGCGGCCTTGTAACCCTGGCGTCGGTCGAACCGGCTTGCGCCGCCACGGCTGCCCAGGCGCCCGCCGCGACGTTCGTTCCGCTGTCAGCCTCCCCGACAGGCCAGATCCAGACGACCGCCGAGGAAGTCGCGGCTTCAATTGGACGATCCTCGGCGCTTCTGCTTGGCCCCGGTCTGGGCCGTAGTAGCGCAACCGATGCGCTCGTTTATGGCCTGCTCGACTCACTGTCCGAGACTCCCACCGTCATCGATGCCGACGGCCTCAACGCACTGGCCGACCGAACCGACCTCCTGGAAACGCTCGGCCCCGAGTGCGTCCTCACCCCGCATCCCGGCGAGCTGGCACGGCTCCTGCGCCTGACGTCGCCACCCGAAGGTCGCGAGCGCCTGAAGGCTGCCCAAGATCTGGCCGCCCAAACGCAAGCCACCGTTGTCGCGAAGGGCTCACCCACGTTTATCTGTGCCGGCGGCCACGTACGGATCCTCGCCCGGCCAAACCCTGCCTTAGCCGCCGCAGGCTCCGGCGACGTACTGGCCGGCGCCATCGGCTCACTGCTGGGCCAAGGCCTTTCGGCCGCAGACGCGGCTGCCATGGGCGCCTGGCTGCACAGTCGCGCAGTTCGAATCGCAGGTGGTCGCGACGATCGCGGTGTTCCGATGGAAGAGGTCGCGGCTTCGATCGGAGCGGCCATTAATTTTGGTCACAGAGAAACAAACCGCCGCCCGTGGCGCGCGCGCAACCTTCGGCACTGGCGTCAATCCGGCGTGCCGTAGGTCTCCCAGAGTTCCGTCACCAGCGACTCGGCCGTCGCGTGCTCGAATCCCCGCCGCACCAAGAATGCTCCCAACCGTTGTCGAAACTCCCTGAATCCACGTCCCTGCAAACGCCTTGCCTGCCGCTCGGCCACCGGCCGAGCAACCTCAAGCTCGTCGCCGTAGTAGGAATCCAGCACGCGTTCGGCCAGCTCAGCGCTGACGCCTTTGGCCTGCAACTCATCGGCCACCAGCCGCCGCCCCCGAGCCCGGCGCTCGGTCCGCGCTCGGACTACGGCCTGCGCAAACTCGGCATCGTTTACGTACCCCAGTAGCCGCAGCCGCTCCAGCACTTGCTCAATGTCCGCAGCGTCCACACCGCGAGAGGCTAGGCGCCGGCGCACCTCCGCTTCAGACCGCGAGCGAGCTGTCAGAAACCGCAGGGCGACGGCCATTGGGTCGGAATGCCGACCGGGACGCGACCTCATCGAGGACGTTGCGTCAGTCCTGGCCCTGTTCGCTTGAGCCTCGGCTTCCAATCAGTTCCGGCCAGGGCGCCAAGCGTCGTTCCGTGCCGGCGAACAGGCGCTGCAGGTTGTCCAGGTGCTGCGAGGTCAGGAATAGCACGAATATCGCTACTAACGTGACATGGAAACCGGTCACGCCGAGGCCCAACGCATAAAACACGATCGCCCCCACCAGGAATCCCAGAGCCCCGACCAGCGACCCCAGCGAAACGTAGCGTCCTATCGCCACCGTGGCCAGACCCACCGGGAACCCAACCACGGCCGCCAGTGGCGCCAATGCAATCACTGCCCCCGCACTCGTGGCAACCCCACGGCCACCGCGCAGGCCGATGAATATCGACCAGTTATGACCGACGGCCGTCAGCACGGCTGCGATCAGCGGGACGAGCTGCAAGTCTCCAACCAGCAGCCGCGCGATCAATGTCGGAACGAAGCCCTTCAGCATGTCGCCCACGAACACAATGACCGCCGCGCCTCGACCCACCGTTCGGTACACGTTGGTGGCGCCGGACCGCCGGCTGCCGTGTTCGAAGATGTTGACGCCGAAACCGACGCGGCATACCAACCAGCCTATCGGCACCGCGCCCAGCAGGTACGCGCCTACCAAGAGGCCAACCACCTGCACGGCTTGGATCGTAGTCACCGGGAGCGCCCCACAACCCGACGGGTTTGCGCCAGCTTCGGCCCGCCATGCGCGGCTGTCAAACCAGTAACGATTCCCTTACGACGACCGCAGACTCAGGCGCATCGGCGTCCCGTCAAACCCAAACTCCTGCCGCAGTCCGTTCTCCAGATACCGCACGTAACTGCGATGCACGTGCTCGGGACTTGAAAAGAACAGCGCAAACTCCGGGGGTGCGGTTCCCGTCTGCGTGGCGTACTTGAAGCGAGCGGCACGACCTCGTCGCGACGGCAGATCGCGGCGTCCCACCCATGCCCGGAGGAACGCATTGAGCCGGGAGGTTGGAATCCGCTGCCGCCGCGTTCGGTGAATCTCCAGCGCCATTGGAAGCACGTGATCCAGGTTGCGCCCTGTCTTTGCGGAGGTTCGGGCCAGCGGGCTTTGCGGGAGGAAGTGGAAGATGCGCGCCAGGTGGTGCTCCACCCGCGCCACCTCTTCCTTGCCGCGCACCAGGTCCCACTTGTTTGCGGCCACGGTCACGCCCTTGCCGGCGTCCAGCACAAAGCCAGCCACGTGCGCGTCCTGCTGGGTTGGTCCCTCGAACGCGTCAATCACCACCACCCCCACGTCAGCGTGCTGCATTGATCGCATGGCCCGCAGCACGCTGTGTTGTTCAATGCCACGCTCAATGTGCCCACGACGCCGGATACCGGCCGTGTCCACCAGCCAGACCTCGTGGCCTTCCCATTCCACCAGCGTATCCACACTGTCCCGCGTCGTTCCGGGTGCGTCGTGGACTAGCGCCCTCGCCTCGCCCAGCAGCGCATTCAGCAGCGATGACTTGCCCACATTGGGCCGACCCACAATGGCAATCCGCGGACGCGTGTCGGCCGCGGCCCGGTAATCCGTGCCTGGCAACCTCTCGGATATCGCGTCCAGCAGGTCGCCCGTCGCCGTGCCGTGCATGGCCGAGATGGCCATCGGATCGCCCAGCCCCAGCGCGTAGAACTCCGGGACCGCGTCCCGATACTGTGGCGCATCCACCTTGTTGACCACCAGCAAATGCGGTCGCCCGGCCCGTAGCACCTCGCGTGCGACGGCGCGATCGAGTTCGGTCGGTCCCGTGGTCGCGTCAGTCACAATCAATGCCAGGTCGGCCTCCGCCGCCGCCAGCCGCGCCTGCGCCTCGGCGTGCGCGGCAACCGGCGCCGGGTCCCGCCAGGCGATGCCGGCCGTGTCCACGATTGCCATACCGCGCCCGCGCCATTCAATCTCGCCATAAATCCGGTCCCGCGTCGTTCCCGGCTCGTCCGCCACCACCGCCACCCGCGAACCCATCAGGCGATTGAATAGCGTGGACTTGCCAACGTTCGGACGTCCCACGATCGCCACCAGCGCCGCGCCCCCTGCCACTGGAACAACGGGACTTGAACCACCCGAGCTGGCCCTAGCCATAAGGACCCCGATAGCTCGGCGGCAGATTCGCCGCGATTGCCCGCATGATGGTGTCGCCCGCCGCCGCCAGCTCTTCGTGCGGGATCCGGCCCGGATGCCGTTCCAATTCCAGTGCCTTGCCAACCCTGAGGTTCACCGGCATTCGGCCCTTCGTGAGCCGCCGCCGCCAGGAGAAGGCTTCGGTGCCCCAGATCGACACCGGAATCACTGGCACCCCCAGCTTCATTGCCGCGTACGCCGCCCCCGGTTGCGGTTCGCGCAACTTCCCGTCCCGGCTGCGCGTGCCCTCGGGATACATCATCATCGCCTGGCCACTTCGCAGGATCCGCAGCATCTGCCGCACCGCCGGCAGGTCCATCCCGTCCCGACTCACCGGCAGCACGCCCCAGGCGCGGCAGAGCCATCCGACCGTCCGGGACTCCACCACCTCACGCTTCGCCATGAACGTCAGGTACCGCCGCACGTATGAGCCCGTCAGGATCGGGTCAAACTGCGTGAAGTGGTTCGACGCCACGATGAAGGCGCCTTCCTCGGGAACGCGCTCCACGCCGGTCACACGCACCCGGAACAGAAACGGAAACACCACGAAACGCCCCAGCATCTGCCAGAACGAGTAGATCGTCGTGATGATCCACGGTGGTTCCCAGCTGGAGTCCTTGCGCATGTCAGCGCTCCGTGCCCAGGCCACGCTCGTGCAGCAACGCCTCGATCTCCGACACGACGGCCGCCGGGCTGCGGTTATCGGAATCGATCCATACGGCATCGGCCGCAGCCGTCAGGGGCGCGTCAGCGCGCGTGCTGTCAATCCGATCCCGCGTTTCCAGCAACCGTCGCACCTTCGCCAGGTCAATGCACTCGCCGTCCGCTCGCCGTTGCTCCCACTTCCGCCGCGCGCGTGTCTCGAGGGGAGCGTCCAGAAACACCTTCAACTCAGCCTCCGGCCAGACGACGGTGCCAATGTCACGTCCCAACGCAACCACGCCGCCCTGCCCGATTGCCCGTCGCTGCTCACCCAGCAGGTAGGCACGCACCTCGGGCAGTCGCGATACATCAGACACGACTGCCTCAACCTCCGCGCTGTACACGCCGTCGGTTACGTCCTCGTCCTCGGAGAGCACGCGCGTGCGGTACGCGCCCTCGGGCTCTGTGCGGAAATCCAGGTCCAGGCCTGCGATCGCCCGCAAGACCTGGGCCGCGCTCGCCGGATCCGCCCCGGCTCGCAGCGTGGCCAGCGCCGCCGCCCGGTAAAAGAGCCCACTATCCAAGCACAAGTATCCGCGCCGCTCGGCCAGCAATTGACCCACCGTGCTCTTCCCCGAGCCCACCGGACCATCGATCGTGACGACGGGCGCTGACATAAGGCGCACCAAACCCAGACACCTTCGGGGACGGTCACCCAGTATAAAAACTGCCGTCGCCCCATACTGGCCGCGCTCGTTGGTCGCGACCGCGCTGAACCGACGAGGGGCCGGCCGGATATCGGCCTGCGACTAACGCAGCACCGTTCGCTCGGGCCCACCGGCCCTTGTGGCTTCCAGTCGAATCACGACTGCGGCACTATCCCGATGTATCCGGCTCGTCGTCTCCGTTTGGCGCCTCCACCCGGCCCGATCCCTGGTCACATCCGTCCAGTCACACGCCAGTCCCGGCGACCCGCCGCATTGGCGATATTCAGCCTGCGATGCTCGACTCAGACCGACGGCATGGACTTAGCGAATTGCAACGCGGACGGCTGAGGAGACCTTGACAGCAGGACTGCTGAAGCCGTCCCGCTCACCCGCGACGACCTGCGCGAGGAACTCGATCGGGCACTGGCGCACGATGCGACCAAGGTCAACTTTGCCGAGTGACGAGCTGAACTCCACGCGACGCGTGCCGAGTTCAAGGCCCACCTCCCCAGCCGGACCCGCTAGAAGGCGATCGCCGTGATCGGTTCAGTCAGCGCCGCTTCGGTCGTCGCTGGATTGATCGTCCGTTTCTTCACCGAAGCACTTGGCGCCAAACGTCGAGAATCTCAGGCTAGGTTTGAGACGTCTCGAGAACCCGTCGCCCACCAGGCACCCCAAGAGCTGGAAGTCACGGTTGGCTGCCAACACGGTCGAGTCGGGGCCGCCCACAGGCCTTTGAGGTTGGCCGATGGCGGGCAATGGGTCACGTTGAGTTTTGTGAGCAGCGAAGACCCTCACGCGAGTCACCTTCAGAGGAAGAGTCATGGCGACCCACTGCCGGATGATGATGTGTATTGTTTATGTGGTATGATGATGGATATGAAGGCTATTCAGGTGACGTTTGACGAGGCGCTGCTGGAGCGGCTTGACCGGGATCCGGCGGTGCGGGAGCGGGGCCGGTCGGCGGTGTTGCGGGAGGCGGCGGCGGCGTACCTGGTGCGCAAGGAGGCCGACGTCATATCGGACAGATACCGCGCGGGCTATGGCGAGAGGGCCGAGCTTGACGCCGATCTCGACGGATGGGCCGGCGAGGGCGTGTGGCCCCGGGACTAGAGGCCGGGCCGCGCCGCGGCGAGATCTGGGACTACGGCTTCAAGCGTCCCGACAAACGGCGTCCGGTCGTCGTGCTTACGCGGCAGGAGGTGCTTCCGCTGCTGCATACGGCGATGGTCGCGCCGATTACGTCGACGATTCGCGGTCTGCCGAGTGAAGTGATCGTGGGCGTGGACGAAGGGTTGCGGCACGACTCGGCCATCAACCTCGACCACGTGCAGACGGTCGAGCAGCGGCAACTGCACCGCTACGTCGGTTCCGTGAGTCCGGCCAAAATGCGGCACGTTTGCCGAGCGCTCGCCATCGCCACCGGCTGCGGCTCACCCGCCCAGCCCTGAGCCGGCCAAGGGCGCGTGGCAGCCTGCTGAAGGATCCGGGACATGTCCGACCAACTTGAACCCGTGCAGGCCAACCTGCACCACGAACTTATCGCGCCGCGAACGCGGGCGGATGACTATCCGACGCTGGTGTTGCTGCATGGTCGGGGGGATAGCGCGGCGGGGATTCTGCCGCTGGCCTATGAGTTCGAGCGGGACGACCTGCTGGTGATCTCGGTACAGGCGCCGCTGGGGCTGGGCGGCGTGATGGCGGGCGGGTATGAGTGGTACCGGTTCCAGCAGCCGCCAAGCCTTAACGAGGCGACGCTGCGGACCAGCCTGGATGCGCTCGCCAAGTTCCTGGACACGGTCAAGGCGAGCTACCCCGTCGATCCCAGGCGGGTCGTACTGCTGGGCTTCAGCCAGGGCGCGGTGATGTCACTGGGGACGCAGGCTCTGCAGCCCGATAGCGTCGCCGGGGTGATCGCGCTAAGCGGCTACTTCCCGATCGAGGTCGAATCCGACGCCGGCAACCTGGTCGGGCGCCCGGCCTTCGTAGCCCACGGGACCCATGACGACATCATTCCCGTGGAGGCCGGGCGCCGTACGCGCGACCTGCTGGAGCGTCATGGGCTGGACCTGACGTACCGGGAGTATCCGATGGCGCACCAGGTGAGCGCGGAGGAGATGGTGGACGTGCGGTCCTGGTTAAATTGGTTGCTTGACAGTGAAGTCCCGCAGTCTCAGTCCTAGACATCCGCGTTCGATTCGGACTGGCAGAGTTGCACTCTTTCGTGCCACTTCAAACTGACGAAACCGAGCTACGCGCGGAGATCACTATCGTTTTCGACGGTCGATCTTATGGACTCCACGATCAGAAACTGAGCTAAGGATGGGAGAGATCTTCCCAGCTCAGTGAATGGCCAGATAGTGCCTGGCTCTTGTGGTGGCCTGATACAGCAGCTTCTGATTGAAGAGAGTGTCTGCAAAGGCCTCGTTGACGCCGAGAACGATGACAGCGTCATATTCTAGGCCTCGCACGTCTGGTATTCGTGCCAGCACGGTTCGAGAGTCGACGTAGTGATCCTGTCCGATCCGAACGACATCGTCTCGACCGAGCACTTCACAGTATTCCTCAAACCTCCTGAGATTCCTCGTGTCCCGAGCGAGAATTGCGATTCTGGCACCTGACATATTGGGTTGAGAACGAATCCGATCAAGGTCGTCAACTACTACTCGTTGCATCGCATGCATGTTCGCGTGGCGATGGTATTCGACGCGGCTGCCCTCGCGGTCAAATGGAATGGGCGCAGGCAACGTGGACTCGAACAGACGGAGGATGCGGTTGTTGAAGCGGGTGATGTGCTTGTTTGACCGGTAGGACGTCCGGGCGTGTTGCACCGTGATATCGGTGCGACCCAGCACGCGATCCAGGGACCGCCAGCGGTGGATGCCACGATAGGGTGTGAGGCGCTGGGCAGTATCACCTAGAATTGTGAACCACCTGTTAGTGGAAGCCAAACTCAGCAACTTGAACTCAATCGGAGAAATGTCTTGCGCCTCGTCCACCACGATATGGCGGTAACGCTGCTCGATAGTTCCGTTGAGCAAGTGGTCCAGATAAGTCAAGGCACCCTCGTCCGAGTCGAAGAATCCCGCAACCGACATCCGCTCGGCTGACTTCGCTAGAGCTTGGATGTTGTCTTCGGATAGGTTGCCCTGCGCCACACTCAGCAATACTTCCGAATCTCGGAGCGACGCTGCGTATTCCTGCCGTACATCGAAGCGCGGCCAAGCTTTGTCGCACCAGTCGGAGACCGCTCGCAGTGTCGTCCGCCGTCGCCGGTCGGCATCCTCGCGGGAGACTCTCCGGCCGTTCTCGGATCTAGCGAGAATGACACTAGCGACACTGCGAACGAACACCTGCCTTCGATCATTGAGACGGAATCCCTCAGGCGGAGCGGATAGCGTTGTTTCCAGTATGGAGCGTACTTCCCGTTGCCCAATCTCCACATGGCGTCCGGCTGGCAATTCGACGCGCGTCGGGAGACGGCGGCAGGCGCGCCTGACTTCGGCCGTCAACCTACGCACGCGCCGGTCCAGCGCATCGGACATAGCCAATGATCCCTTGAACCGCTCTATTTCTTCATTGAATTTGCCCATCTGTCCACGGTTCAGCAACTCGTTCCAAATTTCGCTGCGAGGACGGCGGCGGAATGTACGGTGTTCTTCAAGCCAGCCCCTAAACGTACGCTGGCGAACAGAACTCTGAACCCCCAGAGTAGGCAACACGTCGCTAGCATACTCCAAAAACGACTGAGACGGGCCAATGAAGAGCGTGGTCCCGGGTGTGGGGCGATCTCGCGTCTCAATGTTGCTGAAAGGCGACAGCAAGTAGGCAATACGATGCAAACCGATTTCTGACTTGCCGCTACCGGCGGAACCCTGAATGATGAGTGTTCGGTCATCTTGGTTGGCAATAGACTCGTACTGCTCAGGTTCGATGGTCTCGACGATCACTTGCAGGTGGCCATCCTTGCGTCCTGCGGAACTCAACGCGTCGGCAAGATGCGACTTCCCAAGGTCGGGGCCCGGGAGAAGGCGTCGAAATATGTCGTTTATCTCAACCAGTTCATTGTCGCGGATCTTTAAGTATCGTTTGAGATCCATCCTGACTGGTTTGTAACCAGAGGGTGCTCTGTAGCCGCGATCTTCGGTATACCACAGCTTGGCCACAGGCGCGGTCCATGAATGGACGTTAGTTCCGTCGATGTGGTGCGCTCCGATGTAAATGATTTGTGCCTGAAGTGCGCTCTCTGAAAGACCCTCTTCGAGATGAGCGTAGTCAATGCGACCGAAGTACAATTGCTCAAGCGCTGATTCTAAGGTCGCTTTGGTATTGTTCAGTGATCTCAGAAGTGCTCGAGCTGCGGAGCGGTTAGGAGCCGGTGCCTGCTTTGCTAACTCAACGCTATCCAGTTCAGCCTTGGCATGTTGGATTACGTGGGCCAATTGGCCCTGCTCTTCCGCGAAATCATCTTTCATTCTATCGTCCACTCTAAACCGCCCCTTCGGCTACACGTTACTTGTTCTCTTCATGCATGGCTAATCCTAGTTCCTTCAGTTGCGCAGTGTCAATTGGCGACGGGGATTGGAGCATGAGGTCGACGCCGGCCTGGTTTTTGGGGAAGACGGTGACATCGCGGAGGTTGGCGGTGTCGCCGAAGATCATGGCGATGCGGTCGAGGCCCATGGCGATGCCGCCGTGGGGCGGGGCGCCGTATTCGAAGGCCTGGAGCATGTGGCCAATCTGTTCCTGGATGCTGTCCTCGTCGAATCCCATGACCTGGTAGATGCGGTGCAGGTCCTTCGCGCGGTGGGCGCGGATGGAGCCGCCGCCGATCTCGTGGCCGTTGCACACGAGGTCGTACTGCTTGGCGGTGGCTTTGGCCGGGTAGGTGTAGAGCAGATCGAACGAGTCGTCGGCGGGCGAGCAGAAGGGGTTGTGGGAGAAGGTGAGGCCGCCGGTTTCCTCGTTGGGCTCGAAGAGCGGGAAGTCGATGATCCAGCCGAAGGCGAGGACGTCGGGGTCGATCAGGTCCAGCTTCTCGCCGAGG
>DAOUIX010000095.1:0-1785 GCA_034423235.1 Chloroflexota bacterium | reverse complement strand
CGGCATTCATCGGCTGGGGAGGAAGGGTTCGAACCTTCGATCACGGATCCAAAATCCGTTGCCTTACCACTTGGCCACTCCCCACAGGGAAAGCGTAGGCAGGCGGTGTAGGCCGGTCAAAGCTGACGGTCGGCGTCGTCTGGCGGGGTCATGAAGCGAGTCGTCCGGGTCCACCAGCCGTGCGATTGCACCCGGGCTTCCGCGTTCCTTGCAGCCGCCCTGGTAGGGAATAGCCCGAAGCAGGTTGGTCCGCTGCCGGCCAGGAGCGCCGGCTCCGCTCCGGCGGACTCCAGGGCGCGAAGGACCTGGGCGACTTCAGGCACCAGGCGGATCGCGGCAGGCTGCAGGTCATTGATCAGCAGTTGGGGCATGAAGTCACCGTCGCGAATCCCGTCCACCTGCTGCAGAGTGGCGCTCCCGCCTGACCACTCGGGGGGGCGCAACTCGGCGTAGGCGTCGCGGGCAGATATCTCGGCATTGGGCCGGACAAGCAAGACCCAGCGCAGCGGAGCCGGCGGCATTGGCCGCAGGTCGTCGCCGCGGGCCAGGCCGAGCGCGGTTCCCGGACGAAGAAAGAACGGGACATCAGCGCCCAGCGCCCGGGCGGTCTCGGCGACGGCGGAAGCGTCCGTGTTCCACTGGCGCCGCAGGCCCAGCAGAACCGCGGCCGCATCCGTGCTGCCGCCGGCAAGTCCGGCGGCGACGGGGATGCGCTTGTCGATTCTGATGTGTACGCCGCAGGGCCCTCCGACACGCGCCTGCAATTCGTACGCCGCACGGAAGGCAAGGTCTGTGTTGGCGTCCAGGCCGTCCACCGCGCTTTCGCCCTGAATCGTCGGCGCCGGAGTCAGGTTCACCGTGTCGCCGAATTCGAGTGCCTGGAAGATGGTGACGATCTCGTGATACCCGTCGTCGCGACGGCCACAGACTTGAAGGCCCAGGTTGATCTTGGCCGGGGCGGGGATGGTCAGGGCGGCCACGGTCAGCGCGCTGCGCGTTCGGAGCGCACAAGTCCGACGGCGGCCATCACCGACTCCTCGACCCGACGCATTTCGATTCGCCGAGCATCGACCTCGTGCCCCAGACCGGCTAGGTGCAGCAGGGCGTGCGTGAGCAGGTAGCCGAACTCGCGTTCAATCCCGTGTCCGAAGGCGAGGGCCTGCGCGCGCACGCGCTCCAGCGAAATGGCCACGTCGCCGGGACAATCCGGGTTTCCACTGGGGAAGGCAAGGACGTCGGTGGCGCGGGGCTTGCCGGCGAACGCGCCGTTGAGCCGGGTCATCTCCGCATCGTCGGTAAGGCGCAGCGCCACCACGCCGGTCATGCTGGTGCTGTCATGCACGGCGGTGGCAATGGGCTCAATCAGCCGGGCAAGGCCGCGGGGCAGCGGGAGACCCTCGCCGGCGTGAATCTGTAAGCAGGTCGCCCCGTCCGCGGGGGCGGGCGGTTCAGCCGCCGCCGAGGAGTTTGCCAACGAGGTCGTTCACGGCGCGTCCGTCGACGGTTCCTTGTTCGCGCAGCCGCGCCATCAGGGGGCGCATAACCTTGCCCATGTCGCGGCGGGTGGTAGCCCCGACATCCGCGATGACTTCGCGCGCGATGGCTTCCATGGTGTCGCGGTCGATCTCGTCGGGCTGATAGGCGCTGACGATGGCGCGTTCGGCGCGTTCGGCGTCGGCTTGCTCAGGACGATCACCGTTGACATAAAGTTGAATGGCTTCGTCGCGTCGCCGAATGTCGCGCTGGATGACACGCACGACCAGGGCATCGTCCGTGGACGCGCCG
>DAOUIX010000094.1:0-43767 GCA_034423235.1 Chloroflexota bacterium | reverse complement strand
TTGGTGCACACCGAACCCGGAGCCGACGTGACGCGAATTGACGAGACGCCGGAGCGCCGGGTCAGGGCGGTGACGCTGGCGGCGGCGGACGAGCAAGGTGAGGCGACCGGCGAGCGAGTGCGGCTGGAGGCGCGGGTGTTCGTGGACGCGACCTACGAGGGAGACGTGGCGCTGGGGGCCGGGGCGACGTATCGGATCGGGCGTGAGGGTCGGGAGGAGTTGGGCGAATCGCACGCCGGGGTGGTGTACCAGGACTTTCACGACCGGATGACGTATCCAGGGTCCACCGGAGCGGCCGACCGGCGGATCCAGGCGTACAACTACCGGCTGTGCCTGACGGACGATCCGGCGAACCGGCGCGAGGTGGAGCGGCCGGACGGCTATGACCGCAGTCTGTACGCCCCACTGGTACACGACGTGCGGAGCGGGCGGATGCCGGGGTTCTGGGGTCCGCGGGGTGGAACGGCGGTGCTGAACTTCGTGCCGATGCCGAACCGGAAGTCGGACGCGAACAACCATCACTATTGCTTCACGTCCAGCGACTGGGCCGAGGCGAACTTCGACTACCCGCAGGCGGGGCCGGAGCGCCGGCTGGAGATTGCGGCGGCGCATCGGTCGTATACCGAGGGACTGGTGTGGTTCTGTCAGAACGACGAGGAACTGCCGGCGGACTTCAGAGAGGGGGCGCGAGAGTGGGGACTGGCGGCGGACGAGTTCCAGGACAACGGGAGGTTTCCGCGGCAGATGTACGTGCGCGAGGGCTGCCGGATCCTTGGCGGCTACCTGTTCAGCGCCCGCGACGCGCTGCTGGACAGCTCAGGCGGGCGGTCGCCAGTGCACTGGGACAGCGTGGCGTCGGGCGGATACCAGATCGACTCGCACGCGACGCGACAGCGGGAAGACCTGGGACTTGAAGACTCCGGGGAGTTGAATGGGCGGCAGGTGGCGTTGGAGGGGTTCATCGGGCTGCACGAGGAGACCGTGCCGTACCAGATTCCGTTTCGGGTGATGGTGCCGGAGGGTGTCGACGGGCTGCTGGCACCGGTGGCGGTGTCGGCCAGCCACCTGGGGTACGGGACGATTCGCATGGAGCCGGTGTGGATGGCGCTGGGCGAAGCGGCTGGTACGGCGGCGGCGCTGGCGCTGGGGCGTGGTGTCCGAGTACGAGATGTGCCGCGCGGGGCGTTGCAGCGGGCGCTGCTGGAAGGCGGGCAAGTGATTACGTACTTCGAGGATGTTGCGCCGTCCAGGTTTGCGGGTTTCGAGCAGCAGGCGTCGGGCCTTTCGGAGGCGGCGCAGTTCTGGGGGGCGCGAGGATTCTTTTCACACTACGCGGCGCGGCTGGATGATCCACTGACCGAGGGCGAGGCTCAGCGGTGGGCGTGGCTGGCACGGCGGGCGGTTGATCCGTGGCGACCGTTGGACGTGGACGCGGGGCTGTTTGAGGAGCGGACGCTGTGCAACTGGTCCGCGTTCACGGACATCGTGCGGCGGTGGATGGACGAGCCGTCGCCGCTCCGCAGGTCAATGGGAGGGTTGCCAGACATGCCGGCGCCACAGGGGCCAGAGGCGACGATTCGGCGCGGCGAGGCCTGCCGGTTGATCGACCGGCTGTATGGCGGGCTCGTTTAGGCACCGCCGGGGCGGCCGGGCCTAGAAGCCGATGTTGCTGAGGATGCGGCGGAAGAAGCCGATGTGTTCGCCTTCGCGGAAGGTCAGGACGTGCACATCGCTGCCGGACCAGACGGCCTGGGCGCTGTGGGCTTCCAGGTACTTGGGGTTCCGCGGGTCCTCGCGAATCTGGACCATCTGCGAGGCGCCGGGACGCACGTTGAACTCGAGCTCGCTGCCGACCAAGTCGTCAACCGGGACGGTGAACAGCTCCGCGGCGGCCGGGTTCGCGAACAGCACCTTGCGGGTCGAGTCGGCCACGATCACGCCGTCGGGCTGATTCATGACGATGTCGGCAAACCCGGGCTCCTCCGCGGCCAGGGTGCGGATGCGTTCCTCGGCCGTGGCCGTCCGGCGCTGGCGCTCGATGGCGTAGCGAATGGTGCGGCGCAGCCGTTGTTCCTCAAACTCGCCCTTGACCAGATAGTCCTGCGCGCCCTGGCCAACCGCCGCGGTTGCCACCATCTCATCGCCGAGTCCCGACAGGATGACGATTGGAACGTCTCCAGCGCCTTCCTGGGCGGCCGTGAAGGTATCCAGGCCCTGGGTTTCGCCGAGACCGAGGTCCAACAGAATGACGGCGGGATCAAAGTCGCTGACAGCGCCAAGCCCGTCAGACAGATTGCCGAAGCTCTGGACTTCGTACTGCACGTCGCTGGTTGGGACGAGCATTTCTTCCAGCAACCGAACGTCGCCGGGGTTGTCCTCGATGACCAGGATGCGGAGCGTCTGTGCAGCCATTGTTCCCCTCCCAGCGGGCGCCGCTTCGTCGCGGCGTCGATCATTCACGTTCGAAGTGTGCCCAAACTGTAACAATTACGGCAGTGCATTCGGGCCTGCCGAGCAACGGGATTCCGAGATCGTGGCGCCGATGCCGGGGGAAGGGGCGAAACAGCGTGAGTAAGCGGGGTCAGCTGCGCGATGGATCGGAGCTCGAGCTGACGGAAATCGAGGTCGAATTCGCGCCGCTGCTGGCTCAGATCGGGCGGATCATGACGTTGTCGGAGGATATCGACGAGGTCTATGACCGCTTTACGGCGGCCGTAACGTCGGTGATACCGGCGGATCGGCTGTCGATCGTGGTTGTGGATAACGAGGCCTGGCAGCACAAGGCCCGCTATTACGCAGGGATCGACGTGCCGCGAGCCACGCTGGACGTCTGGCGCCCGCTTGACGGGCAGGTGATCGAGACGGTGGTGCGCAGCCAGCAGCCGCAGATCGTGGACGAGAGCAATATCGCCGCGGTCCTGGCTCAGTCGCCGCGCCTGCAGGACGGGGTCGCGGCCGGCCTGCGGACGTGGATGGACGTTCCGGTGATCCTGGAGCAGGAGGTGGTTGCGGTGATGCGGTTCATGTCGCGCACGCCGAACGCCTATGACGCGCGGAACCAGGCACTGGCGGTGCTGATTGCGGCGCAGGTGGCCGGAGCCGTGGCCAACGCCCAGTCGATCGAGTCGTTGCTGGCCACGCAGGCCGAGCTGGCGAGGTCGAACGCGGAACTGGAGCAGTTTGCCTACGTGGCCTCGCACGACCTACAAGAGCCGTTGCGGATGGTGGCGAGCTACGTGGGATTGCTGGAACGGCGCTATCGGGGCCAGTTGGACTCGGATGCGGACGACTTCATTGCGTTCGCGGTGGACGGGGCACGGCGCATGCAGGCGCTGCTGAACGGGCTGCTGGACCTTTCACGCGTTGGCACGCGCGGGGGCGAGCTTGAATCGACCGAGAGCGAAACCGCGATGCGAGACGCGTTGATCAACCTGGAGCAAGCCATTGGCGAAGCGGGTGCGGATGTCTCGAACGATCCGCTGCCGACGGTCCTGGGCGACCGGATCCAGCTGACGCAGCTGTTTCAGAACCTGGTCAGCAACGCGGTCAAGTTCAATACGAGCGAGCAGCCGCGGGTGGCGGTGACGGCGAGCCGGTCGGGAACCCTGTGGGAATTCGCAGTCGCGGATAACGGCATCGGCATCGATCCGGCGCATTTCGACCGGATATTCCAGGTGTTCCAGCGCTTGCACACGCGGGACACCTTTGAAGGCACGGGGATCGGGCTGTCCGTTTGCCGCAAGATCGTGGAGCGCCACGGAGGCACAATCTGGCCCGAGTCGGTCAAGGGTCGGGGCACCACGTTTCGGTTTACCCTAAAGGCCGTTGATGCGGCGCCCGCCAGCAACTGAGTCGCACTCGTTGCGCGGGTAGGCCCAGTTGGATACACGCCAGGATCCCGGGCGAATTCCCAGGCGAAAGGAGAGCAGCCATGGCCCAGGCCAGCGGCGCCCCGATAGAAATCTTGCTGGTGGAGGACAACCCCGGCGACGTGCGCCTGACGCAGGAGGCGATTCGCGAGGCCAAGATCCGCAACACCCTGAACGTGGTCAACGACGGGGAGCAAGCCATCGCCTACGTGCGCCGGCAGGGGACGTACGCCGATCGACCGCGACCCGACCTGATCCTGCTGGATCTGAACCTGCCGCGTAAGGACGGTCGCGAGGTGTTGCAGGACCTGAAGTCGGACCCAGACCTGCACCGGATTCCGGTGGTGGTGCTGACCAGTTCGGAGGCCGAGCAGGACATCCTGCGCACCTACGACCTGTACGCCAACGCCTACGTGACCAAGCCAGTGGACCTGGAGCAGTTCATGCGCGTGGTGTCGTCGATTCAGGATTTTTGGCTGAACATTGTGAAGCTGCCGCCGGAGTAGCGTGGGGCGGCGGCAGTTCGAGCGCCGGGCACCGTGAACGAGCGCGACGAGGAGCGCGGCGTCTACGACGACCTGGAGCTCCCGAGCGGTACGTGGCGTCCCTACACGGCGATCCAAATGGTGATGACGGTCGACGGGGCGATCAAGGGGCCAACCGACGACTACTGGCCGATCAGCCTGGCGGCGGATCAGCGAACATTTCGGCGGTTTCGGATGCACTTCGACGCGGTACTGCACGGGGCGCGCACGCTGGGGATGCGGATCGACCGCTACATGTGGAGCGAGGAGCTGCAGCGCGGGCGGAGGCGTAGGGGACTGCACGAGCCGCCACTGTTCGTTGTGGTGTCGAACTCGGGACAGATCGATTCGCATGACCGCGTCTTTCAGCGCCACAGCTATCCGATTGCACCGCTGGTGGTCGTACCTGAGGCAGCCGACCTTACGGCGGGTCTATCGGAAGTGGCGGAGATCGTGAGGACTGGCAACGAGCGCGTCGAACTTGAGGGCCTGATGCGCTACCTGGCGGCCGAACGCGACGTGCGGCGGTTGGTTTGCGAAGGCGGAGCGATCTTGAACTACCACATGCTGGCAGCGGGGCTGGTGGATGAGTTTTTCATCACGGTAACCCCGTCAATCATTGGCGAGCCGAGGCCACGAACGGCGGTCGAAGGCCCGGCGGCGCTGCCGAGCGATCGCCTGCAACGGTTGGGGTTGATCAGCGCTATCACGCGCGGAGGTGAGGTATTCCTGCGCTACCGCGTGCCCGACGCCAGCCCGCTTGCGTAGGCGCCGGGTTGCGCAGGCGGGCGCAGGACCGCCGGAATCAGCCATTCGCTATCGTCAGGTCACCTGACGCGAGGTCGGCGCATGTGCTCCGCCAGCGTGGTTGGGCCGTGTCGAGTCCAACATCACCCATTCCGGAGAACCTGGTGCAACCACGGGGGATCGACTTTTTCGTTTACAACGTCAGCGATATCGCCAAGAGCACGGACTTCTACGAGCACACGTTGGGTCTCACGCTCAGGTCATGGAAAGGACCGGGCTGGGTCGAGTTCGCGGTTGGCAGCACGCCAACGGTTCTCGCTCTTCGTCTGGACCCTGAAGGCGCCGGCGCGGACGTTCAGGGCGGCGCCATTGCCATAGCTGTCGACGACGTCGGGCAGGCTGTTGAAGAACTTCGACAAGCGGGAGTAGGCATCATCCTCTGGCCCGGCGAACAGGCGTCGTGCTACGCCGCGGGGATAACCGATCCCGACGGCAATCTGATCCTGCTCCACAGCCGCAAGGACGGGACGGCTGGGTAGATCGAGAGCCGTGGTCTTGCTGCGGAGCACCCGCGCCAACCCGCTCGACTACCATACGCGCACCGCCAGCCGCACGGGAGACTTGGACATGGCCACGGTCGCACTGATTACCGAGGAGGGCGCCGCCCACCAGCAGCCGTACCGCGACGCGATTCGCGACATCGACCTGATCGAGCGGGCGGAGCTGATGGATCCCGGCGGGTCGACGTTTGGCGACTCGGTCGCGATTGTCGGAGCCAAGGCGGGCGGCACGCACACTACGGTCGACTCGCTGCTCGAGGCCGGAAAGCCGGACATGGCCATCGTCACCATGATCGCCGCGCACGCCCCCGACGTGATCCGTCCGCTGCTGGAAGCCGGCGTGCACGTGATGGCCGAGAAGCCGGCCTGCGTCAACGTTGGGCAGTTCGAGGAACTGGCCGGGCTGGCTGACGCGAACGGCGCGCACCTGATGCTGGCGCTGGCCAACCGCATCAGCCCATCCGTCGAGGACGCCCGCCGCATCATTCAGAGCGACGGCATTGGCGATTTATATGCCGTGCGCGCGGTGCAGGTGGACGACCAGACGCGAATTCAGCTGCGGCTGGACGACCCGGACTGGACGTTTCAGAAGAGTCTGGCCGGCGGCGGGCACCTGAGCTGGCTGGGTATCCACCGCTTGGACATGCTGAGCTACCTAGTGGGCGAAGACATCGTCGAGGTCTCGGCCATGACGGCCGTGGCGGGCGGTGCGCCGATCGACGTCGAAGACCTGGGCATCGTCACCTTCAAGTTCGCCGGCGGTGCGCTGGGCGTGCTGTTCAGCGGCTACCTGATGGATCAAAAGGGACACAACGGCTTCACCGTGTACGGATCCGAGGGCTGGGTGCGCGCCCACGAGGGCGAGGCGGACGCACTGGAGTGGCGTTCGATCTCGTCCGCAATGGTGGGATGCAACGACCGACGCTTCGAGTACGACGGTCGGGGCAGCGGCTACCTCGCCTGGGTGGAGCGCACGCTGCAAGCCTGCCTGGGCGAGATCGACCCACCGATCACGGCCGACGACGGCGTGAAGGTGCTGCGGGTGGTGCACGCCGCGTACGCCTCAGCGGAGTCGGGGAGCAGCGTCACGCTCTAGGCCGGTCCCGACAAACCGGCGCTCCCCTCGGGCGGTTCGCAAACCGCCCCGCCGCTAGCTTTCGGCCTGCCAGACGGCGAGCGGGTTGGCACGGGTCTGCATGGGGAACGGGACGCGGGCGCCGGTGCGGTGGCCTTCGAGGATGGCCATGACCATTTCGAGGGCGGCGGTTGCCTGGCGGGCGCTGGAGACCGGTTCGCCGCCATTTTCAATGCAGTCGATGATGTCGGCGGCGGCGTGGCGGTTGAGGGCATCGAGCAATTGGGCGTCGTTGGCCGGCCTGCCGTCCGGATAGGCGAGGTCTGCAACATCGACGGGTTCCCAGGAAAGCGACGAGTCGCCCGGAAGGTTGGCGGGCGCGGGATAGCGAAGAATGGTGCGGCCCGCATCTCGCACCGAGATGCCGCCCTCCGTGCCCCAGAGTTCGTAGCCGAACCACGGGGACGGACCGCCAGCTGGGCGCGTGTAGGTGTCGAAGCGGGCGATGGCGCCGGACTCGAATGTGAAGTAGCCCGTGAGCGCGTCGCCGGCCATCTGGCCGAGGCCCTCGGGGCCATCGAAAACGTCTTCGACCGTGACGTCGCGTCCGTTGACTTGCATGTGGCCGGTGGCCCAGGCCACGTCACCGGCGATGAAGCGGAGGGCGTCCAGCACGTGGGTGCCGAGGACGCGAAGGTCGTGGGTTCCGCCGCGCTGGTCGCACTTGCCGACGGCGTGCATGTAGCGAAGGGCGCCGATGGCACCGTCGCGCACAAGTTCGGCCACACGATGGGTCCCGGGGCGGTAACGATTCTGGTGAGCGATGGCGATCTTGGTTCCGGCGGCGTCAGCCGCCTCCAGCACGGCGTCGGCTTCGTCCAGGCTGGCGGTGATTGGCTTCTCGATATAGATGCCCCTGGCTCCCGACTCGATGACGTCAAGCAGCCAGCGCCCGTGGTGCGTGAAGTGGTGGGGACAAATGGCGACGAGGTCAGGCGTCTCGGCCGCAAGCATGTCGCGGTAGTCGTCGTATTGCTTCGGGTTTCCGATCTCGGCGGCGCGCTCGGCTCTGGGTTCCGCGACCGGATCCGCCAGCGCCGCCAATTCGACATTGGGTATCTCGTAAAACGCCTGGTGGATGGCATGGCCGTAGGCTCGTTCGAGCGTGGAATCGGCGATGGCGGCGGCGCGGTAGGCAGGCATGCGGGACTCCGTGACGTGCGGGGTGGACACGCGCATCATGCCTGAGCGCGACGCGGCGGGAGGCCCGGCGGTCCCATCGCACGCAAGGCCGTAAGATCGGGAGTCGCCCTTCCACCCAGGACGTTCGTGTATGGCGCGCGTCGCGCTCATTCGGACGACGCCGGACACGGTGCTCGACGACGTGGCCCAGGCCATGGACGCGGCCGGATACCAATCAGCGATCGATCGCAGCGTGGAGACGGCGCTGAAGATCAATATCTCCTGGCATCACTGGTATCCAGCCTGCTCGACTGCGCCGTGGCAGTTGGACGGCGTGATCCGTAAGCTGCGAGCCGACGGGTTCGCGCCCACGTCGCTCTTCGGCGCCCACAACCGAACGGTGGTCGTGGACGCTCACGTGGGCGAGCGCCGAAACAAACATCTCCCGGTGGTCAGGGCGCACGGCCTCCGCAATGTTCACCTGTACGAGGACGACGCCTGGGTTCGGTATGAGCCCACGGGTCGGCTGCGGACGCTGCACGAGGTGTATCCCGAAGGCGTACGGATTCCGCAGCGACTGATCGGCACCAACATCATTCATCTGCCGACGGTGAAGACGCATGTGTTCACCACGATCACGGGCGCGATGAAGAACGCCTTCGGTGGGTTGCTCTTCGAAAAGCGGCACTACTGTCACGCGACCATCCACGAGACCCTGGTGGACCTGCTGATGATCCAGCAGGAGATCCACCCGGGCATTTTCGCGGTGATGGACGGCACCTTTGTGGGCGAAGGGCCGGGCCCGCGCTGCATGCGGGTGCATGAGCGGAGCCTGATGCTGGCCGGGGCCGACCAGGTGGCGGTGGACGCCACGAGCGCGCGCCTGATGGGACTGGACCCCTTCGAGATCCCGTTCCTGCGCATGGCGCACGAGGATGGGCTGGGCACGGCGGACGCCCGCGAGATAGAGGTGGTGGGCGCGGACATTGAGCAGGTCCGGTGGCAGGTTGCGGCGCGGCAGGAGACGTTCGCCAGCCGTGGCCAGAAGCTGATCTATTGGGGACCGCTCAAGCGGCTGGAGAAGTTGCTGTTGCGGACGGTGATCGCCCCGTGGTCCTACGCGGCGTCGCGCCTGTATCACGACGTGTACTGGTACAACGCCGTGGGACGGGGTCGGGTTCGACGGGCGCTCAATGGGCCCTGGGGCGAGCTGTTTCAGCGCTATCCGTCGGTAGCCGGGCAGGACTTGCCAGTGCCGGTTGAGGCGCCGGCGGCGGTGATCCGCCCGTAGACCCGAGGCGTTCACGACGTAGCGTCGCGGCTGCGGGCGCCGTGTCTTGGACGCGGAATCCGCTCAGTCGGCGCGCGCTACCTGCCGAACCACGCCGCCGGCCTCCATTCGGGCGAGCGCGCGGGCCGACCAGTCGTCGCCCTTGGGGCGCTCGGCGACCCAGGCTAGATAGTCGCGGATGATCTCAGGCAGCGTTCCGGTCGGCCGCCAGCCCAGGGCGCGAAGGCGCGCGGTATCGGACCAGACGTGGCGGGTGTCGCCAAGGCGGTAGCGCCCGCTCACGTCCGGCTGGGCCTGGACGCCCATGGCCGTCAGGACCGCCCGCGCGTATTCGAGCACGGTGGTGACCTGGCCGCTGCCCACGTTGAAGGCCCGTCCAACCGCGCCCGGGTGCTCAAGCGCCAGTTCAACGGAGGCCACCGCGTCCCGAATATGGGTGTAGTCGCGCCGCTGGCGGCCGTCTTCGAAAACGACCGGCGGTCGCCCATGCCGGACATGGCCCACGAAGGCGCGCAGCAGGCCCGAGTAGGCGTTGGCCGGGCTTTGGCGAGGTCCCTGGATGATGCTGAATCGGAGAGCCGAGCTGGGAATTCCGTAGCGCGCGCCCAGAGTGAGCGCGTAGGACTCGGCAGCCAGCTTGGAGATCCCATAGGCGTTGGTTGGCGCGAGTACATCCTCGGTTGAAGCCACGGGTTCGAGCGGCGCGCCGCACACGGCGCAGGCTGGATCCCAAACGCCGCGGGTCAGCTGCGCCAACGATCGCGGCGGCGGGTATTGCCGCCCGTGTTGGGGGCATTGGTAGGCGCCCTCCCCGTAGACGGCCTGCGAACTGGCCACGACAACCCGCTGAACAGGCTGCCCACGCTCCACCAATACCTCGTAGAGCAGGGCCGTGCCGGTGTCGTTGACTCTGGCGAAGCGACTGAAGTCGGTCTGGTAGTCCTGGTAGGCGGCCAGGTGCACGACGGCGTCAGCGCCGTCCAGCGCCGTCAGCCAGTCGCCGCGTTGTGTCACATCACCTCGAATACGCCGAACGTCGGCCAGACTCTCGGGCCAGGTGCGGCCCGGGTGAACGCGGGACACCAGGCTGTCCAGGACGGCGACGGTGTGGCCGCGACTCAGCAAGGCATGGACGACGTGGGAACCGATGAAGCCGGCACCGCCGGTTACGAGGACGTGCATGGCGTCAGGCAGTCACAAGGCGAGCCCGGCCGCTAGCGGTGGATGTTGAAGACCACCCGGGCGCCGCCGGGATCGAAGGCGACCGGGAGTTCGCGCAGCGGCGCGAGCGCCTGGCGGACATCGTCCTGGCGGGACGGTGGGACATAGAACATCAGGAACCCGCCGCCGCCCGCGCCGGCGATCTTGCCACCCAGCGCCCCGGCGGCTCGGGCCTGATCGTAGAACTGATCAATCGCGGCGTCCGAGACTCCCTCGGCCAACGCCTTCTTGTGACGCCAAGCGGAGTCGAGCAGGCCGCCAAACTCGTCCAGCCGAGCCTCCGCCAAGAGGCGGTGGGATTTTGCGGCACAGTCCCGGAGCCTGTCCAAGTCGGCTCGAGATTGCTCGATGTGCTGCTGCTGACGATTAAGAATCGCGCTCGATGAACGGGTTCGGCCCGTGAAGAACACCAGCAGGCGGCTCTGGAGCTGACGGAGTGTTTGCGGTTGGGCCTGCACCGGCTCGACCTCGATCCGGCCGTCCGAGCAGAAGCGAATGGCGCGAAGTCCGCCGAATGCCGCGATGTACTGGTCCTGCCTACCGATCGGCCGGTCAAGGATGTTCAACTCAATGTGGCAGGCCTGCTCTGCGAGGGTGCGGGCGTCGACCAGCCGCCCGCAGTAGGTGTGGAGCGCATGCAGCAACCCCACGGTGACGGCAGCGGACGATCCAAGCCCGGTGCCGGTGCTGGGAACATCGGCCAGGGTGGTGATCTCAATACCACGATCCACGCCGGTGATTCGCATGGCTTCGCGCACGAGGTCGTGCCGGATCTGGTCGACCGAATCGACGATCTCCTTGATCGAGTAGTTGATGTAAATGTCGTCGTCGAATCGACGCTTGACGATGACGTAGATGTACTTGTCAATGGCCGTGGTGAGTACCGCGCCGCCGTCCACCCGGTAGTAGTCGGGAAAGTCGGTGCCGCCGCCAAAGAAGCTGAGGCGCAGCGGCGTTTGGGTGACGATCATGGAGCAGCGACCAGGCGCCCTGACCTCAGGAACGGGGCCGAGGCGATTTGCGGAGTTCGAGAGCCTGCCGGGGGCATGGCCGCGGGCAACGCGACTAGCCGGCGGCCAGAACGGCCGCCATGTGCACGGTGACGGCGTGGCAGACGATGTGGTGCAGGTCCTCGGCGACCTGAACGGTCTCGCCCGCGACGGGGACGACAATGTCCGCGCCAGCGGCCAGCCTGGACTTCGGCGGCGCAAGCGCCAGGCTGCACGCGCCGCACTCGTTGGCGGCGGCAACCGCCGATGTCAGGTTTGGCGACTCTCCACTCGTGCTGATGGCGACCACGAGATCGTCACACCGGGCGAGGCTTCGAATCTGCTCGGCAAAGACCTGGTCGAAGTCGTAGTCGTTGGCCCAAGCCGTTAGCAGCCCCAGGTTGTCGGTGAGAGCCAGCGCGCGAATCGCGCGCGCACCAGCAGCGTCGCGACGCGTGGTCTTGGAGAGGTCAGCGGCGAAGTGGGATGCGGTAGCCGCGCTCCCTCCATTGCCGACGATGAAGATCGTGCGATCCGCGCGCCACGCGGCTTCCACGGCTGATGCCAGCGGTTCGATGGCCGTTGGCGAGAGGGCCGAAATCTGCCGACCGAGCGCGCGCAGATGAGCGCCGAGGAGGTCGGGCATGGGCGTCAGGCGGCTGCGGCCCCGGGCCTCGTCATCCGCATCAGACGTCGAGCGGATTATGGAAACAGGACCGCACACCCAGGTGACAGGTCGGCCCAGCGGGGTTGACCCGAACCAGGAGTGCGTCGCGGTCGCAGTCGGCCACCAGTTCGACCACTCGCAAGTAGTTTCCGGATGTCGCCCCCTTGTTCCAGAGTTCCTGGCGGCTGCGGCTGTAAAACCAGACCGTGCCGGAGTCCAGCGTCCGCGCGAAGGACTCGCGGTTCATATAGCCGAGCATGAGGATGTCGCCGCTGGCGTCGTCCTGGCAGATGGCCGGAATCAAGCCGGCGGCGTCGTACTTGAGGTCGACATCCACGGTTGTATCGGTCGCAGTGTTCATTCGTGGTGTTTCCTGGGCAGCGGTCAGCAGGCGACCGCTGGACGATTCAGATCGAGCGTGGGGCGGATGGCCATAATACGAGCCGTCGCGCGCTACCCGTCATGCAGCCGACCCGCGAAACAGCCTGTAGCGCGGACGCGGGAGCGTCAGACCAGGACGTTGCGGGGATTGTTGGCGACGCCGTTGACCCGGTATTCGAAGTGCAGGTGCGGGCCGGTGGTCCAGCCGGTGAGGCCCACGTAGCCGATCACCTGGCCGCGGCTGACGAACTGGCCGGGCGAGACGGGCGGTGGCGAGGTGTAGTCGTCCAGATGGGCGTAGAGGGTTTCCTCGTTCTGGTTATGGGCGATGACCACGATCATTCCGTATGAGGCCTGGCGGTTGCCGGGCACGACGTAGTCGGACGCGAGGACGATGCCATCGTTGGCGGCCACGATTGGCGCCAGCATGTCGCCGGCAACGTCGATGCCAATGTGGGGGCACTGGCCCCAGGTGCAGCCGCCGAACTCGGTGGTAATGAGGCCCCACAGCGGCCAGGTGTAGACACCAGCCACCGAGGTTCCCTGGGTCTGGGCCACCTGACGGGCCAGTTCGCGCGCCTGTTCCTGGGCTTGTTGGAGCTTCTTGATGCGTTCGAGCTGGGCGAGTTCGTTCTGGCGAATCTCGCGAAGCACCGCGATGCGGTTTCCGAGGACTGCCGCCTCGGCCTCAAAAGCGAGCCGATTGGCATCGATCGTGGCCTGCGCGTGCTGGACACCGTAGATGAGGTCCCGCTGTTCCTGTGATCGGCGCTGAAGTTCGCCCTCAATCGTGGCCGCCTGTTGGCGCAGTTCGTCCATCTGCTGAAGTCGGGCGGCCAGATCGGCCGTCCGCAACTGAACCGTTTGGCGACTGAGGCGCAGGGATTCGATCTCTTCAAGGTCCTGGGCCAGGGCACGCTCGATCGAGGTGGCGCGGTCGAGCGCCTCGGAGAACGACGAGGAGGAGAGCACGGTCTCGAGCGTGGTGGTACGACCAGCCTTGTAGAGCGACCGAACGCGGGCGCCCAGGTTGTCGGTCTCGCGGGCCAGGGCTCGATTGAGGTTGGCGATGGAGGCGTTGATATCGAAGACCTCGAGCTCAACCGTCTCAAGCTGACGGTTGACATCGCGAAGTTGCTCCACCGCCGCAAACCGCTGGCGGTCGATGTCGGCAAGCTGCTGCTGGAGCGCACCCTCACGCGCCTCGGCGGCCGCCAGCAGGGTCAGTTCGTCCTGGGCCTGGCGCTCAAGTTCCGCCTGTTCGCGCTCCGCCTCCTCGATCTCGCCTTCGGTCACGGCGCGAGCAATCAGCGGTGTGGCGCCGGCAATGGCGGCGCTGGCCAGGGCCGCGCGCAAGAAGCCGCGACGCGACGCCAGTTTCAGGCCCGGGACACCAAAGAGTGCGACATCGCAGCGGCCAGCGCACTGACAAGCCCCATAGATTCCATGCGCGTGACCGGCTGGTCGCCGTTCGTCTGCTGTCAGCACCTGCACCTGGAATCGCGAACCCGTGCAATTGAGTTTGCCACGGAATAGCGCTCATGCCGCCGGTTTGACGCGATCAGCCGCTTGCCAGACCCGCGAACACGCGTTGCCGCAAGCCGCTCCATGCCGGGTTCCGACCGCGTCTAGGGCAGCGTCAGGAACATCCGGTCGGGCAGCGGCGGGAAGGGTGCGGTGGGCAGGGCCTGGTACCAGTAGGCGACGGAGCAGATGTCGTCCTGGCGAGCCATGAATAGTTTGCCCTTGCCGTCGAAGTCGTGGTCGGGGTGAAAGCCGAGGTCCTGGATGGTGACGCGCAGATCGCGCTGGAACCGGATCGGGTCCAGCACGTGGAAGCGGTACATGGCGTGCCGATGCTTGTTGAGCATGTGCCCGTCGGGCTTGATGACCTGGTGCATGCCCAGGAACGGGGTGGTGTAGGTGCGGTATTGGCCGGCTACGCGCCAGTCGTAGGAGCCTCCGACGTAGTCCTCGGTTCCGGTTCCGCAGATGGTCGGAAACTCGTCGTCACCATCGATGAAGAACTTGATCTCGCCTTCGCCCCACCAGCGGTCGTCCAGCACGCCCCAGCCGAGCGACGTGCCGACGTAGTGGCCGCGGCCGCGGATGCCCTCGACGATGGTGTACTCCTCGCCGTAAGGCACGGGGTTGGTTCGCCGGAACTGGGCGTGAAAGTAGGCGGCGTCGTCCGGCACGTCGGTGAGGGTGTAGTTGACCTGGTAGAAGCAGCGCTGGGATTGGGCCGGGTGCTGGTTTTCGAGCGTGATGCGGCAGGTCCGGCGGAATGGCATTTGCCAGAAGCAGTTCAGGCCGCAGCCGGGATTGACGGCGATGGGCAGGGCGGTGACCTGGGCAAAGTGGTCTTTCAGGTCGTCCTCACGGGTGGCCCAGGGCACGGCGAAGAAGTCGGGTAGCGGGACCTCGACGGCCGGCTGATCCTGGTGGTCCCAGTGCATGCGCAGGATGAGGTTGCGGGAGACGGAGCCGGTGATCCAGATGCTCTGGACGGCGCCCGGGCCTTCGATGTCGGCCATTTCCAGAGTCTCTCCGGGGTCCACCGAGACGGCGGGGCGGCACTTCCACCCGCGGCCGAGGTGACGGGAGGGGCCGTTGGGATCGGCGTCGGCCCTGGCGCCGCCGCCGCGTTCGCCGCGCGGGTTCTCGGCGGAGATTGAGCGGGACTGGGCCGATGAGAGGCGGGAGAGGTTGCCGAGGTGGAGGTTGAGGCCGTTGAAGGCAGGCATGGTTGAAGTTCCCGATAGGGCCGCTGACGAAACCCATTGTGTGGCTGCGATTCCCCCGACGCGACCACGAGCTGTCATAGGCGGTTCCGAGACCGCGTTATTCAGAGTTCAGGGCGAAAGTCTGAATAACGGGAGACCTTATTCAGAGTTGCGAAATAGCCAGCCAGTTCCGGGCACGTTCCTCGCGACATCCACAGCGGCCGCGTGACCTCGCGACTCCCACGTCGTGCGCGAGAATGCGTCCAGCGCTTCACGAGAAACCGAGGGAGCCGCTTCAATGTCCAGCAGTGAGCGTCCGAATGTGATTGTGATCGTGAGCGACACGTACCGGCCGGATCACATTGCGGCGAATGGGCATCCGGACGTGGTTACGCCGGAGTTGGACGACTGGCTGGGGCGGAGCGTGACGTTTGAGCAGGCGACGGTATCGAGTTTTCCGACGATTCCGATGCGGACGGATTGGTTTACAGGGCGGTTCGGTCACCCGCGGCATGGCTGGCGGAACCTGGATCCAAAGGCGGTGACGCTGCCGGAAGTGCTGTCGGCGAACGGGTACCGCACGCAGCTGATCGCGGACACCACGCACCTGATGAACTCGCATTTCTTCCATCGGTTCGATCGCCATCACTTCAACCGGGGGCATGAGGGCGACGGCAAGTTTCTGCGGCTGAACGATCCGATTGAGCACCTGGTGGAGGACCCGAGCAAGACGCGGGTGGAGTTTGGGAACCACGATTACACGCCGGTGCTGCCCGACATCCACGCGCATACGAACTACTGGCGGCGCTACGAGGATCAGTCGCAGCCGATGCGGATGGCGGACGACGTGTGCCGGTTCCTGGAGGACTGCTACGCCAGTCCGCAGCCGTTCATGCTGTGGGTGGACTGCTTTGACGTGCACGAGCCGTGGTTTCCGCCGCGGTACCTGCTGGACCTGTACGACCCGATGTACGACGGCCCGCCGATCGCGCAGCCGAACTATCGGGAATCCAGCGTCTATACGCCCGAGGAACTTCGCAACATGCAGGCCCGCTACAAGTCGATGTGCACGCTCCTGAGCAAGGCGGTGGGGCGGATGCTGCGGACTGTGGAGGACGCCGGTCTGCTGGAGAACTCGATCGTCGTCTTCATGTCAGACCACGGGATGTACCTGGGAGAACGGGGCCGCACTGGGAAGTCGGGCATCCAGGCCGACTCGCGGAGCGTGTTCCCGTTTCACTGCGAGATCAACGGGATTTGCTGGTCAATGCACGTACCGCCGTCGTTGAATCGGACGACGGTCGCGCCGGGATCACGGCTGGCGGGCCTGGTGCAGGCGCCGGACCTGGCGCCGACGGTGCTGGAGCTGTGCGACATCCCGGTGCCGGTCGACATGGACGTGGAGGGCACTAGCCTGACTTCGCTCCTGGAGGGGGATTCAGCCGGGCCTCGCTCGCTGGCGCTCACCGCGACGACCACCGATGTTGGCGGTGGCTGGGTGCATACGCGAGCGCCTGCCGTGACCGATGGCGAGTGGAAGCTGCTGGTGGATGAAGGCGACGGTGACGGCGGGCACGAGCTATATCGGCTAGCCGACGATCCCCGTGAGTCGGTGAATCTGATCGATAGCCACCGGGAGGAGGCGCGGCGAATACATGCCGCGATGCTTGAGTGGCTGGCCGCGCACGACGCGACGCCGGGGACGCTGGAGCGCTTGAGCGCCGATCGGATTGGGCTGGGCTGAGGCTAGCCAGGACTTGCCCCGGCGGTTGGACGCGTGTCGGCGGGCGGCCGCCCTGCGGGGCAGAATGATCGGTGTGTTCGAAGAGCCCACATACATCCGTGAGGGTTGACGCATGCACGCGCTGATTACCGGGGGCACCGGGAGCATTGGGTCGCGGCTTGCGGCGGCGCTGATCGAGCGGGGCGACCGGGTGACGGTGGTGGACGTAAGGGCCGATCCGGTGGCGCCGTCGGCGGCGTTCGAGCGCGCGGACGTGCGGGTGGGTGAGACCCAGGCTCCAGGGTTCATTGACGGCATCGTCGCGGAAACACGGCCCGACGCCGTTTACCACCTGGCCTCGCTGCTATCGGGAAGCTCGGAAACGGACTCGGAGCTGGCCTGGCGGGTGAACCTGGACGGCATTCGCAACGTGCTGGAGGCGGCACGGATTCATGGCGTGGGGCGGGTGATGTTTCCCAGTTCCGTGGCCACGTTCGGGTTGGGCGTGGGCGACACGGTGAGCGATGACAGCCCGCAATGGCCGGCGGGCCTGTACGGCGTGACGAAGGTGCTGGGCGAGCGACTCGGGGTGTACTTCTACCAGCGGTTTGGCGTGGATTTTCGGTGTGTGCGGCTGTCGGCCATGGTGGCGCCCACGGCACCGGCGGCGGGCGCGGCCAGTGCGTTCGTGTGCGAGCTCTACATCGGGGCCGTGCGCGAGGGCGGCTACACCTTTAAGGTCTATCCCCAGAGCCGCATCCCGCTGGTCTGGGTGGACGACGTGGTGGGGGCCATGCTGCAACTGCACGACGCGCCCGCGGGCAGTCTCAGTCGCCGCGTCTACCAGGTGATGGGCTCAAACCCGACGGTCCAGGAAATGGCCGACGCGGTGAAGAGGCGAATGCCGAACGTAGAGCTAACATTCGACCCGGATCCCGTGGCCGCGGGCGTCGTGGACAGTTGGGCCTCCAGCATGGACGACACCAGCGCCCGCACCGACTGGGGCTGGGCGCCCAGGTTCGACCTGGAAGGGATGACCGACGCGGTGCTGGCGGAGTTACGGGCCGAACAGTCAGCCAGCTAGCGCCGCCATCGCCCCAGACTCCTCAGCCGTAGTCTGGTCGGTGTCAGCCGATGGGCTGGAACTTGTACAGAGCGTCGTCGCGCTGGACTTCGCCCATGTAGATGGCGCCTTCGGGGTCGACCCAGATGCCGTGGGGGGCGCTGAAGGTTGCGCCGCCGTCGCCGGGGTCTTCCCAGGAGGTGATGATCCGGCCAGTCAGGTCGAGAATCGAGACTCGACCGCCGACTTCGGCCAAGTAGATGACGCCGGCGTCTTCGTCCACGAAGAAGTCGGAAGGCTGGCGATAGCCGGTCCATTGGTCCATGTAGACACCGTCGGGATCGAAGATCTGGATGCGGTGGTTTTCGCGGTCAGCGACCAGGATGCGGTCATCGCTGAGGGCCCAGATGCCATGCGGCAGGTCGAACTGGCCGGGACCGGTGCCCGGCTCGCCCCAGCTGTTGAGCAATTGACCGCTGGGCGCGAAGCGGTGGCAGCGAGTGTCGCCGTAGCCGTCTGACACGTAGATGGACCCATCGGCGCCGAGATGGGTGTTAGTGGGGTGGTTGAAGAGGCCGCCGTCGGCGCTGGTGAAGTTGGGATACCCGATGCGGCGGACGACCTGACCTTCGATGGTGGTGACCCAGACGACGTGGGCGTAGCGGTCGGTGAGCCAGAGGTGCTCGTCGGCGTCCACATAGACGCCGTGGGCGTGGTTGAGGAGTTCGTCGCCCCAGGTATCGACCACGCGGCCGTCGGCGTCGAAGACGACCATGGGGTGGGTACCGCGGCAGAAGCAGTAGACGCGGCCCTTGCTGTCCACGCCCACGCTGCCAATCCAGCCAAGGTAGATGTCTGCCGGCAGCTGCGGCCACCCCTGCACGCGCTCGTAACGATGCGATCCACTTCCTACGGGCATCGGCCTGCCCTTCCGCGTGAACCAGTTGTGCGCCCATCCTAGTCGGCGGCGAGGCGGTGCGCTTGTGGCGGGTTTTTCACGGACGGGCGAGCCTCCGCGTCATGGCGACTCTGACGACCAGCGGCGCGCCGGTGCGGGCCAGCGGGCTGTGGAAGCGTTTTGGGGCGCTGGACGTGGTGCGGGACGTTTCGCTGGAGATCGCGCAGGGCGAGGTGGTGGGTTTTGTGGGGCCCAACGGCGCGGGCAAGAGCACCACGATCCGGATGATGCTGGACATCTTTGCGCCGGACCAAGGCACGGTGGAGGTCTTCGGCGCGCCGATCGACGACGCGGCACGGCGGCGTATCGGCTATCTGCCGGAAGAGCGCGGGCTGTATCCGGGCCTGCGCATCCCGCCGATCCTGAAGTACATGGCGGAGTTGAAGGGAGTGCCGACGAATGAAGCGACCGGGCTCGCGGATGCGGCGCTGGAGCGTCTGGGTCTGACGGAACACCGACCTAAGAAAGTTGGCGAACTGAGCCGTGGGCTGCGGCAGTTGCTGCAGTTTGCGGCGACGATTCAGCACAAGCCGGACTTCCTGGTGCTGGACGAGCCGTTCTCGGGCCTGGATCCGGTCAACGTGCGGCTGATGAAGAACACGGTGGCCGAATTGCGAGACGGCGGGGTGGCCGTGCTGTTCTCGACGCATCAGATGACGGACGTGGAGGAACTCTGCGACCGGGTGGTGATGATCAACCGCGGCGAGATCGTGCTGAACGGGGGCGTACGAGAGATTCGGCGGCAGCACGCGAGCGACCGGCTACTGGTGGAATGCGCGTCGGACCTGCCGTTCGCGCTGAGCTTGCCGGGCGTGGCGAAGGTTGAGTCACACGGCGATGGCTGGCGAATCAGCCTGAACGACGACGGTTCGGCCGACGGTGTGTTGCGAGCGTTGCTGGACGCGGGGGTGGAGATCGAACGCTTTGAGCGCGAGGCGCCGACGTTGGAAGAGATCTTTCTGCAAATCGTGGGCAGCGCTGGTGGGAGCGCCAACGGGAACGGGACGCCGGATGAAGGGACGCGCTCCGGTGGGTAGCGTTCGCATTGTGACCAGGCACGAGTTCCGAACGGCCGTTACCCGTCCCTCGTACATCATCTTGACGGCGGCCATGCCGGTGCTGGTGGCGCTGGCGGTGGCGGGCTTTGCGATTTTCACGCTGGTGACGCGGGAGGACGCCGAAGCCGAGACCGCATCCAGCGCCGAGTCCAGCGCTGAGACGACAAGACTGGGCTACGTAGATCTTACGGACGGCCCGGCGCTGTTTGGCGCACACCAGGAACAGCCGGGTGCGGTGTTCGTACCTGTGTCGGATCGCGACGCCGGAATAGCGGCGCTCATGGACGAGCAGATCGACGCGCTCTTCGTGTTCCCGCCCGACTATGCCGAAACGGGAACGGTCGTGCGGGTTCGGATCGCCGACGACGGAGGCGTCTTTGGACCGGACGGTCCCTCGTATAGCGGGACGCTGCGCGGGTTCGTGCTTTCGAACCTGTTCGCAGACGAAGTCCCGGCCGGATTGGCCGAGCGGCTCCAGATTCCCTACACACTCGTGGTGGAGGAAGTCCGGCCCGACGGAGCGGAGGACGAGTCGGCGGGGTTCGACATTGGCCGGGCAGCGTTCTTTGCCGTTGCCGGCATTTCGCTCTTGTTTTCCGTCTTCTTCAGTTCGGGCTATGTCCTTAATGCGCTGGTGGAGGAGAAGGAAAACCGGGTGATGGAGGTGCTGCTGTCGTCGGTCAAGCCGGACGCGCTGCTGCTGGGCAAGTTCCTTGGCCTGGGCGCCGCGGGCCTGCTGCAGATGGCGGCCTGGCTGGCGTCTGTCGGCGTGGGCGTGCTGGTCGTCGGCTTGATCGTGGACATTCCGGCCGACTTTCTGACCATGCCGGGCGTTGGCGACATTGCGATTGCGGCCGGGTACTTCCTGTTCGGCTATGCGCTGTTCGCATCGTTGATGGCGGCGGTGGGAGCGATAACGACCTCGCTGCGCGAGGCGAACCAGATTTCGGCCATCGTTATCGTTCCGGCCTTCATTCCGATCTGGCTGAACTTCATCCTGTTCACAGAGCCCGAGGGCACCGTGGCTCGGGTGTTGACGTACATCCCGGTCACGGCGCCAGTCACGGGTTTCATTCGTCTTGCTATCGACGCGATGGGGCCGCTGGAAACCGTGGCGGCGCTGCTGGTGCTGGCGGCCAGTGCGTCGGGCGCGCTGTGGCTGGCGATGCGGCTGTTCCGGGCGTACCTGCTGATGTACGGCAAGCGGCCGACGCTGAAGGAGATGGCGCGGAGCGTGGTTTCGGGCTAGCCGATCTTGCGCAGGTAGGTGATGGGGCCGCCGAAGTTGAAGGCCTGCTGTTCCGATGAGGTGAAGAACGGACTGACTTCGGCGGTCAGGTCGTCCCTGGCGTCGTCGAGGGTCCACTCCCCGTGCTCCACGGCCGCGACGACGTTGGTTTGGGTAAGCAGATAGTCGACCAGATCGGTGCGATCGAAGACGACGACATTGGTGTACTCGTCCCGCGCGAGCAATTGAAAGCCGGCTTGCTTAGCCGACCGATTGTCGAGAGGTTGGTTGTCGCGAGGGGGCGTTGGGAAGCGCTGAAGGTAGGTGGAGGCGAACCAGGGTTTGAATCCGGGTTCGCCCTGAAGATTGGCGGAGAAGAAGTTGTCGTAGATGACGAGCCAGCCGCGGGGCGCGAGCAGGCGGCAGGCCTCCGCCAGAAAGGCGTTGCGCTCGAACCAATGCAGGCCGGACGAGACGGTGAGGAGGTCGAACGATTGGTCGGCCAGGGGTAGGACCTCGGCCGGGCAGCGCAGGTATTCAATGCGAGCGTCGTGATCGGCCTGAGCGAGCATGGCGGCGGAGATGTCGGCGCCGACGATGCGAGTCGCGATCCGCTTGAGGGCGACGCAGGACAGCCCGGTTCCGCAGGCGACATCGAGTACGCGATCTAGACGGTCGCGGATATCCAGTTGGGCCGCGATTCGCTGGATGACGAGGCCGTGGTGGTAGGGGCGAGCGCGGGCGTAGCGTTCGGCGGAGGGCTTCGAGTCGAACAGGTCGCCGGCGAATTCCAGAGCTATGGCGCAGCGGTCCCCTGGTCGATCGCTTCGAGGCGCTCGAGGATCCACATACGAGCCAACGTCGTTGGGCCGATGCCTTTTCGTTGGGCCGTCGCCCGCAGGGTCTCGAGGGTCTCAGCCGTAAAGCGCACCGTGATGCCCTGGGAGAGGTTCTTGGCGAAGCGCACCTCGGTGGGCTCGAACTCGTCCTCGAAGTCGGCCGTGTCGTGCGTGTCCCAAAACTCGGCCTCTTCCTCGCGGCTGTTGAACGTCGGAATCCGAGACTGCTTCTTCGTCTCACTCATTCCGTCACTCCTCTCTCCAAACTCCGGTACATCTCCCGCTCACGTCGGCTGGCCGGTCGTGCCGTCACCGGGTAGTAGACCTCGGGCCGAACAGGCGCCAAGATCACTGTGAGCATCCGCCCGGTCTTAGCCTGACCAATCACACGAATTCGGCCTTTGTACGTGCGGCTCGTGTGGACATCCATCCGACACACTTCTTCGACTTCGTCAGGCGTGACCTCGTGGCGCGCTATATGCCCTACATTCCATGCGTCCCAGACCAACTCCCGTACATGGACCATGCGGCAATTGTAACCGTTTGCGTTACAACACTATGACTCGGGCAGCAGATGGCCAACGTGGCGCCGACTCGAGTCATGCCTACCCCGCGGGCACCAAGAGCATGGGATACCGCTTGGGGCTAAGCTGCGGGCCGACCTCGCCGGCCGGTACGGGAGCGATTAGCGATGACGATTACGACGTTTTTGGGCGATCGCAGCGTGGGGATGCGGACGGGGTTTACGACGCGGCCGGTGGTGATGGGACGGCGAGGGGTGGTGACCTCGGGGCATTACCTGGCGACGGCGGCCGGGTTCCGGATGATGGAGCAGGGCGGTAATGCCATCGACGCGGCGGCGGCGATGTGCTTCTGCCTGAACCTGCTGGAGCCGCAGAGCAACGGGCTGGCCGGCGAGGTGCCGACGCTGATTTACTCGGCGACGGAGCGCAAGGCGTACGAGCTGAGCGGCATGGGCTGGTCGGCGCAGGCGTTCACGATCGACTGGTGCAGGGAGCACGGGATCGACCTGGTCCCGGGCGACGGCTACCTGCCGGCCTGCGTGCCCGCGGTGGTGGGCACCTGGGCGGCGACGCTGGCGCGGTTTGGGACCCTGAGCTTCGGCGAAGTGCTGCAGCCGGCCATCGACCTGGCCGAGAACGGGTATGCGGTCTACGACAGCCTGTACAACAGCCTGGCCAGCAACGTGGAAAAGTTCACGGAGCTGTATCCCAGCACCGGCGAGGTGTACCTGCCGGGAGGCAAGGCACCCGAAGTTGGCGAGTTGCATCGGAATCCCGAGTGGGCGGCGACGCTGCGCGTCCTGTGCCGAGCGGAGAAAGCGGCGGCAGGACGCGGCCGTATAGCGGGGATCGAGGCCGCGCGGGACGCCTTCTACAAGGGAGAGATCGCCGAGCGAATCCTGGACTTCATCCGCACGCCCGTTGAAGACGCCAGCGGATCCGCGCACGCCGGGTTGCTGAGCTTTGAAGACTTTGCGGACTGGGAAGCGGAGTTCAACGAGCCGGTGTCCGTGAACTACCACGGCCTGGACGTCCACAAGTGCTCCAGCTGGACGCAGGGCCCGGTGTTCCTGCAGCAGTTGACGCTGTTGGAGGGTTTCGACCTGGCGGCGATGGGGCACAACTCAGCGGACTACCTGCATACGCTGACCGAGTGCGCCAAGCTGGCTTTCGCGGACCGCGAGGCGCATTACGGGGACCCGAAGTTTGACGACATACCGTTCGACCGCCTGCTATCCAAGGCCTACGCCGACGAGCGGCGGGCGCTGATCGGCGAGACAGGGTCGCTGGAGATGCGGCCGGGGGACGTGGGCGGCGGCTTCCCGAGCTACGCCACGGGAGACGTGGCCGAGGACAACCGCCGCGCGCTGCACGTAGCGGCGCGTGAGGTGCGGGACCTGGGCCTGGGGCACGCGCATGTCGGCGACACGACCCACCTGGACGCCGTGGACCACGAGGGCAACATGGTGGCGGCCACGCCCAGCGGCGGCTGGCTGGGAACGTCGCCGGTGATTCGCGGCCTGGGCTTTCCGCTGGGCACGCGCGGGCAGATGTTCTATCTGAATCCGGCCCGGCCTAACGCGCTGGCGCCGCGCAAGCGGCCGCGGGCGACGCTAACGCCGTCGCTGGTGACGCGCGACGGTGAGCCGGAGATGGTGTTCGGAACGCCGGGCGGCGACGGGCAGGACCAGTGGACGCTGCAATTTTTCCTGAACCACGTGCACTTCGGCATGAACCTTCAGGAAGCGCTGGACGCGCCGACGGTGCACTCGGTGCACTTCCCGTCGTCGTTCTACCCGCGCGAGGCCTATCCGGGGCGCCTGGTGGCCGAGGGCCGGATACCCGGCGACGTTCTGGTGGAGCTCGAACGGCGGGGGCACGAGGTTGAGGTCACTGGCGACTGGGTCAACGGCAAGCCGATGGGGATTCGGTACGGCGGGCCTGGCGGCGTGATCGCGGGGGCGGTTTCTCCGAAGGGAATCATCGGTCACGCGCTGGGCTGGTGAGGGCGCCACTTGGTTAGCGCCGGCGGCCGTTCGCCATCAACTCATGTGGGGCGTGCATAGGATTTGCACACGGGCTCCAGACCCGCTCGACAGAAGCCCTCTAGTCTCCGCAAAATAGATTTTATCCGGCACGTGTTGGGAGGCCGCCCGGAGAATGAGCGGGGCCATGCTGGCGAATGCGACGGCGGAAGCCGTGACCGATCCCATCCTCACGGACGTCCGGCCTCAACGACCACCTCGGTCAAGCTTGAGACTCCGCCGCGCCAGGCCCGAAGACAGGGAAACTGCCGGTCGCCTGCTGCGCGAAGCCCTGACACCCAAACTGGCAGACGCCGTGTTTGGCCTAGGGGTCGAGGGCGGGGCCACTCGCTACCTGGAGCGGCTATTTGCGCGCGCCGGGACGCTGTGGAGCTTCGACCTGGTGACAGTAGCCGAACATGACGGTCAGGTAGTCGGGCTCGTTTCGCAGGCACCGTGGCCCGAGTTGGCCCGCCGCTATCGGGCGACGCTGTGGTCCTACGTGCGGGTGTTCGGACCATTGCGCGTCGTCAAGCTTCTCCCGAGGCTCCGCGCGCTAATCCGAGCGAGCCCCGCGGTACCCGCGGACCACTGGTTCATTCCATACCTTGCCGTGTCTGCAGATCACCGGGGCAACGGCGTGGCTAAGGCCTTGCTGACCCATGTGCATGTGCACGCCGATCGCCAAGCGTCCACCTGCAGCCTGTACGTGCTGGCGGAGAACCGCGCCGCACGCGACTTCTATCGGCAGGCCGGCTATATGGATGTCACCTGGGAGGAATCGACGCAACTCGCCGAGCTTGCGGGCACGCGCGGACGCCCGCGCATGGACCGGCGGGCTTCCGGCGGCGAGGGCAACGCGACGGTCTCCCCACCAGCCTGACCGAAGGACCCAGAATCCCCGGCGTAATCGGCCGGTTTGACGTTCAGGATGTGCTCGGTCGCGCGTCGGCTCGGCAGCCCATGCGCACTCGGTTCACCCTCGGGCGACGGCGGTGAGTCTCAGGTCAAACGGATACTAGACCGCCCTACCACTGGGTGGATTCTTCAGCGTACACATGGTCGGGCATCTTGTAGCTAATGCCCGCCTCGTCGAATACGGAAACTTCAAGCAATGACGTGAGGTTCGTGTAGTTGGTCTGTCGCATGTACTTTTGAAAAAGTCGGCCCATCGTGCGCTCAATACGGCCCTGCATCCGAAACCAGGGCAGCACCCCGATCGTTGGGCTGCGCGGATATTTCAGCTTGTTCGCGAGGTCTTTGCCGATGAGCGCGCGGGATACCCGGTATACGTACTTGGCAAGGTGGCGGCGCTCATCGGGATCAGTCAGGCCGATAAGCAGTGGGGCTGAGTTGATCAGTGAATTCGCCATCGCGATGCACTCGAAGTCCGGCTCGGGCTCACAGATCCCACCAATCTCGAAGACTCGCAGCGCTTCGGCTTCGTCTCGGTACAAGATTGTCTCGGGAATCCCCATCAAGTAGCCGCTGTAGCGCCAGATCTGCATGAAGCTGGCGCGCTCTTCTTCGTCATAAACGGCGCCCAGGCTCTTCATGTGTTTTAGGAGTCGAGCGGAAAAGGCCGTAATTGCAAAGCCAAGATGCGCGGCGCTGACGGGTTCGCCCAGTTCATCGAAGTCCCAGTCGCCCGAGTTCGTCAGCAGGCGCCGTACCTGAGCGTGAACCATGCGAACTCGAACGGACAGCTTCCACCCATCGCCGCCCCGATCCATCCCGCCCGGGACGAACATCTCAAGCATGTGGCGGTTGTTCTGCTTGAGGCGCCTGACGCCCTGCTCACGCAGCCGGCCGGTCGTAAAGAACGACTTGCTGATATTGGTCGCGAATCCCTCGACCAGCGTCCCTCCAACAAACGCCCCCAGAATGATCCTGGAATTTCGATGAAACATGCGCATTCCGGGGATGAAAGACGCTTCGTCGACCCAGTCGGGCGGGGATTTCAATTCCTCGAAGAAGTCACGGACTTCGCGCGGCGCATCGTTCAGCGCACTGTCGTCATCCAGGTTGTCCATGGCGGTCTGGACAATCCGCCACGATTCTCGCGGGCCGAGTTCTTCCAGGGCCGCCATCATCGCGTCGGCCATCGGGTCACCGATGCGCGTGTGGGCGACGTACCTGGTGGCTACGTCCGGATCTAGCGCACGCGCCCTGTCGTAGCCATTGCGATAGCAGGTTGGTAGATCCGCCCCAGCAGCTCGCGATGTCCCAGGATCCATTTCGCGGACTTATTCGTCCTCGGCGGGTTCAACCCTCACGTCGGGTAGCCAGCGCAGGAAAGATGGCAAGTACCAGTTGCGCTTGCCCAGTACCTCCATGCTAGCCGGAACCAATACGGATCGGACGAGGGTTGCGTCGAGAAATACCGCGACGGCCAAGCCGAAGCCGACCTGTTGGTTGATGATGGTTTCGCCCAGCGCAAAGCCGCCGAACACGGCGACCATGATCAGGGCCGCCCCGGTAATGATCCCGGCGGTCGAGCGCAGCCCGTACGCCACGGCCTCGGCGTTGTCCCCAGTGTGGTCGTAGCGTTCGCGGATTCGGCTGAGCAGGAACACGTGGTAGTCCATTGAAAGCCCGAACAGGATGGAAAACAGGAACAGCGGGATCCAGGCATCCACGACTTCCGCGTGGCGGAAACCCAGCAGTTCCGTCGCCACGCCTTTCTGGAAGACCAGGACCAGCAAGCCGTAGGAGGCGCCGACCGAAAGCAGGTTCATGATGACGGCCTTGATCGGGATGACGATCGAGCGGAAGACCAGCATCAGCACGATGAAGCTGAATCCGAGGACGAACAGGAAAACGAAGGGCGTGTAGATCTCAACGATTTCGAATACGTCCGCCGTGATCGCCGTTACGCCGCCGACCAAGACATTCGCGGAGACGCCTTCAAACGCCGCCGGGATGTACTCATCGCGTAGAGCCGTGACGGCATCAACCGCAGCCTGGCTGCTCGACTCCCCGTGGATTACCAGCGTCAAGAGCGCCAGGTCACCCGTATCGTTGACGGTTGGAACCGGAGGAATAGGGAACCTGGGGTCATTGCTGAGCGTGGCCTGCAGGCGCTGAACCGCGCCCCGGACCTCGGGGCTGTTGACGTTGCCGTCGATGACGACTTCGACCGGATTGACGATGCCGAACGAGAAGTTCTCTTCGAGGACATAAAAGGCCTCGCGACTCTGCGTGCCCTCCGGGAAAGCATCGACACCGCTCAGGCCGGTTTTGATGTCGAAGTAGAAGACCGTCAACACGATCATGGGCACCGCGATGGCGAGGATGCTGATGATCGGGAAGCCCATGACTTTCTCGGTGATGAACTCCCAGAACCCCGCCTTTGAATGGTCGGGGCTGGTCACCTTGAAGCGGCCGAGCAAGGGCACGGGCAACAGGTTCACCCTGGGCCCAAGCAGGGCCAGCACAGCTGGGAGGAGCGTGAGCGTGGCCGCCAGGGCAACGGCCACGACCAGGATGGCGCCGATGGCCAGGGACTGGAAGAAGAGGAACGGGACGATCAGCATTCCGCAGATGGCAATGATGACGGTGACGCCGCTGAAGAGGACGGTACGGCCGGCCGTCGAGCCGGCGCGTTCGGCCGCCTCGAGCCTGTCCAGGCCGCGGTCCATTTCCTCCCGGAAACGGGAAATGATGAGCAGCGAATAGTCAATGCCGACGGCCAGGCCGATCATCGTGACCATCAGCGTGACGAAGAACACCAGCTGAAACGCCTGGCCAATCACGGCAACCAGGCCGAGGGCAATGACGATGGCGATGATGGCGAGGCCAATAGGCGCAAGTGCGGCGACCAGCGATCCAAACAGCGCTACGAGGATGAGCAGGGCCACAGGAATGCCGAAGCGTTCGCCTTGCTCCAGGTCATGCAACGCAAGCTCGTTCTGCTCAACGGAAATGCTGGCTCGGCCGCTCGTCAGCACGCGGAACCCGTCCGACCCGTCGGCTGCTTCGACGATCTCCAGAATGTGCTCGGCGTGCCCCTCGGCCTCGTTGAGGTCGCCGGCAAGCCGGAACGGCATGAGCGTGGTCCGGCGATCCGGCGATACCTGCCGCTCGTCGCCGGTCAGGTAGTAGTTCAGGCCGGCCGTGACCGCGTCGGGCCCGAGGGCAATGATCTGTCCAAATACCATCTCGACTTTGGCCTTGAACGCGGGATCGTCGACGGTCAGACTCTCGGACTGGACGATTACGATTTCCGTTATGGGTTCAGGGCCTCGGAGCCTGTCTTCCAGAAGTTCCGCCGCCTGCTGCGATCGCGCACCGGATCCCAGTTTCAGTTCAGTAGTCGTGGCGCTGTCGAGGAACGCCTGACTCAGACCGCCCGCAACAACGGCGACCACAAGCCAGACTGCCAGCGTGACGAGCGGCCGCCGGGCGCTTATGCGGGCCAGATATCCAGTCAAGGCTTAACTCCCTCCATGCAACGACCGGTGACGAAAAACTTGCTGGCCGTTCGGTGTCGCGCGACGGATTTCGACGGATGCCAATCCGCCTGAGCGGCACGTCCGGAAGACGCTGTGTCCACGTTGACCCTCGTCCGCCCGGTTTGGAGAGGAGACTGACGGCAATATACAGCCCGAAGAATCACTTTTCACGACACGACACGTAGCGCTTGGAACCCTGGGCATCGTACGCACATGACCGTAACGACCAACGTGTGAGGCTATCAGCGTGCAAGCGCGGCTACCGAATTCGCCAGGACCCTTCAAGCTGCGGGCATCTGCCTGTCGCCAAATATCAGGTGTAGAGCCCAATGACGCCGCGACGAGCGGCTGCGCGGTCGGCGCGCCTAAACATGACGATGCCGCCCAGCACCGCAAGCATCGCGCTGCACCCGGCGACGGCAAGGTCCACAGCGAGCGGCGCGATCGTCGGCGTACCCAGCACCAGGTGGCGCAGGGCGTCGAGCACATAGGTGTGCGGAAACACGTAGCTCAGCCAGCGGACGGACCACGGCAGGATGGTGATTGGAAAGACCGTACCGGCCAACGCCAGGAGGAGGCCGCTCACTATTGCGTCGGCGGCCCACGAGCGCGTGGCCAGGAACACACTGCCGAACACAAGACCAAGCCCCCAGAACGTCGCCAGCCCGAATAGCAGTGGAACGACAGCCAACACGGAGACCGACTGCGTCGACGGACCAAAGAACAGGAACGCTAAAGCGATGATGATGGCGCCTTCGACCACCGCATCCACCAGCGTCGCGAGGGACGCTCCGAGACACATGGCCCACCGTGGGGCGGGCGTCGTCCAGAGGGCGGGCAGGATCCCGACGCGATTTGAATTTGCGAGATAGTGGATAGTGGCCCCCATGGGCCGGATGGCCGCATTGATGACCACGAGACCAACGGCGGCGAAGGCGACGAAGTCGCGGCCACCGCCGCTGGCCGCGAACCCCTCGGAACCGTAGGCCCGACTCATCAGCAGAATGGGCGCGAGGAACAGGAATGCTGTGACCATGCGAGCAGCCCATACGATGCGAAAGCGATTGTGTTCGCGCCACACCTGGGCGAACGCGGCCAGCACTACGGCGGCTACGCAACCAGCGCGCTGAACCTCAGAGGGCCTCAAGATGCCCTCGCTGGCGAGCGTCGCGGTCGAATCGTCTGAACAGCCACATCCCGCAGACTCCGAAGACGAGCCCAAGACCGAGTAACGCCGCGACCGACGCCCACGCGGCCGTGGGGTCGTTGAAGACAAGCGTTGCCCGGAGCCCGCGGATCAGCCAGGTCGGAGGAAGCAGGTTGCCGACTACCTGGGCCCAGTCAGGAAGCACGGTTGTCGGATAGGCCGGACCTGCCAGGATTCCCATGCCCATCAGGATTGCCTGCACCAGCGTCATGCCAGCGCGCGCCCGCAGAACGACCGCGGCCCAGATGAGACCGAATGACCCGACGGCGAAGGTCGACGCGGCAAGGACGGCGATCAACGGCAATGGATCAAGGCTGACCGGGAACCTGAGAATGGCCCAGGCAACGGCGAAGGCGATTAAGGTCCGTGCCATGCCAACCAACATTCCAGAGGTACCCAAGCCTGCAACCCGAGCCAGCAAGCTGGTCGGAGTCAACCAGATCGAGCCCAGCGTGCCTGAAAGGCGCTGAGCCTCGAGGACGAATCCGACGTTCGCTCCGGTCTGCGTCGACCAGATCATGGCCGTCGCCCCGATCGCGACGTAGGCCATGTAGTTGTCGGTACCGGCAAGATCAACGAAGGTCTCAATGTGCCTGGCACCGGGCCCAACCAGCGCAACCGCTGCGAGCGCCATGGGAAGCACGGCAAAGGTCGCCAGCCAGGCGCTGCTGACCAGGAAGAATGGCTCGCGCTGCTTCATCCGCCAGCTCAAGCTGGTCAGTTGCAGCATTGCGGCCGCGTTCGCCCACACGAAACTCACGCCCAACCTAGACCGGGGCAAACGGTCCCCCAAGGCGGCTGCCTGTCAGCTCGATGTAGGCATCTTCCAAAGTGGCTTCGCGCAAGCGCGACTGGACGATCTCCGCACCCGCCGCCGTCGCACGTTCCGTAATGTCCTCGGCCGATCGCCAGCCGTCGGGCGCTCGCACCGCGACCTGAACGGCCCCGTCACTCTCGACCTCGCCCCACCAAAGGGCGGCCTCGCCAATCGTGGTGCGCGCCGCGGACGTATTGCCACGCAGCATCAATTCCAGGCGCGGCTCCACGCCGGCGCGGCTGATGAGGTCCGCGGGTCGATCTTCCGCAATGAGGCGGCCTTTGTCGATGATCCCGACCCTGTCGCAGACCTCATCGGCTTCGTGCATGTTGTGGGTCGTCAGGAGGATCGCTTTGCCCTCCCGACGAAGTTCGTTGACGAATCCGCGCGTCGCGCGGGCGGCGGCAGGGTCGAGCGCGGCCGTTGGCTCGTCAAGGAGCAGCACCGGCGGGTCGTGCATCAGGGTGCGAGCGAGATTGAGCCGCTGCTTCATGCCGGTGCTGTACGACTCGACCAGCTCGTCCGTGCGATCGGCGAGCCCGAGGCGTTCCATGAGTTCATCCGTGCGTCGGCGAATCGATCGGCCGTCCATGAACACGAGACGTCCGAACATCTGCAGGTTCTCGCGGCCGGTGAGCCGCCAAAAGACGCCGCGCTCGCCGGCAAACATCACCCCGATGCGCGTGCGCACCTCGGTGCCGTCGCGAACCGTGTCGTGGCCGCAGATGCGGGCGCTCCCGGAGGTTGGTTCGAGCAGCGTCGAGAGCATGCGAGCCATGGTCGTCTTGCCCGCGCCGTTGGGGCCCAACAGGCCGTAAACCTCGCCGGCTTCGACGGAGAGCGACACGTCGTCGACAGCGACGATGAGATCCTCCGCCTCTTCCGCCGGACGCCGACGCAGCAAATCCCAGGGCCTGCGCGGCGGCCGCCGGCGCTCGAAGTGTTTGGTGAGTTGGACCGCTTCTATGAAAGGCATGGCGACTCGGGCATCCGCCCTAGACAGATCTGAGATCCAGCGTAAGGGCTGCAGTCGGGCACGGCATCAGGAATGTGTAACACCGTCGCAGCCTGACAATCAGGAGATTCGACTCCGGGCCTCACGACTGGTGGGCCGGGTGGGTCTCGAACCCACGACCTTCGGATTAAAAGTCCGCTGCTCTGCCAACTGAGCTACCAGCCCAGTTGAGCTTACCGAGCGGTGTGCGGATCGCTGGCGCATGAACTGGTCGAGGCTCCGGATAATGTGCGTGGATCGACGGGGGCCGCGGAGGGACCGATGGGGGTATTGGACGGCAAGATCGCAATCGTGACCGGCTCGAATCGTGGCATCGGCCGCGGGATTGCGCGTGGATTTGCGCGCGCGGGCGCCAGCCTGGCGCTGGCGGCCCGGGACGCAACGCTGTTGGAAGAAGCCGCCGACGAGTTTCGTGCCCTGGGCGCTGAGGTCGCGGCCATTCCGACAGACGTTACCAATGAAGACGCCGTTGACGGCCTGATTGACGGAACCCTCTCACGGTTCGGCCAACTGGATGTGCTGGTCAACAACGCGGGCATCGCCGAGCACGCCCCGCTGGTGGACATGACGCTGGAAGCCTGGCAGCGCACGGTCGACGTCAATCTGACCGGGCCGTTTCTGTGCGCGCGCGCCGCGCTGCGGGTGATGGCAGCGGCTGGCCGAGGCCGCATCATCAACGTGGCCAGCATTTCGTCGCAGCGGGTGCGGCCGGGGTCGGCCTCGTACAGCGCGACGAAGTTCGGGCTCTGGGGTCTGACCCAAGTCATCGCGCTGGAAGGCCGCGAGCACGGCGTTTCGTGCAGTTGCCTGAACCCCGGCAACACGTGGGTGGAGCAAAGAACCGGCACACAGCGTCGCGAGGACGAGGAACCTATGATGACGGTGGACGAACTGGCCACCGCCGCTGTGACCATGGCGGCGATGCCGGACCACGTGAACATGCTGGAAGCCACGGTGCTGCCGGTGGGTCAGCCCTTCATCGGGCGAGGCTGAGCGCGGGGCGCCGCTGCACGGCAGGATTGGGCCGATAGACTGCGCCGTTCGCGAGAAGGGCTGACCGTCCATGGCCGATCTGGTTCTACGCGCCGCCACGCTGATCGACGGAACGGGCGCCGACCCGATTTACGACCCCGAAGTCATCGTTCGAGATGGCGTAATCGTCCATGTGGGATCCGCGGGCGCGTACGCCGACGATGCGGACATGGTCGACTACGGCGACGCCACAATCATGCCGGGGCTGATCGACTGTCACTGTCACCTGCAGTTCGGCGCCTACGAGAGCCACGAGCGCACACTGGCGGTGCACAAGTCGGCGTCGAACGAGGAACGCGTGATGACCGCCATCGCCAACGGTCAGCGCGCGCTGGCGACCGGCGTGACCACGATGCGGGACACGGGCGGGTATCTCACGCTCAACATGATGGTACGCGAGGCATTTCGCAGCGGGCTGGCGCTGGGCCCGCGCCTGCTGGTGTGCGGAGCGCCGATCACCACAACCGGCGGCCACCTGAACTGGTGCGGGCTGCGGGCCGACTCTACGGAGGACGTGATTCGGGCGCTACGCCGAATGGTCGAAGCCGGGGCGGACTTTATCAAGGTCATGGCGACCGGCGGAATGATGACTCCGGGATCGCAGGCCGGGCACTCGCAGTACGACCTGGAAACGCTGCGCGCGCTGGTGACCGACTCCCACCGCCTGCAGCGCCACGTGGCCGCGCACGTGCTGGGAGCCGACGGCTGCCGGGACGCGATCGACGCAGGCGTTGACACGTTGGAGCATTGCTCATGGCTCACGCCCGAAGGGGTTCGAGGGCAATCCGCTGTTGACGGAGAGGCTGTGGATCGCATCGATGCCTCGCACCAGTCAGTCCACATGACGCTGGCCGCCATGAACCGCACGCCGTTCCGCGACCTGGCGCACCTGGACGCGTTGCCCGCGGACGAACGAGAGCGCATCCGCGCGGCGGGCGCGAATTTTCGCTACATGCGCGAGCGCGGCGTGCCGCATGTGGTGTCGACTGACGCCGGGGTGATCGACACGCCGTTTCACGAGTTTCCGCTCTCAGTCATCAGCGCCGTGGTGGCGCTGGACACCACACCAGTTGATGCGGTGCACCTGGTAACGGGCGCGGCAGCACAGGCCATTGGTCTGGGGGGCCTGACCGGAGAGTTGGTTCCCGGGCGACAAGCGGACCTGCTGGTGGTGGACGGCGACGCGGCCGAGAACATATGCAATATCGTGCGCACGGTCTCGGTCTACCTGGGAGGGCGCGAGGTGGTTCGGAAGCGGCGCTTGGAGGTGCTGGCCAACTAGGCCGACGGATAGGAGCGTGGCCGCGCGTTAGGTGCTCGGCACCTCAATCCAGGACTCGGCGAAGGCGAGAAAGGCGCTGGTGATTGGCTGGGAACCTACCTGGCGAGAAAACACGACCCCGGGAATCTGCTGACCGTTAATCGATAGCGACGCGTCCGACGCCGACATGAGGACTGAAAAAACGTCCATGGCGTCCGGTTCACCGCCTTGGGCCAAACGCTCCACGTGAAAGGGCGTCGCCAGGTCCTTCCAGACGGCACGAACAGTGACGTCACCAGCCTTGAAAGTCTCGGTCCAGCAGCTCGGAAGTTCGTCGATGCAGGTAAAGCCTCCTGCCGTAATGATGGGCAGGTCGATTAGGCCCTTCAGTTCCCGGTAGAGCGGGCTGCCGCGCAGGTACCAGTCAAGCAGCCAGGTGGCCAGGGCGGGGTTGTCGGTGTAACAGGCGTTGCGCGGATCGGCGGCGTTGGAGTCGGCCAGCACGAACACGGCATGCCCAGGGCCGTGTGGGCTGAGCCTGAGCCGAAAGTGATTGACGAGGGCGGCGTCCGGGCCCCTGGGGTCTGATCGCAGGCGCAGGACGTGGTTCTCGCCAGCAATGAGGACGCGGCCGGGGTTGTTGATTGGACGCTCAGCCACGGCGGCGGCTCCCCACCGGGACGCGCGTCCACCGCCGAACGGATCTCACGAATAGCAGCGCGATCGGCGTCGCGACCATCGCGCCTGCGGCCAATCCGGCGTAGGCGCCACGCATGCCGCCATTGAGGGTGGGTTCAAGTGGACCGCGCAGATCGCCGCTTTGCAGGCCGATGAGTCCGCCAACTATTCCACCGGCTATCGCGGCCAGCGCGATGACACACAACGCTCCGCCCAGGGCGGCCAGCTTGAGGCTGCCCGACATTCGGACGGGTTTCAGGACCTGGCGGGCGTGCGGCGGCGACCGCCGTGGCGCAGGGCTGCCCGGCGGCGCGCCGCAACTGCTCGTTGGGCGCGAGCGGCGTCGGCCTTGGGCGGCGCTTCAGTGTCGACGACCGGCGGGTTGGGGGTGACTTGCCAGAAGTTGGCGACTTCGGTCTCCCACGCGTCGAGTATTCGGCGGCCGATGGCGCTGCCGGTGGCCTCGACGTGTTCCGCTATGAGGCTCCGCAGTTCGTCGGCGGACTCCGGCGTGGCGATGCGCGCCACGCTGACCAGCTCCGGATTGAAGCGCTTGAGGAACATGTCGCCGGATTCGTAGATGTAGGCCGTCCCTGCCGACATGCCGGCGGCAAAGTTCTTGCCGGTCGGGCCGAGCACCACCACAGTGCCACCGGTCATGTACTCGCAGCAGTGGTCGCCGACGCCCTCGACGACCGTTTGCGCCCCGCTGTTGCGGACGCCAAAGCGTTCGCCGGCGCGGCCCGCCACGAAGAGGCGGCCCGAGGTTGCGCCATAAAGGACGGTATTGCCCATGATCACGTTGTCTTCGGGCGTGAAGGCGGCGCTGTCAGGGGGACGAACGGTGATGACACCGCCGCCGAGCCCCTTGCCGACGTAGTCGTTGGCTTCGCCGATCAGGTCCAGGCGCAGACCGCGCGTGACAAAAGCGCCGAAGCTCTGGCCGGCGGTACCGTGGAACGTGAGACGGATGCTCTCGTCGGGCAGACCATCCTCGAAACCGGCGCGAACGATGGTTCCGCTGAGTTGGGCGCCCACGGCACGGTCGGTGTTGGAGATCGGCAGTTCAAACTGCAGCGACACGTTGGGCAGCGCCGACTTGTCGAGGTGCTCAATAATCTGCGTGTCGAGATGAAAGTCGTGCGGCCGGTCATTGCGTTCGCGGTGGCGGCGGAGCGGCGACACGCGGGTTTCGTCGGGCGGGACCAAGAGATCGTGCAGATCAAGGGCAGCCGCCCGACCTGCGTCGAGATCGCGGTCCGGTTCAAGGTATTGAACCTGGCCAACCAGATCGTCGAAACGCGCCACGCCCAGGCCAGCCATGATTTCGCGGACGCCCTGGGCCAAGTGGGTGAAGAAACGGACAACGTGCTCCGGCTCGCCGGCGAAGCGCTCGCGCAGGTCGGCGCGCTGCGTGGCCACGCCCACCGGGCAGGTGTTGAGGTGGCACTGGCGGGCCATGATGCAGCCCACCGCCACGGCGGCCACCGTGCCGAAGCCGAACTCCTCGGCGCCCAGGATGCCAGCAATCACCACGTCGCGAGCGGTCTTGAGACCGCCGTCGGTCTTGACCAGGATGCGGTCGCGCAAGCCGTTGCGCACCAGCACGTGCTGCGTTTCGACTAGGCCGATCTCCCAGGGCACGCCGGCGTTCTTGATTGAGCTGATCGGCGAGGCGCCGGTGCCGCCGTCGTGGCCGCTGATGAGCACGTAATCGGCGTAGGCCTTGGCCACGCCGGCCGCGATGGTGCCCACGCCTGACTCAGCCACCAGCTTCACGCCCACCGCGGCGTTGGGGTTGGCGTGCTTGAGGTCGTAGATCAACTGCGCCAGGTCCTCGATGCTGTAGATGTCGTGGTGCGGCGGCGGCGAAATGAGGGGAATCCCGGGGATGGTGTGGCGCAGGCCGGCGATGTAGGGCGACACCTTGAGCGCCGGTAGCTGCCCGCCCTCGCCGGGCTTGGAGCCCTGCGCCATCTTGATCTCGAGCTGGTCAGCTTTGGAGAGGTACAGCGGCGTGACGCCGAACCGGCCCGAGGCAACCTGCTTGATGCGGCTGTCCGGTTCTTGCCCGTTTTCGTCGGGGGTGTACCACGTGCGGTCCTCACCGCCTTCGCCCGTATTGCTGCGCGCGCCCAGGCTGTTCATGGCCTTGCTGAGGGTGCTGTGGGCCTCGGGGCTCAAAGCGCCGACGGACATGGCCGTGGTCGTGAAGCGGCGCACAATGGTCTCGATCGGCTCCACGTCATCCAACGGAATCGGATCGCCCTGCGGGACGAACCGCAGCAGGTCCCGGATGGCGTATGGGTCGCGGTCGTTGACCACGTTGTCGTAGGCCTCGAAGTCTTCGCGGTCTCCCGTTCGGATGGCCCGATGCATGGCCTTCACGAAGCCCGGATTCGCGGCGTGGAACTCGCCGTTACGCCGGTAGCGCGCCCAGCCAATGTCGGCCGGCTGTGGCGGGGCCTCAGGCTCGAACGCCTCGGCGTGCCGTGCCAGGGCATCGGCCGCCAATTCCTCGAATCCGATGCCGCCCACCCGCGATGGAGTACCTGGGAAACAGCGGTCGATCACCTCATCGGCCAGGCCGACGGCTTCGAATACCTGCGCGCCCTGGTAGCTGCTGAGGGTCGAGATACCCATCTTGGACAGCACCTTGCGCACGCCGTCCTCGGCAATGCGCAGGTAGGTCTGACCAAGGTCTTCGGACCCGTTGGTCGAGGCCGGCTGCAGGCTGTTGACGGTGGCCAGTGCCAAGTAGGGATTGACCGCGCCCGCGCCATAGCCGATGAGGGCACACAGGTGATGAACGTCCCAGGCCTGCGCCGTATGCACCACGATGCCGGCGCGCAGGCGACGCCCGGACTCAATCAGGGCGAAGTGCAGCGCACCCACAGCGAGTGCCATCGGAATGGCTGCTCGGGTCCGATCCATCCCGCGGTCGCTGACGATCAGGATGCGCGCCCCGTCGTCGATAGCGCTCAGCGCCTGCCTGATCAGTTCGTCCAGCGCCAGTTCCAGCCCAGCCGGCCCCCCGGCGACCGGGAACAGGGCATCCAGCCAGGCTGTGGCGAAGTCGGGATCGCCCAGCGTGTCGATGCGCCGCAGATCTTCGTCGCTCAGAATTGGCGAGTCCAGATGCAGCAAGTGCGCAGCCTCAGGCGTGGGCACCAGGAAAGTGCCGCGCACGCCCAGTCGCGTCATGAGCGACATGACCAGCTTCTCGCGCAGCGGATCTATCGGCGGATTGGTGACTTGCGCGAACCGCTGCCGCAGGTAGCTGAAGACTGACGGCTGGAAGCGCGACATGACCGCAAGGGGCGCATCGTTGCCCATTGAAAACACGGGATCCATGGCTTGGAGCGCCATGGGTTCGAGGATGTGCGTGAGGTCCTCACGGGTGAAACCGAGGGCGCGCTGCCAGCGCTGCACCTCGGGTCCGGCCAGCCCCTTCTCATTGCCGTTGAGGTCCACTGGCAGCGACCGGTCGAGCGAAACGCGCTGGTCGTGGAACCAGTCGCCGTAAGGCTTCTGTTCGACGAATTCGCGCTTGGCGGCATAGTCGGTGAGCAGGCGGCCGGTTTCCAGATCGACCGCGATCATGCGTCCGGGACCGAGACGTCCCTTGGACACGATGTGCGCATCGTCGATGTCAATCACGCCGACTTCCGACGCCATCAGCACCATGTCGTCGTCCGTGACGACATAGCGGGCCGGTCGCAGGCCGTTGCGGTCCAGCGAGCCGCACACCCAGCGCCCGTCGGTAAAGGCGAGGGCGGCGGGGCCGTCCCACGGCTCCATGAGGCAAGCGTGATAGGCGTAGAAGTCTTGCAGTTCGGCCGGCATTTCCTGCGCGTCGCGCCAGGCTTCCGGCACCAGCATCATGGCGCTGTGGACGAGGTTGCGTCCAGAGTGGGTGAGCAACTCGAGTACCTGGTCGAGGCTGCACGAGTCCGACATGGCGGATCCGACGCGGTCCGTCATGGGCCGAAGGACGGCGGTGTCCGCGCCGAAGAGGGGATGCTCCAGCCCACCTTCGCGGGCAAACATCCAGTTGCGGTTGCCGTCCAGCGTGTTGATTTCGCCGTTGTGCGCCAGCATCCGGAACGGCTGAGCCAATTCCCACGTCGGACTGGTGTTGGTGCTGTAGCGCTGGTGGAAGACCGCCACGGCCGTGCGGTAGCGGGGGTCGCTGAGGTCCTTGAAGAAGTGGCCGACTTCGGTGCCGACTATCAGGCCTTTGTAGACGATGGTGCGTGCGGACAGCGAGACCACATAGTTGGCGTCCAGGGACTCGGCACGCAGCCGGCCCTCCAGTTCCTTACGGCCCAGGTAGAGCCGCTGCTCGGCGGGCAGCAGGTCGCTCGTGTCCTGATTGTCGACCAGCAGCAGATGCTTGATGTCCGGCATCGTGCGGCCGCCGGCCGTGCCCAGCACGTCGCGATCAAGCGGCACGTCCCGCCAGCCCGCCACGCTGAAGCCGCGACGGGCGCAAATCGCTTCCGCCAGCACCTGGGCGCGATGCGTGCCGCGCGGGTCGTGCGCGTCCAAGAAGAAGACGCCCACCGCCATGCGCGCAGGGTCAACGCTGGGCCAACCAACATCCGCGTAGGCGCTGGCCAGCAGTTCGCGGGGCAGTTGCGTCAGGACGCCGGCGCCGTCGCCGGTACGGGCGTCAGCCGCGATTGCCCCTCGGTGCGTGAGCGAGGCCACCGACTCCAGCGCGCGCTCCAAGATGTGATGCGAACGTCGGCCCTGAATGTCGGCTACGAACCCCACGCCGCACGAATCGTGCTCGTAGCGCGGGTCGTACATGGGGGCCACGGTAAGGATCCTCTCGATCAGGCAGGCAGCGGGACGTCTAGCGCGAAACCGGCGGGGCCGCTATGCGTGAACCTGCGGCGCGCCCCACCCCGGCATTGCCGGTCGTCCGTCGATGGTCGTTCATCGGCGTAGTGGGCGTCGCAACTCTCAGGCGAAGGCTGACCCGACGGAGTCCACCGCGCGAACGGTATGCGCCGCCAAGGCCAGCGTCATGCGGGTTCGCCACAGGGTAACGCATGGAAGGGTTGCGCGCCCGCATTTGATCGGGCCGGCGCACGCCCGGTGCTACGATCAGGCGATGCGCGCCTGACCTATTGCCATGTTCCGCGTGCTTCTACTGGGGATGCTGGTCGCGACCATCCCGTTCCTGATTTACAGCGGGATGCGGCGTCGGCTGGCGTATGCAATCTCGGTCACGGCCACGATCTACTTGATCGTGATCGGATTGCGGGTGCTTACCGGGTTCTGGTGGTTTCGAGAAGAACTGCAGAACACCATCGGGGCGATCGGGATCATTGTCTTGATTGCTTCGGCCATCTACATGGCCATGCGCCACTACGGCGAACGCGCCGTACGACGCAAACTGGCGGAGCGGAGGCAGGCGCCAGACGCGCATCGAAGTCTGATCGATAATCTACGGCGGACACTTCGCGACTAGCCCACGTCCAGGGAGTAGCCTGTGGCCATCACCATCAACGAAACCCCCGTGCACTGGGACGGCGTGGCGCCGCCCACGCGCATGCCGCCGTGGCAGGAAGTGGTCTGGATCGGCATTCCCGGCTACCCGCGTCGTCTTTGGTTCATTTCCAAGACCGGAATGAGCTGGCAGCAGCGGCAACGCGAGGAAATCATCCGCAAGGGGCGTGAGCTGCTGATGCGTGAGCGCGCGGCAGCCGGAGACGTCGCGACCTGATCCCAATCCGCCGTGAATCTCCAGCTTGAGGGTCTGGCCGCCGCCATCACCGGCGGCAGCGAGGGCGTCGGCCGGGCCATAGCGGCGGCTCTCGCCCGCGAGGGCTGCGATGTGGCCATCGCCGCGCGGCGCCGCCAAGTGCTGGAGGACGCCGCACACGAGATTGGGCAGGCAAGCGGTCGGCGCGTCCTCCCAATCCAGGCGGACTTGAGCCAGGCCGACGACGCGCGAGTCTTTGTGTCCACCGCCACGCGAAGCCTGGGCCGCCTCGACATCCTGGTGAACAACGCTGGAGGTCCTGGCGCTCATCGCTTTGACGGGGCCAGCGACGAAATCTGGCAGGCTGACCTTGACGTCAAGCTGTTCGGCGCGATCCGTTGCTCGCGGGCGGCGCTGCCCTATCTGCGGCGTGCCGGCGGGTCCATCATCAACATCACGTCCACCGGCGGGCGTGAGCCGTCCAGAGCTTCCGTTCCCACGTCGGTGACCCGCGCGGCGGGCATTGCTCTGACCAAGGCCATGTCAAAGGAATACGCGGATGCGGGGGTGCGCGTCAATACGGTCATGCTCGGATCGATCCGCAGCGGGCAGTGGGAGCGTCGGTGGGAAGCGACCGAACGGCACGGGACGCTTGAGGATTTTTACGCGCGGGCGGCGGTTGGCGTGCCGCTGGGCCGAATCGGAAACCCCGAGGAGGTGGCCGACTTGGTGGCGTTCCTGGTCTCACCGCGTGCTGCTTACATCACCGGCACGGCTATCGCCATCGACGGCGGTCTGAGCAACACGATTTAGCCTCGCGGACAAGTGTTGCACCCGCTGCCGTACGACTATCGGGCAGCTAGAAGCCGAGAGCCAGGTCCACCACGTTGTTGAGCGGCTCGCCGCGCAGATAGTGGCGCAAGTTTTCGGTCACGAACGGAACCACGCGCTCCCCGCGGCGCGGTGAAGCCCCGGCCATGTGGGGAGTGATCAAAACGTTCGGCAGGTCCCAGACTTCGCTCTCGGGCGGATGCGGCTCTTGTTCCACGACGTCCAGACCCACGCCGCGAAGTCGGCCCGCGCGCACGGTCCGGATTAAGGCGGCAGTGTCGACGCATGGGCCGCGGGCCACGTTGATGAGGTAGGCGTCGTCTGGTAGTGCGTCAAGCACGGCCTGATTGACGATGTGATGGGTCTGCGGCGTGTAAGGACAGCAGAGGGTCAGCACGTCAGTCTCCGGGAGTAGATCGAGCAAGTCCGATACCGGATGAACTGATTTGAGGACGTTGTCCGGCTCGCCGGCAAACACGTCGGCCCCTCGGACTTCCATCTCAAGGGCATAATACCGGCTTGCAACGGCGCGGCCGATGCCGCCCACGCCGACGATTAGCGCCCGTTTCCCGGCCACCTCGTCGTAGTCATAGCTGTTGTCCCAGCGATGCTCGGCCTGACGCAGGGCGGAAAAGTGGATTCCGCGGGTCAGGGCCGTTAGCAACGCCACGGCCGATTCGGCCACGTGCGAGGCCAGCAGCGCCCGCGCGTTAGTCACGAGCAAATGGCCGTAGCGATCGGCTCCCAGGGCAGCTAGCGAGTCGATCCCGGCACTGGCCACCTGCAGCCACTTCAGGGACATGCCGGCGTCGAGCACTTCCGGCTCGACCGCCGCGCCCAGCACGATCAGCACCTCGGCGTCCCGAATCTCGGCGACCGCGGCCGTAACGTCGTCAACAAAGGCAAAGTCATGGTCCGGGAACATAGCCGGCATCTCGGACCACTCGTCCGCCCAGTGGCTGGGCATGTAAATGAGGATTTTCATTCGGTGAAACCCTGATTCGGGCACTCGCAGTGTAGGGACTCCGGCGAATACCGGGGTGCGTGACGCTGCTAGACTTCGCGCGCTTGCCGCCCGGAGGGCTGGAGCGTGGCCAGTTCTGGCGGGGCGATGCGGAGAGAACCGGGCGGCGGGGCGCGCCGGCTCACGGCCACCGAGGTGCGCTGGACCTGCGGTCCGAACGACCTGCCCTTTGAGACCACCGCTGAACTAACCCCGCCCGACGCACTGATCGGTCAGGAACGGGCTGAACGCTCGCTTGAGTTCGGCGTCGACATCCGCAGCCTCGGGTTCAACATCTACGCCGCCGGAATCCCTGGAACCGGCCGCACGTCGATGATCATGGCTCGCTTGCAGGCCGAGGCCGCGCGCCGTCCCACCCCGGACGACTGGTGTTATGTCCACAACTTCGACGATAGCCACCGACCGCGCGCTCTGCGGCTGCCGGCGGGCCGGGCACCGACCTTTCGCGCCCAGCTGCGCGAGGTTGTGGAAACGCTGCGCCACGATTTGCAGCGCGCCTTTGACACCGAGGAGTACCAGAACCAGCGCGACGCGGTGACGCAGGCCGTTCAGACCGAGCGACGCGAGGCATTTGACGCGTTCGAACAGCAGGCGTCGGAGCACGGCTTCGAAGTACGACAGCTGCCGGCCGGGCTGAGCGTTTCGCCGATTCGGGACGGCCAACTGATCTCGACCGAGGCGCTCCGGGACCTGACGGAGGCCGAGCGCGAGCACATCCAGGCTACGCGCCAGGAACTCGAAGATCGGCTGGGACGCCTGATGCGTCGGCTGCGGCGGCGCCAGCGTGCGGCACGTTCGACATTGAGCGACTTGAGCGCCGCTGTGGCGCGTAGCGTCGCTCGCCCCCTGCTGGACGACCTGCGCGAGGAGTACGAGGCGCTGCCGCACGTCACCGCGCATCTCGACGCCATTGAGTCACACATCGCCCAGCACCATTTGAACTTTCTGGAATCCGACTCGACCGCATTGCCCGCGCAGCGACCGGTCCCTGCGCCCGACCCGTATCTGCCATACCGCGTGAACGTGCTGGTGACGCACCAACCCCGGACCGGTGCGCCGCTGGTTCGCGATACCCACCCCACC
>DAOUIX010000093.1:0-2313 GCA_034423235.1 Chloroflexota bacterium | reverse complement strand
CGTCGCTGGACGCGACCGGGCGCCCGCCACACCGCCGACACACCGCACACCGCCGACACACCGCCGGGCTCGTGGAACGCGCGGATGCGGTAGCCTGTCGCCGCCTGCCTGAGGAGGTTCGTCATGCTCATCTCAACCAACCCCCTTAATGTTGTTGAGTGGTCCCGGCGCGGCAGTGTCGGGGCTGTTTGCTCGCCGCCCCCCCCCCCCCGCGGGATTCTGGTTCGGGTTCGTGGAGGCGTGCCGGGTCGGCGCTGGCCGCGCTGGCGTTGGGGGCGGCGCTGGTCGTTCTGTGGGCTGGGCGGGCCGACGCGCAGACGGAGACGCTGGTCAGCAACCGCGACCGAACCACCGGCATCAGCGACTCAGGCTTGCATACGGACCATATTCAGGGATTCACAACCGGCCGCAACCCCGACGGGTACACCCTGACCAGCGTCGACATAGACTTCGCGATATCCACTGAGGATTTCAGCTCGAAACTGACGGTCACCATCCAAACCGACGCCCGAAGCAACGCCCTCCGCAAGGTCGTCGCAACCTTGTCCAATCCCGCCTTCGTGAACCAGGCCGGCACATACCGATTCACGCACTCGGGCGTCAAGCTTGAGCCCGAAACCCATTACTGGGTCGTGCTGGACGGAACTGGACTCACGTCCTCAAGCACCCGCGTCCAGACGACGGCAAGCCCCGACGAAGATCCTAACGCCGCGCCCAACTGGCTCATCGACGACGGTGCCTTCAGCGGGTCGAGTCCTCCGTATTTCGCTTTCAATCCGGTTCGTGCCTTGCAGATCGGCGTCAACGGCACCGCCAACCCGCCGCTGGTCAGCAACTTCAATCAAGGGGAAAGACACAGCGAACGCCTCGACGCGGACCGCGCCCAGGCGTTCACGACGGGCAGCAACGCCGGCGGGTACATCCTGACGGGCCTCCATGTGGATATTCCGTCGTTTTCGAGGCTGGATCCGCGTGCGCGGGTCCAGATCAGAAGCGACGACGGCAGAAATCCGGGAAAGATCATCGCCGACTGGACGATCGACTTCTCGATCATCGCCGACGTGGGCACGCAGAGCTTGACGCACAAGGGTCTGCCCCTGGATGCGGGCACCACCTACTGGGCGGTGGTGGACATGGACGCCGACAGTGTCTTGGCCTCGGTCCAATACACGGCGTCGGACGTCGAGGACCCCGTCTCGGCGGACGGCTTCAGCATCGCCGACGGCAGCAAGCATCGGCCGGTTCTTTCCAGCGGTTCTTGGGCCGACTCCGACTCCTCCCTCAGGATGGCCATCAGCGGCGAGGCCGCCGAACCGCGGCGGCTGGTGTCCAACCTGGGCGAGAGTGCGGCTGCCGACGTGAGTCTGGGCAGCGACTGGGCCCAGGCGTTCACGACGGGCCCCAACCATGCGGGCTACAGGCTGACCGGCGTCGACCTGCGCTTTGCTGCGATCGCTGATGCTTCCGCGCTCACTTCGAATCTGGAGGTCCAGGTCCGCCGCGACGCTGGCGGGGATCCGGGGCCGTGGGTCGCCACGCTGACCAAGCCCGCCTTCTCTGTGTCGAACACGCCGGCCAAGTACGTCTTCACCCATACGGGTCTGGAACTGGAGGCGGACACCACCTACTGGGTGCGTGTGGACGGGGGCGGCACGCCCACCGCGGGCAGCCGGATCTCCACGACGGCCTCGGACGCCGAGAACGTCGGCAGCGCGCCCGGCTGGAGCATCGCGAACGTTTCACGCTTTAGGTTCGATGCGGGCACCACTTGGAGAGACGTGACCGGCGGCAGGAGCCTGCATATCGGCGTGACCGGCGTCCGCAACCGGCCGCAGCCGTCCGGTGTGCCTGCGGTGATGAGCAATCTGGGCCAGGCGGACGGCGCGGCGTTGTCTGTGACGACTGTCAGTACTGTTCGTGACCGCGCTCAGTCGTTCACGACGGGCCGCAACGGCGGCCACTACCGCCTCAACAGCGTCGACGTCGAGTTCGCCGAGATCGGCGACGCCGACGCCGCCAGCGATCTGAGGGTGCAGATCTGGGCCGGCTCCGGCGGCTCGCCGGGCAGCACCGCCGCCGACGTCCTCGCCGACCTGGCGCGCCCCTCCATGCCGGTGGGCAGCGCCGACCAGACCTTCACCTTCACCTACCAGGGCAAAGACGGTGCGGGGCTGCTGCTTGAGCCGGACACCACTTACTGGGTGTATGTGTACGACGCGTCCGTGCAGCCCAACAGCACCTACACCTTGCGCGCCACCGCGTCGAACTCCGAGCGCCTGCGGGGGCTGCGCCTGCCCGAGGGCTGGAGCATCG
>DAOUIX010000092.1:0-2703 GCA_034423235.1 Chloroflexota bacterium | reverse complement strand
GAATGTGGCCACTGTGTGGGGTCTCCATCCTGCCCGCCGTGGCGACCGTAGCCGGCCGCCCGGGATTGATTGCCGTCGGCGGCCACGCGGCGTCAGCGACCGGCGCTATTCCGTCCATTGGCACTCTGCTGCCGCGCCGCCTGCCTGGCCGCCCGCACCACCGCAGCCGCTGACACGGTCGGTCAGCCGCGGGCGCTGGCTCGCTGGCCACGCGCCCAGCTTCAGACATCTCGGCGCACCATCTCAATTGACGCCGCTCGTGACAACTGGTTAGCCTGAAGCCACTGACGCTTTCAAGTGAACTTAGGCTCTGAACGAAATTGTCTGCCGCGCCTTCAGGGCGCGACCGTCCGGTCCTGAGCGGCGCACGGCCATCGCTGCGCCGGTCTGACGTTCGTCGCGTCCTCCCAGCGGCCGTTGCGGCGCTGGCGCTGATTGCGCTGGCGGTAGGCCTGGCGCGGGCGGACGTGACCGGCCAGGGCTTTGCCTGCCTGCCGGACGAGTATCCCGACATCATTACCGGTGAGTGCCAGCCCACCCCCACGCCAACTACCACCTCGACCCCGCCGTCCCCAACGCCAGACCCTACCTCGTCGCCAGGTACCACCTCGTCGCCAGGTACCACCTCGTCGCCAGGCACCACCTCGCCCGCAGTCACCACCACAAGCCCGGTCACGACGTCACCCGCGACGACCGGAACCGAGACGGCGCCCACCTCAACCAGCACGCCCACCGCGGAACCAACGCAGAACCCCTTCCCCAACCACTGTCCCTCCGGCACTCGACCGGACTACTACAAGAAAATGTGCGTCGCAGAGACGACGCCAGGGCCGACGGCGACCACCCGCCCACAACCGAGAGCGCCTGGCGCGGTGCAGAACCTGCGCGTCACGGGCACGAGCGAAAGCAGCCTGAGCCTGGCCTGGGACCGGCCGACCTCCAGCGGCAGTTCGCACCTCACCGGCTACCACGTCCAGCGCAAGCGCCATTCCAACTCCAACTGGCCGCAGGGCTCGGACGTCGTGACGCCGGGAACCACCACCACGCACACCATCCAAAACCTGGCCAGCGGCGTGGCCTACGACGTGCAAGTGCAGGCCTGCAACGGCGACAGCCGCTGCGGAGCCTGGGCAGCCACGATCACGACGCGCACGGTCAGTTGTCCGACGGGCTATATCTACGACTTCGCGGCGGATCGCTGTGTCGGCGAGACGACTGATCCGGACGAGCCGCCAATAACGCCGGTGAGGCCGCTTCCGCCATCGCCGTGCAAGCCGAAAAAGAAGCAGACTACAACTGTGCAAGGCGATAGAAATCGAAATATTAACCAAGACCTGAGCGGTCCACCTTGGGAGGTGACGTCGGCAACCGAGTGGTGCTTTAGGCACGGCTTGGTAAGCGAAATAGAAATGCATGCTGAAGGAAAGGGCGGTCGTGATTGGATAGACGCTGTAGTCTTCCACGAAATATGGTTAAGCGACATAACTATTGACACCGAATACCAAAGCTCGACGGTACACCAAGACATAACTAAGTACACGCTGTATAAAGACCGCAATCGCTGGCGGGCATTGGCCGTGTGCAAGATTGGGGTAGAAAAGAAGAAAGACCCCACGGGTAAAGATCGCTGCCGAGCGATCAATGAACCCCTAGTGGAAGTATCTCCGCCGCCTGACCACCAGTTTTTCCGCAAGTGGCAGGATGGATCTGGGAACGTTGGCCTGGGCCCGCATCCTGATTTTCACGATCCTGTGTCTGGCGAATCGTCCGGTGCGTCGGGAGCGGCCGCGCCGAAACCCGAAGCCCCATCCGTCCCGGCCGAAGACTCGCCTCCGCTTGTCATTGCATCGGACTTCGACGTGCTTCTCGGCGATGGATTCCTGATCTACTCAAAGATAGCGGACTGTACCGATACGGACATTTCCCGCAAGGTCTTTTTACATGTATTTCCTGTCAACGTGAACGATTTGCCCGATAATCAACGATCAAATGGGTTCCTGAATCTTGATTTTACTTTTACCGATCATGGTGAACTTGCAAACAATTCATGCGCGGCGGCTCGTTCGTTACCCTCGTATCCCATCCGCTGGCTGGTGACGGGCCAGTACCAGGCCGGGTCGTCCGGCCCCGCGGCTTGGACAGGCATTCATGGCGAGCCGCGCACGCCCTCCAGCCTCACGCTTTCCCAGGAAATGCTTAGCCTGGACGAGGGCGCCAGCGCCACGTTCACGGTGCGCCTGCAAACGCGCCCGCTGCTGCCGGTGCAGGTGCGGGTCACCGTCGCGGCGGCCGCGGACCTGCAGGCGGAACCCGCGGACCTGACGTTCACCTCCACGACCTGGGACCAGCCGCAGACGGTCACGGTCACGGCGCTGGCCGACACGGAGGCGGCGGAGGGCGTCGAAACCCACACGGTCGAGGTCCGGGTCGTCGCGAGTGACGACCCGGCCTACGCGGGGCTGCCGACGGCGACCGTGGCGGTGACGGTGACGGACCACACCGTGGACTACGACGCGGACGACGACGGGTTGCTCGAGGTGGCCAGCCTGGCGCAGCTGGACGCCATCCGCTGGGACCTGGACGGGGACGGCGTCGCCGCTGGTGTCGAAGTCCAGGTCGCGGGTGAGTTCGTAGCCGGTGCAGCCGGCGGCCCCGCCTTCACCGCCACCCTGGACGGCAACGGGCACGCCATCGCCCACCTCG
>DAOUIX010000091.1:0-17110 GCA_034423235.1 Chloroflexota bacterium | reverse complement strand
GAACAGCCGTTCTGCCTGTACACCGCGTTCACCTCGCCCCACGACCCGCGCACACCGCCCGCCGAGTTCGCGGAGATGTACCCGCCCGGGGAGATCGAGCTGTCGCCCAACTTCGCCCGCATGCACCCCTTCGATAACGGGCACCTGCACGGACGCGACGAGTCCCTGGCCGCTCATCCGCGCGATCCCGACGAGGTCCGCCAACACATCGCCGACTACTACGGGATGATCAGCCACCTGGATGCGCAGATCGGCCGGCTGCTCGCCGCGCTCGCCGCTTCAGGCCATGCCGAAGACACGATCGTCATCTACACGGCCGACCATGGACTGGCCGTCGGCCAGCACGGACTCCTAGGCAAGCAGAACGTCTACGACCACAGCCTGCGCGTCCCGCTGATCTTGCGCGGTCCGGGCATCCCCGCCGGACAGCGTCGTGAGGGGCTGTGTTACCTGCACGACATGTTCCCGACCATCCTTGATTTGGCCGGCCTCCCGGTGCCGTCCGACTGCGACGGAGTAAGCCTCGTTTCAGCGCTGACAGGACAGGACGTAGAGATTCGCGACGGTGTCTTTGCAGCCTTTCAGCGCGGCCAGAATCTCGGTTCCGGCGACTCCACGCAGCGCATGGTTCGCCGGGGGAGCCTGAAGCTAGTTGAAACGCGCATGTCCGATCGGACGCATCGTCAACTCTTCAATCTGGCCGACGATCCCTGGGAAACCTGCAACCTGGCCGACGACCCGGCCTATGCCGAACGCGTGGCGACCATGCGGCGCCTACTCAACCGCGAGCGCCGGCGCACCGGCGACCCAGACATGCCTGGATCAGACGCGTAGCCGGACCTTTCCCACCGCCTTGCCAACTTGCCAGGCGACGCGCGACTGATTAGAGCCCGAGAACGCCTCGAATGTTCCCGCTGAAGATCTTGCGCTTCTCGTCGTGGGTCAGGTCGGCGTGTGCCACGTTCCCCATCTGCCAGGTCTGGCCGAGCACCGGGTAGTCGGATCCGAAGACCGCACTCTCGACTCCGGCCACCTTGACGAATGCCTCAATCTGCCCCCGGCGGTTGCCCGAACCGGACATCTCGCAAAAGACATTCGGCAGGTCGCGCACCGTCAACGCCAGGTCCGGCGTTCGGATGTGTTGCCAGATGGCATGCGCCCAGATGAACCGCGCGTTGGGGTACGTGGTTGCCAGTTGGCGTATGCGTGCTGGAGTGTCGTACGTGTGGCTGAGAATCGGCAGCCTGTGATCGTCGGCAAACTCGTACACGGGTATGTAGTTGGGGCCATGAATCGGGTATTCGTGGATCGTGGAGTGGATCTTGATGCCGCGAAATCCCTGGTCGTCCACGCGGCGAATCAACTCTTCCTTGGCCAGTTCGGGATAGTTCGGGTTGGGAACCGCGAACCCAATCACCCGATCTGGATGGGCGCGCACTGCCGCGGCGACCAGTTCGTTGCCGCGAACGAAGTCCGGGCCAATGGCTGTGTACGCGCTGAAGCAAGAATAGTCCACGCCGGTGCGGTCCATGACGCGAAGCAAGTCGCCCGCGCCGCCGCCCTGGTAGAAAAAGTTGGTCCCCGGTCCCGGGTGGCTGTGGACGTCAATGACGAAGTCGCTCAGCGGCCCCCCCGCCAGCGCGTCGGCGGCTACAGGATCCGGGTGGTGGTGATGAGGGTGCGGCGCGTTGTGACGCCAGACATGACCAAACATCGCGCTACCAGGCTGCCATGGCGAGCAGCCGTTCCAGGTTGGACGCGCCGATGGCCCGGCGCGCGTCTTCATCAATATCGGCGTACATCAATTCGGCGTGCGGTGGCCCGACCGCCTGCCAGGGTAGCTTCGTGCCGAACACGAGACGATCGGCGCCGACGGCTTCGGACAGGTACTCGATCCCCCGGTGCGTGCGAAACCCGCCGGTTTCCAGCCAGATGTTTGGCGCTTCCCGCATCAGCGGCGTGATGGCTCGGTTGATCATCTTGTCCACGTCGCAGATTACGATCTGCAGGTCGGGATGCTTGGTGGCGACGCGGTAGAGCTCGCGGGCCGTAGGCGCGTCCAGGCTGTCGATGTGCCAGAACAGCGGAACCTGGCCGGCCAGCGCCGCGAACAAGTCACCCAAGACCCAGTCGTCTGTCAGGAATCGCTGTTCGTCCGGGAAGATTCGCGCGGCCCGAACACCCGCCGCGCGCATCTCCTCCACAAACCGCGCCGGCGCCGGGAACTCCCCGGTGTGATGCGGCAGTGCGAGCCACGAAGGGATCAGATTGTCGTGACTCTCGATGGCCTGCATCAACAGCTCGTTGCCCGCGATGGGGTGCTCCTCTAGCGCCAGCGAGTGGTACGCCAGAGCCTTGCCAATCCCGAAGCGCGCCTGGTGCGCCACCAGGTCGTCACCTTTGAGAAACGCCCCGGCCGGACCGGGCCGGGACACCATGCCCAGTGCGCAGTTCGCATCGAAGAGTTGAATCACGGGCGCGATGGTACGGAACCGAAGCGGCGCGGCCAAACCAGCCGACCGGCTGTCGAACTACGGAGTGCCACGTGGGTCGTGGGGCCTACTTCGACGTCGCGGTCTCCGTGGTGCGACCGCGCCGCCTGTCGACCACGTAGGTTCCGGCCATCTTGTCGTGGATGCCCTGACGCCGTTCGTCGAACGACGCCCAGATGAATCCCAGGAACAGGGGAATCTGAACGGTTCGCACCAGTGCTCGCTCAATGCCAATCGGCCCGCCCGATTCGTCGACGACCCGCAGCCCGAAGATCAGCTTGCCTGGGGTCGCTCCCCATGCCCACCAGAACACCGCGAAATAGATGATGGCGTAGTAGATGTAGTAGGGAATGATGTAGATGGCGAACTCGGACTCCAGCAGGCGAGAGTGATCGAGACTGAAGGCCAGGCTGGCCAGCATCATCACCAGCAGCAGCACGCAAAGATCAAGCAGATTCGCGTCGAACCGGCTTCGGACGCTCGCCAGGGGGTAGTCATCGAGCGACGGTTCGCAAGTGACCGCAGCGTCGCCGGCAGACGTTTCGATCGGCTGATCTGGTTGCGTAGCCACGGTGCGCCTCCGGTCAGGGTGCTCGCCGCTACTGCGGAGCCAAAGTATACCGCGCGGCGACTCGCTCGGTCGTGACTGGTGTCGGCTGGACCTGGGCGTACGATCCCGGCGGGCTTTCGCGGAGTCGAGGCGCCGATTGAACTGCGCCATCGGGCCGTCCGTCAGGCTTCCGCCGCCGTTGACCGCTCTCCGGCTCTGACGCTACTCGGTCGGCCAATCGCGTCGGCACCGACCCTTGCCAGTCCTGCGCGGGCGCCGCGCCTTGCCCTGGTCGCTGACACGTCCGGCGCCGGTGTACGTCACATAGGTGCCGGCAATTTTGTCGTGCCAGCCTTGCGAGAAATCATCGAACAGGATTGAGATGAATCCCATGAGTAGCAGCGGGGCTGAGACGAAGTAGCCAGCGTGCCTGGTGAGCAGCCTCGGTAAATCGACATTCCGACCGTCGCCATCGACGACTTGTAAGTTCATGATTCGCTTTCCGGCCGTTGACTTGAACATCCAGTTTGAAATGACGGGATAGACCAGATAGCCAAAGATCAGGGCGAGGACTATGGATAGCCTGATGGCGTCCTGCCTGGCCGTATCTTCACCGACGAGTCCATCCGGCGTTGGCGGAATCCATATTGACAGGACGAACAACGCCGCGAGCGACGCGAGAAGCGATGCGAGGACGTCAAGCCCAAAGGCAATCGATCGACGTGCGAAATCCGCAACCGGGTAGTCGCCAATGACTGGTCGATCCGTGCTGATCTGCCTGGCATCGTCCACATCTATGACTCGAACCTGCCGCGTATCCAACGCCTGGTCGTCGGAACTTGAAGCTTTTTCCAGGGTCTTGGCTGAATCCGGACCTGCGAAGTCGCGTTTGCTCGGTGGTCCACCCATCAGATCCTTATAGAAGTCGCCGGCCATGTTGCGTGAGCGCGACTCTTTGGGACCCAGGTAAACGACGTACGTCCCGGCGATCAAGTCATGCCAGCCGCGTCCGAATCGACTGACGAAGATCCACACGAAACCAAGACCCACGAATAGCGTCGAAAGCCCGTAGCCCATCAGCCGGCCGATCGCCTGCACAATTCCAATACGCCAGCCGTTGCGGTCAACGATCTGCAGATTCAGCATCATCTTCCCGGGAGTTGCGCTGAAGGCGGTCCACATGAGAATGTGATAGAAGACCAGAAAAGCGACCGTCAACAGGCCGGCCGACTCCGGTGGAATCTGCCTTTCTTCGCCCACAACCGCTCCCACGAACAGCATCAAGACAATCAGACCGGTGATTGCGCCGTCGATCGCCAACGCCCCTAAGCGACGGCTGCGGCTCGCGAGTTCTTGTCCGTGGAGGGCGTAAACGGTCCTCTCTGGTTCCTCCACTGTCTCGGACGTTTCGGGGACCTTCGGCTCGGGCGTAGCTGCGGCTTTCCGGCGGCCTCTTGCGGGAACGCAAGCACAAGCTGCTCAATTCTACGACCGTGGTCCACTTGAAGCCGACGCCGGGGTTGTTCACACTGCGGCCACCCCGCGCCGCAAAGCGTCCCGCGAACCCGATCCGCGGCGTGACGACGCGGGGCCCAGGCCGAAGGAGGCCCGCATGGCGTCGATGAAGGGCCCTGCCATCCTGCTGGCGCAGTTTCTGCGCGACGAGCCCCCCTACGACAACCTGGAGAACATCGGCCGCTGGGTTGCCGGCCTCGGCTACAAGGGCGTGCAGATCCCCACCTGGGATCCGCGCGTCATCGACCTGGACAAGGTTGCCGAGTCCAAGGCCTACGCCGACGACTATCGGGGTGGACTGGCCGACCTGGGGCTTGAGGTCACCGAGCTCGCTTCGCACCTGCAGGGCCAGGTCCTGGCCATGCACCCGGCCTACGCCGACGGCTTCTCGGTCTTTCACCCGCCCGGACTCTCGGGCTCGGAGGTCGCGGCGTGGGCCACGGATCAGCTCGGCAAGTCGATCAAGGCCTCCGCCAACCTGGGCGTCAGCGCCCTTCCCGTCATGTCCGGCGGCTTCGCCTGGCACATGATCTATCCGTGGCCGCAGCGGCCGCCCGGCGTGATCGAGACCGCCTTTGCGGAGCTTGCCCGCCGCTGGCGCCCGATCCTGGACATGGCCAGCAATCACGGCGTCACCATCGCCTACGAGCTGCATCCCGGATCGGATCTCTACGACGGCGCCACCTTCGAGATGTTCCTGGACGCCACCGACAACCACGAGGCGGCCTGCATCAACTACGACCCCAGCCACTTCGTCCTCCAGCAGCTGGACTACCTTGACTTCATTCGCCGCTATTCCGACCGGATCACCGCCTTCCACGTCAAGGACGCCGAATTTCGACCCGACGGCCGCGTGGGCGCCTATGGCGGCTACCAGGGCTGGACCGGTCGAGCCGGACGCTTCCGCTCATTGGGCGACGGCCAGGTGGATTTCACGCAGGTCTTCACCCTGCTCACCGAGGCCGGTTACCGAAGCTGGGCGGTGCTGGAGTGGGAGTGCTGCGTCAAGAGCCCCGAGCAGGGCGCCGCCGAAGGCGCGCCGTTCATCGCGCAGCACCTGATCGACGCCGCCGACGTGGCCTTTGACGACTTTGCCGGCGGTGAGATGGACGCCGACGCCAACCGCCGGCTGCTGGGCCTGGACTAGCCGCCAGGGCTTGCCCGAAAGGAATCCTCCAATGGACGCGTGGAACCGCAAGCTGCGAATGGGCATGGTCGGCGGCGGCCCCGGTTCGTTCATCGGCCCGGTGCATCGCATGGTCGTTTCGATGGAGCAGCAGGCGGAGATGGTCGCCGGCGTGTTCTCGCGCGACCCCGACCTCAACCGCCAAACCGGCGCCGAGCTCTACCTGGACTCGGGCCGCGTCTACGACTCATACCAGCAAATGGCCGCCGCCGAGGCCGCGCTGCCGGCCGACCGGCGCATCGACTTCGTCAGCATCGTCACGCCCAACGTCTCCCACTTCGACATCTGCCGCGCCTTCCTGGAGGCCGGCATCCACGTCGTCTGCGACAAGCCGATGACCTACACGCTGGAGCAGTCCGAGCAACTGGTAAAGATCGTGGAAGAGTCTGGCTTGGTGTTCGCGCTCACCCACAACTACACCGGCCACCCCATGGTTCGGCAGGCCCGCGCCCTGTTCCGCTCGGGCCAGATGGGCAAGGTGCGCAAGGTCATCGTCGAGTACCTGCAGGACTTTCTGGCCACGCCGCACGAGAAACTCGGCATGCGTCAGGCCGAGTGGCGGCTCGACCCCTCCCGGTCCGGCATCGGCGCCACCATCGGCGACATCGGAACCCACGCCTTTAATCTGCTGGAGTACGTCACCGGCGAACGCGTCAGCGAAATGTGCGTGGACCTCAGCACCTTCCTGCCCGACCGCACGCTGGACGAGGACGTCAACGCCCTGCTGCGCCTGGAGGGCGGCGGCAAGGGTCTGCTGACCGCCAGCCAGATCGCCACCGGCGAGGAAAACGGCATCACGCTACGCGTCTACGCCGAGCACGGCGCGATCCGCTGGGGTCAGGAGAACCCCAACTACCTGGACGTGTGGCGCCTCGGCGAACCGCGCCAGACCTTCAGCCGCGCCCAGGGCTACCTGCATGAGCACGCCTCCGCCGCCGGCCGCATCCCGCCCGGCCATCCCGAGGGCTACCTGGAAGCGTTTGCCCAGATCTACGTCGGCGCCCTCACCGCCATCCGCCGCCACCTCGACGGCGAGCCCATGCCCACCGACGAGTACGACTTTCCCACGGCGTACGACGGCCTGCGCGGGATGCAGTTCATCTACCGCGCGGTGGAGTCGTCGCAGAAGGGCGCGAGGTGGGTGTCGCTCTAAGCGCATCTCCTGGCAGCCGTGACCTGGCGGCGACACCGGGCCAGCCTCGACGGCGCTTGACGATGCAGACGCGGCGAACCCGATTTGTGGCGAGGCTCCTCTCTCATTCGCTAGCTGCTGGATCCGAGGATGCAAGTCGCTAGCGTCGCGTGGCCTGTTCAAGAAAGGCCAGAATGTCACCGACAACATCGGCTTGAATGTCGTCGGCGGGACCGTTCGTCAGGAACTGCGCCACCCGTCTGGGGCCAAGGCCGTCGTGCAACGTGAAGTCCTGCTGGATGATCGCTAGGGCATCCTTGACATAAGCGTCGCCCGCGAGCCGCCGCAGGCTATTCGCGATTTCCTTGATGCCTGTCCCACGCAGTACATAGGCGAGGTCATAGGCATCCTTGTTCACACCGCGATTTCTGAACGCCAGGGCCTTCAGAACCAGGAACGCGCCAGGCCCGCACACCCAGACGTCTCGCTCGGCCGCTTCACCGGCGGATGTACGCCCGGACACCCTGACCTTCCGGCGATCGATAAAGGCCAGATGGAGGCCTGGCGTGATCACGGCAGCGAAGCCGGGTTGAATGTTGCGCAGCGTTCCACCTCGATCGCCGCCTTGGCTTGGCGAGATCAGGAAGTCGACGGTGATGTTTGCGGTGCTGCGCACTCGCCAGCGCTGGGCGGTTGGGTTGCCGTCCGCGTTAACGTCCGGGATAAATCCGGCGTCTCGGAGCCGCTCGTTCAATTCCCGATATCGTTCCTTTTCCAAGAGGGCTAGGCCGAGCCCCAGATCCAGGTCCTTTGTCCCTGCGTGTGCGTCGACCCCGGGCGGCGGTTTGGCCTGGTTGACTAGAAGCGAAGGAGTGAGGCCGCCAACAACGACAATGTCATTGAGCATGTCGCCGAGCGTTGTTGCAACGTAAAGACAGGCACGTCGAACCTGGTTGAGGTCGTCTCCACGGTATCCAGCCAGAGTCCGTGGCTTACCGATCTTCGTCTTCCAATCTCGGCAGCCAGCTACGAATCTCGTCCGCAGCCTCGCGCGAGCGCTCTGGGTGGTCCTTCAAGTCAAGATAGGTTTGAACAGGATGGACGCATCGAAGGCCGTCCACCAACCGGGCGCCGTGAAAGACCCCTACGTCATTTGGCGCGACAAGCCAGGTGTTGGCCCCACGAGGTTCATCGCGGAAACCCAACGTAGCTTTCGTTTCCGCCGACGGGAGGTCCCGTAGATATACGGTTAGCAGCCGAAAGCTCGCGTGGTGCGTGTACGACCACGCGGCCGCGAGACCCGTTACCGCGTAGCGAATGTCGTGCAGGTCAAGTGACCGGGCAAGACGTCGTGCCAGATCGTCACCGGACAGCGCTGCAATGTGACCTGCAAGCACGTTGTGCTTGTCGAAACGGTACGCCTCGTGCCAGGCGTCCAGCAGGCGATCCGTGTTGTCGACCCTTAGCCCATCGCGGTCGCGGGCTACGAGCCGGCTCTCGAGCAGTTTCTTGACGACCCTGCTGGTATAGCCCTCGTCCAAGCCAACCGCCGATGCGAGTGCTCGCTGGCGAATCGTCTGACCCGGATGCATCAGAAGCCAACGGGCAATCCGCGATCCCTTTGGCCCAAATGCGCTCTCGGGTCTACCTGGGCGCCGGAATTGATTCGCGCGCCCGAGGACATGAACAAAGAGACCTGGTGCGATGATCTGTGCGTTGCCTGAGAGGTCCAGCCATGAGACGCCGGCTCGCTCACAGTACGACCTGCCGACTTCTCCCATATATGGAACGGCGACCACCGGAATTCGCAAGCAGGTCGAGTCGTCGGTAGCCCGCTTCAGGATCTCGACGGCGAGAGCTACCTGGCCGAGGGATCCCGATCGCTTCCATTCCAGTACAAAGGTATGCGACCCGGCTGTCACGACGGCATCCAGTCGGGCCGTGCCTGCCTCGTGTGGCACTTCGTACTCTGCAGACGATGTGCCGACCGGCTTGGAGAGGATCTCCGACAGCCGCTGCGTCGCTTGGCGGATCGACTGATCCTTAGGTAGCACTTGCATGCTTGTCTATATACCAGGGCTTGCACAAATGAGCAAGTATCATTTATGAGGCAATTCATCAATCCGGGATGCGGACGCTGTGTCGATATTCCAGACGTTGCGGATGCGCTGAGCTCTTCGTAGGTCGCGTCCGTGGCTTGAGTGAGGTTCGAAGTGCTCCCTTGCTTGCATCACTACGACCAGAGGCGCAGGTTCATTGCCCCGACGGCTGCGAATAACGCGCTCTGTGCGTTCGCGGTGCAGCCGGCATCAGTCCCTATCTGTAGTCGCGAGACGGTGGTGTTGCCGCAAGCAGCGCAACCCTACAGATTCGTGAGGATGTCGCCTTCAATCCGCTGAAATCTGCCGGCTACCGCCGCCTCGTCCAGCTCAATCCCCAATCCCGGCCTCTCTGGCACATCCACGTAGCCGTCCACCGGCAGCACCGGATCGGTCACCAGATCGTCCATTAACCGGTTGTTGATCATCTGGTGTTCGAGGGTGTAGCGGTTGGGGATGGCGGCGACAAAGTGGGCGGTGGCGGCGAAGGAGATGGCGGTGGTCCAACTGTGCGGAATGCACAGCTTCCCGCGCGCCTCCAGCCAGCGGGCGAAGCGGCGCGCCTGGTCCAGGCCGACCCAGGTGACGTCCAGGTTGACGATGTCCACCGCATCGCGGTCGATCAGGCGGCGCACGACGCGGGGATCGAAGGTGGTTTCGCAGCCTGAGATCGTCATGCCGGACTTTTCGCGGAGCCGGCGGTAGACGGTGACGCTGTCGGCGTCGGTGGCCTCGGCGGTGATACCACGGTACGAGGCGTCGTCCTCGCCCCGCATGATCGGGTCCTCGAACCAGCGGAAGTCCAGATCCCGCAGCCCACGGGCCAGTTCCAAGACCTGGTCCGCCTCGTCCGGGCTGAAGCGCATGTTGGCGTCGAGCATCAGCTCGAAGTCGGGACCGACGGCGTCGCGCAGGTGTCTCAGCAGGTCCAGGAAGCGGGCCGGCGTGACGTCGGAGCGGTCCCAGGAGGTTCCGATGCGCAGCTTCATGGCCGTGTAGCCGTCCGCCTGGTGTTCCAGGGCTTCTTCGATCAGCTGGTCGGGGCGGTCGAACCACGCCCAGCTCACGCCCCCGCTGGCGTAGCAGCGCAGGCGCGGTTCGGCCAGTCCTTCCGTGTCCAGCAGCCGGTAGACCGGTGTTTCGGTGGCCTTCCCGACGATGTCCCAGCACGCCACGTTGACCGCGGCCAGGGCCAGATTGGTGTCGAGGTCGGATCCAAACACCGTGAGCTTGTCGGCGTCGAAGGGGCTGCGACCCAACAGCCGGGGGCGCACGACGTCGCGTAGGGCACGAATCCGCGTGTCGATGTCGGACCAGGGCATGATTTCGCCAAGGCCGGTAATGCCCTCGTCGGTGTGCACGCGCAGCACGATGGCGTTGAAATGCATCGCCAGCGGCTCGCGCTGGCCGCGGCCGCCGGCGTACCAGCGGTCGGCCTCGGGGAAGGCATAGCTGCAGACGAAGGTCTCGATGTCGGTGATACGCATGTCGGCTGGAGCCTTCCTAGAGCCGGAACTCGCGTCCGAGGGGGTCGCGGCCGTGCACCCGCTGCCACGCCTCGAATTCAGCCAGTACCTCGGCGTTGGGGGGATAGTGGGTGTGCAGGCTGCCGCGGCCGGCGCTGATCTCTTCCCGAATCCACACTTCCAGCTCCTCGTGGGTCGAGGCCTCGGCAATGACCTCCGCCACCGCATGCGGCGGAATCACCACCACGCCGTCGCCGTCCCCAAGCACGATGTCGCCCGGCATCACGGCCACTTCCGCAATCTGCACCGGCTCCTGGCTGCCCACCGACATCAGCCTCCGGTCGATGCCCTGGCCGTGCACGCCGCGGGCGTAGAGCGGCAAACCGACCTCGCATATCGCCGTGATGTCGCGGCACACCCCGTCGATGACGATGCCGAGTCCACCGCGCGCCTGCACTCGCCGGGTAAAGATGTCGCCGACCACGGCGGCTTCCAGGCAGCCGCGCGCGTCGATCACCATGATTTCGCCCGGCTCGACCGACTCCAGGGCGCTGCGGTGGGGCGAAGTCTCGAGGTCGGCGTACTGCGCCTTCACCAGGTCCTCGCGCTTCTGGATAAACCGCACGGTTCGCGCCCGCCCAACCATGCGCCCGCCCTCCGGTGGTGCAAGCGGATTGATTCCCGTCGCGTACGCAAAGTCGAACCCCAGCTTGCCCAGGGCCGCGGTGACAGTCGGCGTCGCCAGTTCGGCCAACGCGTCAAGGGCGGCCTGGTCGACGGATGCGTCGCTCGAACCTGCAAAGTCAGCCATGCGTCGGGAGATCCAGAGCGCGTATGACCCCGATTGTGCGCGTTCGGCGGCTCAAACGCACGAACCGTAGTGAGCGCGAGTCGCGCACTCGAATCACCTGGCGCGTAGGATGCGAGCAGCAAAGCCTTCATTGAGCTCTTCGGGAGCGCGCCCCATGGCAGACCCCATCCGCATCACCGTCTGGAACGAATTCCGACACGAAAAGCGCAACCCCAAAATCGCGGCGATCTATCCCGACGGCATCCACGGCGCCATCGCGGGGCCCCTGGCGAAGCACGACGACTTGGAGGTCCGCACGGCCACGCTGGACGAGCCGGAACACGGGCTCACTGATGAGGTGCTGGCCGCCACCGACGTTCTGACTTGGTGGGGGCACACGGCCCACGGCGAGGTGGACGACGCCATCGTCGAACGGATTCGCCGGCGTGTGTGGGAGGGCATGGGCCTGGTGGTGTTGCACTCCGGTCACCTGTCAAAGATTTTTTCGTCCCTCATGGGCACAAGCTGCTGGCTGAAATGGCGCGAGGCGGACGAACGCGAACGCATCTGGGTGGTCGACCCGTCCCATCCGATCGCGGCCGGCCTGGGCGAGTATTTCGAGATCCCGCAGTGCGAGATGTATGGCGAACACTTCGACATCCCGCCGCCCGATGAGCTGGTCTTCATCAGCTGGTTCCAGGGCGGCGAGGTCTTCCGCAGCGGCTGCACGTTCCGTCGCGGGAACGGAAAGATCTTCTACTTCCGGCCCGGCCACGAAACCCTGCCCATCTACCACCAGGCCGAAGTCCAGCACGTCATCGCCAACGCCGTGCGCTGGTGCGCGCAGCCACGCGGGGTCTACCCGCAATACGGCAACTACATGCCGCGAGAAACACTCGAGGGCTACACCGGCCCTGACTTCAGCGGCCACCCCGACGACGTGGCCGCCAAGGGGTAGACCTCGTGTGGCGTCCAGCCCAGGACGCCCCGCCAACCATCCCCCCGGCCCCGGTTGACGCGCGCCCTCAACCTTTCGACGTAGGATGCGGCGTGGCTGACGCGGGGAGGTCGATCCAATGGTGCAGGGCTATCCGGGACAGGCGGGCATCTGGTTTCAGGGTGATCCCGAGGTCATCAAGGACTACCTTGAATTCAACCCCGTGGGAATCGTGACCAACACCTTGGTTCTGGATGGCTTGGTCGACACCTACGGTCCCATGCTGGGCGTGATCGAGCGCTACCTCGAACTCGACAACGACGGCCCCGTGGTGGTGGAGGTGGACGGCGACACCACGGAGGACATCGTCAACGCGTCGGCGCCGTTCCAGGCGCTGTCCGAGCGCGTGGTGATGAAGATTCCCAGCACCTCCAAGGGCTTCCGCGCCATCGCCCGCATGAAGGCCAACGGCCGCGAGTCCATGGTCACCACCCTGTTCTCGGCCAGCCAGGCGGTGGCGGCGGTGCAAGTTGGCGCGACTTACATTGCCCCGTTCGTCGGCCCGCTGATCGACTCCGGCGCCGACGCCCGCGCCATCGTGAGCGACATCGTGCAGGTCGTGCGCGGTCGCGCCAATCAGCCCTACGTGCTGGGCGGCATCATCCGCAACTGGATCGCCGCCGACGTGGCGCTGCGCGCCGGCTGCGACGGCGTCGTGGTGTTTCCCCACCACTTCGAGGAGATGATGATTCACGCCGGCACGTCCGAATGGAACGCCACCTTCCGCGGTCACTGGGACAACATGGTCGACAAGGGCGCGCTGGATGGTGTGATCGACGCCTGAGCCCCGGCCTGTCGATCAGCGCGTGGTGGCGCCGACCTCCCGCCGCCCAAACCTGATCGTTCCAGATCGAATTGCCCCTGGCACCGCCTTAGTGCACACTCGCTAGCCGTGTGCCGGTGACAGCCACGCGGCTAAGTGGAGGAACCTATGGGGCGGTTTCGGAAACATCTGAGGCTAGGGCTGATTGTCGTGGCCCTGGCGCTAGCAATCGCCGCAATCGCGGCCTGCGGTGAAGAAGAAGAGGCGGAAACAACCGTCGTCAATCGTCTCGCCGCCGTCAAGGAACGCGGCACACTCATCTGTGCCAGCCGAAATGACGTACCTGGGTACGGTTCGCTGGATGCGGCCGGCCGCAATGTCGGCTTCGACATCGACCTCTGCCGCGCCGTTGCCACGGCCGTGCTGGGTGACCCCGAAGCCATCCAGATCAACTACATCACCGCCGCCGAGCGTGGCCCGACCATCCAGTCCGGTGAAGTTGACCTCTTGGTCCGCACCGTCACATGGACGACCTCCCGCGACGCGCAGTGGGGCAACTACGTCCACACGACCTTCTACGACGGTCAGGGCTTCATGGTTCCGAAGAACTTGGGTGTTTCCTCGGCCTATGAGCTGGGCGGCGCCGCGATTTGCGTCACCGCAGGTACCACGACCGAGCTGAACATGGCCGACTTCTTCCGCCAGAACAACCTGGAGTACAACCCCCAGGTGTTTGAAGACACGGACGTAGTGCTCGGGGCCTACCAGGAAGGCCAGTGCGACGTCTTCACAAACGACCGCTCGCAGTTGGCCGCGCTCCGCAGCGGCCTGTCCAATCCCCAGGACCACGTGATCCTCCCGGAGACCATCTCCGAGGAGCCGCTGGGCCCGGTCGTCCCGCACGGTGACGAGCAGTGGTTCGACATCGTCAAGACCGTTGTTGCGGGTCTGATCTACGCCGAGGCGTATGGGATCACCAGCGCGAACTACGCGCAGGAGGCTGCCGGTGACAACATCAAGGCCAAGCGCCTCCTCGGCACCGAAGGCAGCTTCGGGCAGGAGACCCTGGGCCTGAGCGAGACGTTCATGCAGGACGTGCTCAGGGCCGTGGGCAACTACGGCGAGATCTACGACCGCAACCTGGGTCCGGGCGGCATTGACCTGCCGCGCGAGGGTGGTCGCAACGCGCTCTGGGCCAACGCCCCGTGCACGGACTGCCCGAAGGGCGGCCAGATCTACGCACCGCCGCTGCGCTAGACGCGGCAACCGGCGAGCTTGCTCGCCGGGGTTTCGGGGGGACGCGAAAGCGTCCCCCCGAAACGTTTAAGGGCGTTTCTTGTAGGCTGACGCGGGCCTATACCAACGAAGCTGATTGCACAACGCCGTGACGCGACTGCTATACGTCCAAGGCGTGCCAATTTGGCGCAACGTAGTCGCGTTGCGCTGGGCTGTTCAGATTGTTTCCGCGGTCGTGGTGCTCTCCACGATTGCCCTGTTTCTGCTCAACGTCGCCCGCGAAATTGAGGCGCGCGACATTCCCTTCGGCTTCACCTTCCTCAACCGTGCCGCCCAGATTCCTATCGGCGAAGCCGTAATCCCCTACCAACCGTCTGATTCATATCTATACGGGCTCATCGTGGCCGGACTCAATACCGTCAGGGCCTCGGTGCTCGGCGTCATTCTCGCAACGGCAATCGGGATCCTCATCGGCGTGGCACGCCTCTCGCCCAACTGGCTGCTGAGCCGTATTGCCCTGGTCTACATCGAAGTCTTCCGCAACATTCCTCTCATCGTGCAGCTGCTCTTCTGGCTGACCATTGTGCTTACCCTCCCTAGGGTGGCCGAGGGCTACGTCGTTGCCGACGCGGTTTTCATTAACAACAGCGGACTCTACCTGCCCTGGTTTGAGGCCCAGGAAGGATTCTGGCCGTGGGCCCTGATCACGGCGATTGGCCTGGCGCTGGCCGTCTATACCTTCCGGCGCTTGAGCCGTCGCGAAACCGAGACTGGCCAACAGAGCTATCCGCTGCTCGCGGCTGCCGTTATCGCCCTCGCGCTCAGCCTCGTTGCGCTTCTGGTTCTGAGTCCCCTGGCGATCGACATTCCGCAAATCGAGGGGCGTTTCGGGCGGCTGCAGGGCGGCGCGCAACTCAGCGGCAGCTTCATGGCGCTCCTCGTCGGGCTGGTGATCTATACGTCCGCCTTCATCGCCGAGATCGTTCGGGCCGGCATCCAATCCGTCGGCAAGGGCCAGACCGAGGCCGCCCGGTCGGTTGGACTCTCGGGAATGCTCACGCTTCGGCACGTCACGTTCCCTCAGGCCCTGCGCGTCATCATTCCGCCCCTCATCAGCCAGTTCCTGAATCTCACCAAGAACTCCAGCCTGGCCGCCGCCATCGGCTACCCGGACCTGGTCAGCGTGGCCAACACCATGACGCAGATCGCGCCCGCCATCTCGCTGTTCATGATCGTGATGGTCAGCTACCTGTCCATGAGCCTCATCTACTCCCTCATCGGCAACCTCTACAACCGCATGATCCGCTTCAAGGGCGCGTGAGGGATATCGCATGACCACTCGCGTCGCCGCGCCGCTGCCCCCCGCTACCACGATCGGCCCTGTCGGGTGGCTGCGGCAGAACCTCTTCAGCTCCCCGGTGAACAGCGCTATCACGGTTGTCATGGGGGTCCTGCTGGCCTGGATCGTCGTCAACCTGGGCGCCTGGGTCGTCGTCGAGGCCGACTGGACCGTCATCGTCAGCCGTGTTCCGCTCTACATCGTGGGCCTCTATCCGTATGAGGCGTACTGGCGGCTGGCGATCTGTCTGCTGCTGATTGGCGTCCTGCTGGGCATGTCGTGGCGAGCGTGGCCAGACACCGCGCGACGCTTCGCCATTGGATTCGGCGCGATCATGCTGTTCGTGGGCGTGTTTCCGCATGAAATGGCCCCGCTCCACCGCGCGTTCCTGCTGCTGAATCTGCCGGCCATCGTCCTCGGTTACATGCTGACGCCTCGCGACGAGGAAAGCGGCCCGGGGCTGCTGGAGGCGCTCGCTGGTGGTGCGCTCTCCTCCATGCTCGATCGTGCCGCCATCCGGTTGGCGACCGCATGCTGCCGCGTCGCGCGTGCGCTGGTCCCCCCGCTCTATGGCGTCGTATTCCAATTGGCGAGCGCATGGTGTCGCGCCGTGGCGGCGCTGTCCCGCATGCTTGATCGTGCCGTAATCCCCTTGGCGACTGCGTTGCGCCGCCCCGAGCGGGCGCTGACGCCCGCGCTCGATCGTGCCGCCGTGCTCTCCACGCCAAGGCGCATGTTCACGGCGGTCGTCGTAACGCTGGTCGTCACCATGATCCTGATCCTCGGGATCGACGCCGTGCCCGGGCTCGATCCGGTCGACCCGCAGGACGTCGGCGGCCTCCTGATCAATCTGTTGCTGGCTTTTTTCGGCATCGTCTGTTCTCTCCCCATTGGCATCGGCTTGGCTCTGGGACGGCGCAGCACGCTGCCGGTGGTCAAGGTGGCCTGCGTGATCTTTATCGAGGTCATCCGCGGTGTGCCCCTCATCACGTTGCTCTTCATGTCCCGGCACATGCTCCCGCTTACGTTCCCGGAAGACCTCAACATCGACCGCGTCTACCTGGCGGGGATCACGATCACCCTCTTCTCATCGGCGTACATGGCCGAGAACGTGCGGGGCGGAATGGCCGCTGTACATCCTGGTCAGGCCGAGGCGGCGAGCGCGCTCGGACTGCGCGCCTGGCAGGCCACCCTCCTGATAACCCTTCCCCAGGGCCTGCGAAACATCATCCCGGCCATCGTCGGCCAGTTCATCAGCCTCTTCAAGGACACCAGTCTCGTCTACTTCATTGGCATGCTGGACCTGGTGGAGATGGGCCGCGTCAGCGTCCAGGGCAACCAGGAGTTCATCGACAACGGACGCGAGGTCTACCTCTTCATTGCCCTGGTCTTCTGGGTCTTCTGTTTCAGCATGTCATTCATCAGCCGGCGCATCGAGGGCGCCCTCGGCGTCGGCCGGCGCTAACCCGCACCGCGTAGGAGTTCAGCCATGGCGGAATCCAACGGAGTTCAATCAGCCGTCGATATCCCCGCGGACAAAGCCGA
>DAOUIX010000090.1:0-26883 GCA_034423235.1 Chloroflexota bacterium | reverse complement strand
GGGTAGCGGTCGCCGAAGACCAGGCCGTAAACGCCTTCCGGCCAGACCAGGATGATGAGCGCGGACGCGCCGGATACCGTGGCCATCAGCAGGAGGCTCGCCAGGTACGCGCGGATGACGCCCGCGCCGGCGGCAGCTCGCCAGACGACGAACGGCAAGAGCACGATCCCCACCATCATGCCGCTCCAGAAGACGATGCGTCCGATTAGCGCGAGGGCCGCGTAGGCGGCGGCTTCATCCGGGCTGAAGTAGGCCTTGACGGCCAGCACATCCACATGCAGCAGGCCAGCCAGGGCAAAGAGGATCAGTGCGACACGAACATGATCCGAGATTCGCAGCGGCGACGCTTCCTCCTCGGCCGGAACGTCGGGTCGGTTCAAGACCTGTCGGGCACTCAGCCAGCCAAAGACGATGCCGCCCAACGCGGACGCCGGACTTGCCAGCAGGGCGCCGGTGGCCCCGCCGCCGGACAGCACCGTGGCCGCGCCGACGATGAGGCGTCCAAAGCCGTGCGCGGCCAGGGCGAATCCGAGCCCCACGAATTCGCGCGCGCCCTGGGTGATGCCGCGCGCCACCGGTTCGAACGTCAGGGCGCCTGCGGCGACTCCTGCAACCACGACCGGCCACGGAGAGGTCAGTTGCAGCGCGGACTGGATGAGCGGTGACAGCGCCGCAATTCCGAGCATCAGGAGCAGGGAGACCAGACCGGTCCAGCGCACGATGGTTCGTGTGACGGCACGCAATTCCTTCAAACGGCCCAGCGCGACCAGTTCGGCGGATCGACGCGCCACGAGCGTTTGAACGACCTGAGCTGGGGTTACCAGCAGGGACAGCGCGCCGAGCACCGCAAAGGCTTCGGCGTAAGCCCGAGGCTCCAGTCCACGGGCCATGATGAGCTGAAACGCAGAGGTTGCGGCGCTCCCGGCCAGGAGAAACGGCGCCAGTTGGCCGTTGTCGCGCAGGATCGTCCGAACGATGCGCGGGGCCGACGCCGAAGCGTCAACTCGAGAGGTGTCGAAGCTGGTATTCAGTCCTTGTAGTCGTCCCGGGCCGGGCTCCAGGCCTCAATCAGAAAGCAGCGGCTGGTGGCGGTTGCCTCGTGGGGTACGCCGGACGGAACGCACCAGCAGTTCCCCGGTCCGATGGAATGAACCACGTCGCCGATCTTGAGGTCAAACGTGCCTTCGATGCAGTAGCCGATCTGTTCGTAGACGTGGTCGTGCAGGGGCACGACGCCGCCTTCCTCGAGGTGAATCTCGGCGAACAGCATCGTCTCGCCCCATAGCAGGGTGCGCCGGCGCACGCCGGGCATCATGTCGGCGAAGGGTCGGTCAGCGTTCGAAACTATTGGCACAATCCGTCTCCCTGTCACTCAGACTTGGCGCATTGTCGCAAGCCGCACGGTTCCGGTGGGTTAATCTGTCGGCGGACGGCCGAGGGTCTGGCGAATCACTTCCAGACTAGGTTTCTCGCCCCGCACCTGGAGCGGAGGCCAGTCGCCCTTCAGTCCAGTCTCAGAGGAGATGCAGACGATCTCGGCATCCGGCTCCACGCGGCCTTCGCGGGCCAGGTGGGCAGTGACGGCAAGCGGAACAGCCCCGGTCGGTCCGACCCACAACCCCTCGGTTTGGGCAAGCCGGCGCTGCATGTCCAGCGTCTCCTCGTCGGAAATGTCTCCGGCCAGTCCGTCCTGCTCACGAATACGTCGCAACGTGAGCCGGCCCTTGGCGCCCATGTCGCCCACGGCGGTTCCTTCGGCCACGGTGTATCCGATCGTCTTCGCCCGTAGTTCAGCGCCGGTTCGCCAGGCTTCGGCGATGGTGTTGGCCTCGGTGGACTGCGCGGAGACTGGCCGCGGCGGTTTCTCGATGCGGCCCGTGGCGACTAGCGCCGCCCACGCGCGCTGCCCGGCCAGGAGCGTTTCGCCCATGCCGACCGGGTACACCATCAGGTCGGGCGCGCGGCCGAGCTGTTCGTAGGTCTCCAGCGCGATGGACTTCTTGCCCTCCTGCTTGAACGGGTTGCGGGTGGCGCCGCCATCGAAGAGCCAGCGGCGATCCACCGCCGCGTCCAGGTGCCGAATCATGTCGTCGTAGACGCCCTCGTACCAGATGACGTCGCTGGCGACCCCCGCGATGTGGGCCATCTTGGCGGCCGTGCTTTGCGTGTAACAGCAGACCACCCCGCGCAGACCGGCCCGGGCGGCGTAGGTGGCGATGGATGAGGCAGCGTTTCCGGTGGATACAACACCGATCGCGTCGAACCCGAACTGGCGGGCGCAGGCCACCGCGGTCTGGCTGGAGCGGTCCTTGACGGTGCCGGTGGGATTGGAGCCGTCGAACTTGATCCAGAGACGGCGAAGGCCGAGTTCGGCACCGAGGCGTGGAATCGGAAACAGCGGCGACAGCTGCTCGCCCAGGGTGACGAAGTTGGCGGCGTCGTGCACGGGCATCCAGGCGGCGTAGCGCCAGACGCCCGTTCGATCGGGCTGGACCAGTGGCTCGTCCTTTAGGCGCTGCAGGTCGTATTCGATCTCCAGCAGCCCGCCGCAGGCTTGGCAGGCCAGGCGGTATTCGAGCGCGTGGGACTTGTGGCAGTTGACGCAGCGTAGGTTGGTGGCTGCGGATTCGGAGCGCACGGGTCCGGTCCGTGAATTGCGGGAAGCGACAGGGTACCGCCCCTGATGCGTCGAACGCCTTGCCGGGGGGAGCCGGCAAGGCGTTCGGAAGGGGAGGGAGCGCCCCGAGTTAGTTCAGGCTAGGCGTCGAAACCCGCGCATCGCGGCGGGCGCAGGCGGCGCATTGACTGGTGCCCGGCAAGAGATCGAGGCGAAGCGGCTCAATCTGGCCGCCGCAGTCCCGACACTGGCCAGGGCTGTCGCCGCTCGGCAACGCGCCGAGCACGTCCTGGATGGCGACTTGCAGGTCGCGAGCGGATGCGTTGTGCGCGCTATCGGCCAAACCGTCAGTTTGCGTTTCGCTCATGGACTCACCTGTGCGGGCGATGGCGGGCGGACCGCGTGATCGGCCCGCCCGCCCGGTCGCCGAGTCCTAGGCGGACTCGATGGCAATGGTGGCTGCCCTGGACTCCTCGGCCTTGGGGACGCGCACGGTCAGGACACCGTTCTCGTACCGAGCGCCTGCGCCGGCCGTGGTCGTGCGAACCGGCAAGGGGACGCGCCGGAAGAAGCGGCCGGCTCGCCGCTCGCGGACGTGGAAGCGGCTTCCCTCGGACGTCGCGGTCTTCGAGTCGTCGTCGCGAGCACCCTGAATGATCAGGTCGCCGTCCGCGGACGTGATCTGGATCTCGTCGGGCTGGAAGCCGGGAACCGATGCCCGGACGACCACCTCCTCGTCGGTCTCCTCGATGTCGACCGGCGGCAGCCAACGGGGGCTGTCGTGGAAGGCCAGCCGAAACGGCCGGACAAACCACTCGTCGTCGAAGAACCTGGGCGCGATCACCTGGCGGCGAGCCTGCGGCCGCCAACTTCGGATAGCAAGAGTCATCTGGGAGCCTCCATCTAGCTCAGTCCATTGCTGACGATTGGATCATAAGACTTGAGTCTATCGCTGTCAAGAGATAGGGGCATGGTATTTGCGTGTGATGCGCGCAAGTCTGTCCGTGAGTGCTGGGCAGGTGTGAGGCGAGACGGGCGACGATGCAAGGACGGCCGACGGGAAGCGCCCAGGCGGTCAGAAGCCGGCGGGCGCGTCCAATCCGAGCCGATCAGCCATGGCGGCCAACGGCTCGATCACGCTTGACGGGTAGGCGATGCCGTTGGCGACTCGATCCTCGAAGTGCTCCCACTCGGGCTGGCCAGGCATCTGTACCTTGTCGAAGCCGGCTGCGGGCGGCAGCGCGTTGACGGCGCGGCTTTGCTCGTCCATGGCCGTGCGGAAGTCGTCCACCGGCAGGAACGCGTCTACGTCGATGGTCAAGAAAAACAGGCTGCCCTGCGGCCCCCGTTTCTCGGGGTCGAGTGCGCCCTTGATCAATGTGGCGCCGTCGCCGGAGAGGACACCGGCCATCAGGTCGTGCACCAGACCAATGCCATAGCCCTTGGGGCCACCGGCAGGCAGCACGTAGGCGAGTTTGGAGGCGTCGGTGGTCGGATCGCCTTCGGCATCGGTCGCGACACCTTCAGGCAGGACGCCTGTGGTCGTTCCCACCATGTGGAGCTTGTTGAGGGCATACGCGCCCGACGCCATGTCAAGCACGACTGGTTGGGCCCCGTGGGTGGGGAAGGCCCAGGCGAGGGGGGTGTTGCCGGTGGCGGGCTGCCGGCTACCGGTGGCGAGCATGCAGGGACCGGCCATGTTGCTGGCGGCATGTCCGATCAGACCGGCGTCCGCCGCCATCAGCGCCCAGTAGGCGGCTGCGCCAAAGTGTCCGGTGTCCGATACCACCGCGACTCCAACGCCGCGCTCGTGCGCGATGCCAATGGCGGCCTGCATGCCGACCCGTGCGCCCAGTTGTCCCAGTGAGCGGTCGCCGGTCACACGGGCGGCGCCGTCCGAGCGGCTGACGCGAATGTCGGGCGTGGGGTTGATTGCGTCGACTTGGAGGGCTTCGGTGTAGGCGGCGAGCAACCGCGTCCCGTGGGAGAACACGCCGCGCAGGTCACAGTGAATCAGCGTCTCCACCACAAAGACCGCATCGTCGCGGGGGACGCCGGTGGCCGTCAGCGCGTTGGTGCCGAAGGCGCGCATCGCGTCGGACGCGACTCGCACCTGGCCAACGTCGTAGCGCAACCGGTCGCTCATGCGCCCCACTCCGGTTCCACGCCGTAGGCGCGGCCGGTTTCGGCCACGGGGTCGAGTAGTCCGCTCGGATAGCCGATGCCGCGCTCGAGGGCGTCGGCGCGCTTGAGCCACTCAGGTTCGCCGGGGACCAACACACGGTCGAATCCCTCGGCCGGGCGCAACGCGTGGATCGCGTCAATCGTCTCGTCCATGTCGGCGGCGAATTCGGCCAAGGGGCGAAAGACCTCGACGCGGATGGCCAGGAATACCTGACCGACAGTTCCCAGATGGTCGGGCGTCCGATTCACCGCGGCGGTGGCCCCGGCCAGGATGCCGGAGAGTGTCTCCATCACGATGCCGAAGCCGAATCCCTTCGGTCCGGCGAATGGATTGAGCCAGACGAGTTGGTTGGGATCGGTGGTTGGGTTGCCATCGGCGTCCACGCCGACATCGGCGGGAATGGACTGGCCGGTGGCGGCGGCCACGCGAACCTTGCCAAGAGCCGAAAACCCGACGGCCATGTCCGCCACCACGGGGTAATTCCTGCCGGCCGGAAGCGCCCAGGCGATAGGCCCATTGGTGAGCGCTGGCGTCCGGCTGCCGAAAGCCAGCACCCCGGAGGCACCGCCGCCGCTGCTGGTGACAAAGGCCACGCATCCGGCCTCGACGGCCTGCAGCGCCCAGTGCGCCGCCGGTCCGAAGTGACGACCGTTGTGCACACATACCATTCCCGCTGCGCCCTCGTTCGCCAAGTCGATGGCTCGCTGCATCCCGACCTGGGCCGATACGGCCCCAGGGGCGCCGCCGCCGTCGAGCGCGGCCGTCGCCGGCCGTTCCTGAAGCGTCTTGACTCTTGCGTCGGGCACCACAAGCCCGGAGCGGATTTCGGTGGCATACGGCGTAACACGAGTGACCCCGTGGGAAAATACGCCGCGCGCGTCGGCTTCCACCAGCACGTCGGCGATCAGGGCTGCCCGGTCCTCCGGCACGCCGGCCGCATGCATGACGTTCGTTGTGAACACGCGCATGCGATCGACGGGCACGCGCTGACCAACGGCGGCCTGCGCGAAGTCGGCGCTCATGGGTTGGCCGCGATCGAAGCCCTGATCGACTCGCCCAGAACTTTCACGCCAGTGCGAATGTCAGCGTGCGGGGCGTGGCTGAACGCCAGACGAATTGCCCCGAGTCCATCGCCATCTACGCGGAACACCGACCCGCTGCGGACGAGCACGCGTGATTGTTCGCAGCGTTGCATGACGTCGTCCAGCAACTCCGGTCGCCGCAGCGTCAGCCAGACGAAGAAGCCGCCGTTGGGTCGGTGCCACGTCGCCAGATCGCCGACGTGCTCATTCAGCGCAGCGAGCATGATGTCGCGCCGTTCGCGGTAGATGTCCTGGAGGCGCTCGATCTGATCTTCCATGTGCTCGCGCATGAACTCTGACGCCAGGGCGGACGCGAACGGGCTGGTACCGCCATCGGTCTTCAATGGAAGGATCCGGTCGGTCAACGGGCCGGATGTGAGAATCCAGCCCAGCCGAATACCGGCGCCGAGGATCTTGGAGAACGTGCCGGCGCGGGTGACCAAGCCCGTGCCGCCGTCCAGTTCGTACATGGACGGCGGCCGCTCGCCATCGTAGTGAAGTTCGTAATAGGCGTCGTCTTCGAAGACGGGGACACCGTGGCGGTGACAGATTTCCAGCACCTCAAGGCGCCGTTCACGCGTGATGGTGTTGCCCATCGGGTTCTGGAAGGTGGGGATGGTGTAGAAAATGGCGGGTTGCCGGGTGGCGAACAGCTCGTCGAGTGCGGCCGGCACAGGGCCGTGCGCGTCCCAGGCCACGTGCGCGCCATAGTCGCTGACGCGCCGCACAAAGAGCGCGCCAAACGAGGCGTGGTCAAGGGCGATGATCTGATCGCGGTTGACGAAGGTACGAAGCACCATGTCGATAGCCTGCCCGGACCCATTGGTGATGATGATCTGGTCGCGGTCGACCTCAAGGCCCTCGAAGACCCGCAGCTTCTCGCGAATGACATCCACCAGTTCCAGGCTGCCCTTGCGTCGGCCATATAAGAGGGCCGGATAGTTCTCCGGCAGCGCGTCGCGAGCGGCCTCGACCATTTGGCCGAGGGGCAGAGCCTCGTTGGCCGGCTGACCCACCAGCAGGTCCGCCACGATGTCGTCGGGCGCGCCGGATGCTGAAACCATCGTGCCGGGTTCGGCGCGTTGACGAGCCTCGTCGCTCAGACAGCAATCAAAGTTGAACATTTCAGTCACGGCGCTGGCGGATCGTGAAGGTCGGCTAATAGATGCCGCCGTCGCTCATAAAGTCGTCCTCCGGCTTTGTGGCCACCGGAATCGGGCGGTTTTCGCAGACGATGGCCTCCGTGGTCAACGTCATAATGCCCACGCTGACAGCAGCGCGAATGGCCGCGATTTCGATGGCGGCCGGGTCGATAATGCCGCGCTCATAGACGTCGGTGTAATCCCCTACCACGGCATCCCAGCCGTGCCAGTCGGGCAGCTTACGAACACGGTTGACGACGACGGAGGGGTTGACGCCTGAATTGCGTGCGATACGCCGCATTGGCGCTTCCAGCGCATCGGCCAGAATGCGCGCCCCGACCGCTGCGTCGCCGGTCAACTCCTCGGCGACGCGTAAGGCGGCCGTCTGCGCGCGCAGCAGCGACGTACCGCCGCCCGGCACGATTCCTTCCCGCAGCGCCACTTTGACCGCGCCCACGGCATCGTCCGCCTTGTCCTTGAGGTGATTGATTTCCTGTTCGGTCACGCCGCCCACGGCCACAATGCCCACGGCCCCGCCTAGGCGGGCGATGCGCCGTTCCAGCTTCTTCACGAAGTTCGGGTTTGTTTCTTCCTCCAGCTGGGCGCGCAACTGATTCTGGCGGTCCTGGATGTCGGCCTCGTGGCCCGCCCCCTCCAGGATGATGGTGGCTTCGCGGTTGGCAACGATACGTCGGCAGAAGCCCAGCCACTCCAGCGGCACGTCCTGCCAGCGGATACCCAGGCTGCTGGACACCACGGTGGCGCCCGTGAGTACGGCCAGATCCTCCAACAGATCGCGCATCTCGTCGCCAAAGGAAGGGGACTGGATGGCAACGACGTTCAGGTTGCCTCGGAGCTTGTTTTGGAGCACAAACGTCAGGGCATCGTGCCTCAGAATGTTGGACACCAGAAGCAGGTTGCGGTTGTCGCTTGACGCAACCTTGTCAAGGATGCTGGTGAGTTGGTCGGCGGTCGTCAGGTCTTGATCGGTCAGTAGAACCCGGGCGTTCTCGAGCGAACCCTGCATTTTGTGGGTATCGGTGACGAAATAAGGCGAAATCCAGCCCTTGTCCACCTGCATGCCCTCGACGTAGCGAGGTTCGAGACGTTTCCCCCAGCGGTGGTAGTCAACCGTGACAAGGCCGTCCCGTCCAACGCGACTCATGATCTCGCCGACGATCCGGCCGAGTTCGATGTCGTCCCCCGAGATTGTGGCGACGTGCCGGATTTCCTCGGAGGTCTCGACCGGGCGCGCCAGGTCCCGCAGATGCCGAATGGCAGCCTCCGAGGCGCTCCACAGGCCCTCACGCAGAAGCATGGCATTCGCGCCAGCGGCGATGTTGTAGAGGCCGCGATGCACAATGGCTTGCGCCAGGACGGTGGCGGTCGTTGTGCCGTCCTCCGTCATGGCGTTGGTCTTGGCGGCCGCTTCCTTCATGATCTGAATTCCCAGATCAAGAAGAACGTCGTTCACCCGCTCGATCTCATTGGCGACGGTGACGCCGTCATTGGTGATCTGCGGCGGCCGCAACGTTCGCGCGAACGCCACGTTTCGGCCACGAGGCCCAAGCGTGGACCCCACGGTGTTGGCAACGATGTCGATGCCTTCACGCAGCGTCTCGCGGGCCTCGTGACCGAACCGGACTTCCTTCTTCTCGGGCTTCGGAAGCTGGTCCCCAATCGTGCCCGGAATCTTGGGCAAAGCGGCTCGCTAGCTGATGATGGCGAGGACGTCGCGCTCGCTGACGATCAGGAAGTCCTCGTCGTCTAGGCGCACTTCGGTCCCGGCGTACTTGGCGTAGAGGACCTTGTCACCTTCTTTGACTTCCAGCGGAACCGTCGCGCCGTCGTCGTTTACGCGGCCGGCGCCGACAGCTATGACGGTGCCTTCCTGCGGCTTTTCCTTGGCCGTGTCGGGCAGCACGAGGCCACTGGCCGTCGTGGTTTCGCGGTCTTCGGGCTGAATCAACACGCGGTCGCCAAGCGGCTTGACCTTGGTCGCAACCGTGGCCATGCAATCTCCTCCGTGGCAGTCAGACGCCAGATTGAGTTCTGCGTCGTAGGTAGGCGGTTGCTGCCGAGTCGTCAGGGGCAGCAACTCAACATGATAACCGATGCCGTCGCCAGCGTCGCGATAGACGTGGACGCTCGGCGGCCTGATGGTACCCTACCGCCACTCGCGCCGCACTGGATCTTCGTAGGATGTGGCGTACCCCTGTAGTCGCCACAGCCGGCGATTCGGTGTGACTTCATCCCACGAGCCGAGTCTCACCGCCATGACGTACGACCTGCTGATCCGTGGTGGCACCGTCATTGAGCCTGAGGCGGGGTACTCCACGGCCGCGGACGTCGGCATTCTGAACGGTCGGATCGCCGCCATCGCTCCCGACTTGCCTCCAGCGGCCAGGGAAACCGTCGACGCTCGCGGTGCCTACGTAGTACCCGGCCTGGTCGACTTTCACGTACACGTCTACTGGGGAGCCACGATCTGGGGCCTGGAGGCCGACAAGATCGGCGCTGCTGGCGGGACGACGTCATTCCTCGACACCGGCAGCGCCGGAGCCATCACATTGGCGGGGTTGCGTCGGTACGTCATCGAGCGTTCGCGCACGCGCATTCGGGCGCTCGTGCATATCTGCACGGCCGGGCTGGTGACGCACTTGGGCGAATTGCTCGATCCGCGCTATCTCGATATCGATGGAACCGTGCGCGCGATCGACGAGAATCGCGACATCGCAGCGGGCGTCAAGATTCGCTACTCCGACACGATCGTGGGCGAAGGTGACCAGGCCAGGGCCGCTCTGAACGCCGCCCTGGAAGCCGCTGAGCAGGCCGGAGTGTGGCTGATGGTCCACATTGGCTACACGCCGGAAGCCATCCCCGACGTTCTGGACCGACTACGGCCAGGGGACGTCGTCACGCACAGCTATACGCCGCTGACCGGCGGACTGGTGGACATGGACGCTCGCCGGGCATTGCCGGCTGTTATGGCGGCGCGCGACGCGGGCGTCAAATTCGACATCGGTCACGGCAAGAGCAGTTTCGGCTGGCATTCAGCGCAAGTCGCCCTGGACTCAGGATTTCTACCGGACTACATCAGTTCGGACTTGCACCGGGGCTGCGTGCATGGACCGGCGTTCAGCTTGCCCAACGTCATGACCAAGTTCTGGCGGCTTGGGATGTCGCTGGAGGACATCGTGGCGCGCTGCACGATTCAGCCGGCCAGGAAACTCGGATTGGATGCCGGCACGCTCCGCATTGGCGCCGAGGCCGACATCACCGTACTGGCGGTGGATGAGGGGCCGGTCACGCTCGTCGATTGCACGGGGGAGACGAGAACCTGGGATCGCGAGTTGCGAGCCGCGCACACGTTCCGCGCGGGTGCGCGGCTGGATCCCGAGGCCCTGGGGCCGTCCCAGGAACTGCCCGTCGAGCTGTCGTCGCGCCCGATGACGCGCGACCGCGACGCGCCGAACTAGTCTTCGAGGTAACGCGCCAGCGCCGTGAAGGCGCGCGCGAGCTCAAGACCCTCTTCCTTTTCCATGTGCATGATCAGGCCGCGCTCAAAGAGCTCCAGCGTGACCGTGCCGTGGGTGGTCTCCTCGGAGATGGCCACGGCGTCGCTCAGGTAGATCTCCTGAAACACATGCTCGTGCTGGTGGTCGCCGTTCGGTGACGTGCTTTCCACGAGATCGCCCCCTCCGCCGCGGCCGTCGCGCCGTGATCGAGAGTCTACTTAGCTTGTCGGTAGCGCGTCTGCCCATGGGCCCGGCCAAGTCGCGACATACCCTGGCGACCGCTCTGGCGAGAGTCAGACGGCGATGTAGGGAATCGTAAAGGGGCCGCGAGGGAGCACGCAGGCGCGGCCGGAGGAGCCAACCAGCTCACGGGTTCGCCGGGCTACGTCGGGGCAAGGAACGCAGTGAGCGGCGCGAATGTCATCGTCGGTCAGTCCATCGGCGCGCAGATGGACTGTGGCGCTGTGCAGGACTCGCCCAAATATCTGGTTCTGCCACTGGTCGCCCCGCACATGCGGAGCATCCTTGATCGCCTCCACCATGGAACTCGGCGTCTGGTGTTCACGCAGGATGTGAACGAAGTCGCCGTGGCCGGCACCTTCGCGACACTCAGCGGCCATAACGATGTGTCCGCCTGGACGCACGATTTGCGCCGCGGCGTCCATCCCCTTCACGGCCTGGTAGAGATTCAGGTCCAGCGGATGGCCGCCGTTAGTCGTGACAACGACGTCATAAGCCTCGTCGACCGGTTGCATGGCTGCCCGAAGGGCCGTCGCACAGCCGGCGTCGTGCGCAGCTTCCAGTGCGCCGGCAAAGATTCCGCTTATACCCCCGTCGCCCGCAATCGTGACGTTGAGGCTGAACTCGCAACCGGCCATGCGAGCCGCTTCACGCTGTTCGCGGTGGATGGGGTTGCCCGCCAACGTGCCCCAGCGCGCGCTGCGGTGGCCGATCATCTCGGCGTCGTGGTTGCGCAGGATGCTCGCTTCGCCGGCCACCCCCGGGAGAACCAGCTTCGCCCCGCCGCTGAAGCCGGCGAAGAAGTGCGGCTCGATCAGGCCCAGGGTGATACGTACGTCGGCGTCCAGATAGTGGCGGTTGATGACGACGGGCCGGCCGGACGAGGTCTGGCCAATCTGGCGCAGATTGGCCGTGTCGTGGGCGTCGTGATTGGTAACTCGAAGTTGGCGGCGCAGGTTGGGACCTAGCATGCGATCGAGTTCGTCGTCGCGGGTGGGTCGATGCAGGCCGGTGGCGACGAGCACATGCATGCGGCTGGCCGCATCAGCGCCGAGTTCTGCCAGCAGCGCCTCCAGCATCAGCCGGTTCGGCGCGGGTCTGGTGCTGTCGCTCATGACGATCACGAGTGAACAGTCCGCACGAACCAAATCAGCCAGCGGCGGGCTGCCAATGGGATGACGGAGAACCTCACGCAGCGCCTGAACCGGGTCGGCGACGCGCGGCGGGTCGCGCGGCTCGATGACGTCCGCGTCCACGTCTAGGTCGATCGGCAAAACGCCGTCGCCGTAGGCCAAGTCAACGCGCATACGAGGGGATTCTGGAACGTTGCGTCTGAGTGTAGGCAACAGTCGGGTTCTGCAGAGTTTTCGTGTTAACATAACGGTCCCCGTCCGCACGGCGAGCGCGGCGGGAGGCGGCCAAACAAACAGAACGCCGCCTGTCGCCAGGGAGTACGACATCCAAATGCTTGTTACGCACCCGTGGCACTGATGCGTGCCACCGTGGACGATTTCGTCCAGTACCTGCAAGCCGAGCGCGGCCTGTCCAAGAACACGCTGGCTGCGTATCGAAGCGACCTGCGGCAGTTCGAAACGTTCGTCCGCAAGGCCGGTCACAGCGGCTGGGATGTTCCGCCGCGAGTCGTTCGCGCGTTCATGACCGACCTCGTGCAGCGCGAGTACCGACAAACCTCGCGGGCGCGCAAGCTGGCGGCCGTGAAGGCGCTCTATCGTTATTTACGGTCCGTGGAAGCGGTCGCCGGCGATCCCACGGCCGGACTGGACGGCGCCCGCGTGGCGCGGCGGCGTCCGCGCATCATCTCCACCGCTGAGGTCGAACGCCTGCTGGAGCAGGCGGCGGACGCCTCCACGCCTGATCGCATGCGCGATCGCGCCATGCTCGAAGCGCTCTATGCCACCGGGATGCGTGTCTCCGAGTTGGTGGGGCTCGACGTGGACGACGTGGACTGCTGGGCGCGCGAAATCGTATTGGGACGTGATGGCATCAGCGCTCGCACCGTGCCGCTGACTGAGCGCTCGGCGGAGGCGCTGCAGGCCTACTTGGCCAACGGGCGCGAGAAGCTTCTGCGACGCGCCGACGAGCCGGCGGTGTTTCTGAACCATCGCGGCGCGCGCCTGACCCGACAGGGCTTCTGGCTGATCGTCAAGACCTACGCGCAACGCTCCAACATTCAAACGCCCATTACGCCGCACACCTTGCGCCACTCGTTCGCTGCGCACCGTCTGCAGGGCGACAGCAGCGTGCGCGAAGTCCAGAAGCTGCTGGGTCACGCCAGCCCGGCCACCACCCAGATCTACGCCGAACTGGCGCGGGAGCATCGACCCCAGGCGCCCGGGGGAACGGGAGCCGGACGCCTGGCGTGACCGACGCCGCGCGCGGCGCCGAGGTCCTGCGCATGGTCGCCGGCGGTTCCCTGCCGCGCTGGGCCGTCGTGGGCGGAAGCGGTCTGTCGGGGCTCGTGGAAGCCTTTGACGTGCATCGCACGTTGGACTTCCGCAACGTTCCCGGGTTTCCGGTCGCCACCGTTGTTGGGCATCCAGGAAGCCTGCGGCTGGCGGAAGCCGGCGGCGTGCCGGTCTGGATCAGCCAGGGGCGGCCACATTTCTATGAATATGGCGACATGGGGCCTCTTGCCGCATTCGTGCGCGTTTTCCTGGAGGCGGGCGTCACTCACCTGCTGCTGACAAATGCGGCTGGTGCCCTGAACTCATCCTTTCGACCCGGAAACGTCATGGTGTTAGCCGACCACCTGTTTCTGCCTGGACTTGCGGGGCACCACCCGCTGCTTGGGCCGAACGATCCGCGGGGTGAGCGCTTCCCGGCCCTGGCCAGCGCCTACGATCCCGTGTTGCGCGCCGCCTTACGTGGAGCGCTCGAGCGAGCGCACCTGACCGTGTGGGAAGGCGTATATGCCATGGTCGGCGGGCCGTCGTTCGAGACGGCGGCGGAGACCGACCTGCTTCGTCAACTGGGGGCCGACGTGGTGGGAATGTCCACTGTGCCGGAGGTCGTGGTCGCGCGCCACGCCGGAGCGATGGTCGGCGCCGTCACGACCATCACGAACGTGGCCGGGACTGAAGAGCCGGATGATGACGGCCACGCCGGGGTGGTCGCCACGGCTTCGGCTGCGGCGCCGCACGTGGGCACGGCCCTGGCGGCGGTCATCGCGAAGTTCGCCTCGGGCTAGGCGGCGAGCAACCGCAGCAGGTGGCGTAGATAGCGCACACCCTCAAGCGGTGAGGCCTTGCTGGCGGCACGCGCACGTCGGTCGAATGCATACGGCACGTCGACCACGCGGCGAGCGTTGCCGCGGACCAGGATCTCCAGCAGAAGCTTGAAGCCCACCGGCTGCAGCGCAGCGCCGGCGATGATTGCTCGGCGAAACGCGAAAAAGCCGCTCCCGGGGTCGGAGGTTCGCCGAGCCGCCGGCAGCAGAATTCGGGATATCCGTGACGATTCTCGGCTCACAAGTCGCCGCCACGGTCCGCCAAGTCCCAGTTCGCGTCCTCCGGGCGTATAGCGGCTGGCGACAGCGATGTCTGCGCCCGTCTCCAGGACGGCGATGAGTGCAGGCACGGTCTCCGGTGGATGCTGGAGGTCGCCATCCATCACCACCACGACGTCCTCCGCCACCCCATCCAGGACCTCCACGACGGCCCTGGCTAGGCCGCGCCGGGTTGGACTGTGGTTCAGACCGACGTTCGGATTGCCGTGGGTCAACTCCTCGATTTCACGGGTCGTCTCGTCGGTGCTGTCGTCGGCGAACACGATTCGAAACGGCGTGTCGCCGAGCGCGTCGGTTACCTGCGCCAGCAGCGGGCCAGGGTTTCCACGCTCGTTGAATGTTGGCACGATCACGGCGATCGTGGGCGCGTTGTCGGGCGGCATGAGATTGATTCGGCAGTTCGCAGCGAGCGGCCGCAGGCGAGCCTAGCACCGGCGTTGACAGGGCACGGACCGACCGTAGACTGAAAAAGCGCCCCTCGTTACGGCTGATCGAATCCCCACACACGCCGTAGTCATGGCCGGCGGCGAAGGTTCCCGGCTGCGACCGCTGACCATTGAGCGCCCTAAGCCAATGGCGATGCTGGGCGACGCGCCTGTCATGGAGCACATTCTGCGGCTACTGCGTGCGCACGGCTTCACCGACGTGATCGTGACGCTGCATTACCTCGGCTCCACGATTGAAAACTACTTTCAGTCCGGTGAGGATTTCGGCCTGCGGATTGCCTACACCTATGAAAACGAGCCGCTGGGTACCGCCGGCAGCGTGGCGCTGGCCCGCGACCAGCTGACCGAGCCATTCCTGGTGATCTCGGGCGATGCGCTGACCGACGTTGATCTGACGGCTCTGGCCACTGCGCACAAGGCTTCTGATTCCGAGGCCACGCTGCTTCTGGCCCGCGTTCCCAACCCACTGGAATACGGCGTGGTGGTGACCGAGGACGACGGACGAATTGTTCGATTCCAGGAGAAGCCGTCCTGGGGCGAAGTGCTGAGCGACGCCGCCAACACGGGCATCTACATGCTGGACCCGGCGGTCTTCGACCTGATTCCTCCGGGGCGCGAGGTCGATTTTTCGATGGACGTCTTTCCCGCCATGCTGGCCGGCGGGCGGCCGCTGTACGGCCACGTCGCCGACGGGTATTGGACCGATATCGGCACGCTTGACGCTTACCGGGCCGCGAACGCCGACCTGGTGTCAGGGCAGGTGCGTACTTACGACGGCCCCACGTATCGATCGGACAGCCCCACCGTGGATTCAACGGCTCGCGTTGACCCGACGGCCAAGATGAAGGGTCCGGTCTACGTGGGACGAGGGAGCGAAATCCACGCCCACGCTGTGATCAATGGCCCCGCGGTCGTTGGCGACAACACCCTGGTCGCCGAACGCGCGGAAATCAGCGACGCGGTAATCAGCGGCAACGTCATCGTCGGTGTCGGCGCCAGCCTGGAGCAGTGCATTGTGGCGCGCCACGCCAACCTCGGGCGTGGCGTGACGATTCGTGAAGACGTGGTCATTGGCGACCGCAGCACGCTGGCTGATGGGTCCTCTGTCCGACCCGGCGTCCGCATCTGGCCTCGCAAGTTCGTGGACGAGGGCGTGGTCGTGGACCGCAGCCTGATTCACGCGCCGCAGGCTCGCCGAACGATCTTCACGCACGGCGGTGTGGCCGGTCTGGCGAACTTTGAGCTCACGCCCGAGTTTGCCGCGCGGCTGGGCGCCGCTTGGGGAAGCACCCTGCCCGTCGGCTCATCCGTCGTGGCAAACCGCGACCAGACGCGGCCGGCACGCATGGTCAAGCGCGCGTTGATGGCCGGCTTGGCGTCGGTTGGCGTGCGCGTCATCGACATAGGGGCCACACCGTTTCCGGTTGGGCGCTTTTCCTGCGCGCGCTTTGAAACCGAGGGCGCTACCCACGTGCGGACCTCTCCGTACGATGCCGCGTCGGTGGACGTTCGCTTTACCAACGCCCGAGGCGTGGACATCCGGCCCACCGAACAACGCAAAATCGAAGCCACGTTCATGCGCGAAGACTTCCGACGCGTCGGCTCGGAGTCGATCGCCGAAATCACGGTGGCGGCCGCCGTGGAGGCCTACCAGGAGGCGCTCCTGCGCGTGGTGGCCAATTCCGAAGTCACGCACCGGCACGTGGGTGTGGTGGTGGACTACAGCGATGGAACCTGCGGCGAAACGCTGCTCAGCGTGCTCACCCGCCTTGGCGTGCGCGACACCGCCGTGGACGCCTCGCCGGTGGACGTTGGCTCGGGTGGCATGGCACTCCGGGAACGGCTGGCCCGGTTAGGCCGGATCGTTACGGCTGTGGGGGCGACGTTCGGCGCGGTGGTCGGTCCCGATGGTAATCGGATCTGGCTTGTGGATGAGCAGGGAAGCGCGATCGACAGCCTGACGGTCATCGCATTGGTGTTGAATGGACTGCGGGCACGCGGAATCGCTGGTCCGCTGGCCGTGCCGTTTACGGTTCCCAACAGCCTGACCTCGTACGCGAGCGAGTTGGGTTTCACGCCTATCCGCACGCAGGCCAACGTAGCCAACATGATGCAGGTGAGTGACGGCCAGCAGGCGGTCGTGGCGGCGAACGGCCGAAACGCCCTGGCCTTTCCGAGCCTGCACCCGGGACCCGATGCCATGGCAACCCTGGTGCATCTGATAAGCGCGCAGGCACTGAGCGACCTGACAGTGTCGGCGCGCGTTAGTTCGTTGCCGGTGTTCACGCTGGCGCACCGCGAGGTATCAGTGGCCTGGGAGCGTCGCGCCCAATTGATGCGCGTGCTTAACTCGCATCCCGACCGCAGCGATGAGGGCGACATCGACGGGGTCGTCTTCGGAAGAGGTCGCGAGCGCGCGGTCGTGGTTCCCGACGACGATCGGCCGGTGTTCCGAGTGATGGCCGAGGCTGATGGCCCGGTGGCCGCGGCGTCGCTGGCCGACGAAATCGAGCATCTGGTCGCCAGCGCCGCCCAGTGAGCGCCCGCTCGGGCGCGCCGGCCAGGGTCACGGCAGTCGATATCCGTCGTGAAGGCGACGATGCGCTGGGTATTGACTGGGCCGACGGATCAGCTTCCGTGATTCCGCTGCGGGAGATTCGTCTGGCCTGCGGCTGTGCCGTCTGCCGCGACGAACTGACCGGCGCGCCGCTGCTGGACCCGGGCACGGTTCCCGCCGACATTCGCGCCTACCGGATCGCGCCGGTGGGGAACTATGCGCTCACGTTCGACTGGAGCGACAGCCACAGCACCGGCATCTTCCCGTGGGAAATGCTTCGCGCACTGGCCGACCGGATCGAGTCCGGGAGCCGGTAGGCGCGCGTCAGCTGGAGATCTTCTCGACGGTCCGTTCGTAGCGGCGCTGCATCTCGGGTTCGCGCCAGGTCATGAACTCCTCAGCGACGGCGCGGGCGTTGACTTCCGATGGTGGCAACGGGATTTCGATGGTGGCTGTGGATATGCGATCGGTTCCCCAGACGTAGGCGGCGACTTCCCCCTTGCTGACGATCAGATTCACTCCAACGTTGGCCTCAACAACGGGCACGCCGTTTTCACGCGCCCTCGCGATCACGTTCAAGTTCTGTTCGCGGCTGCGTGAGCCAAAGGAAGGGATCAACAAGGCTTGAGCGCCGTCCATCACCTGGGCGCGGGCAATGAGCGGGTTCCAGCGGTCGTTGCAAATCATGGTGCCCACGCGGCCCACGGGGGTGTCGATGGCACGAAGGCTGTGGCCGAGACGATTGAAGTCCCAGTCGTCGCACGCGCCTTCGGCAAGCTGCGTCTTGTAGTAGGTTCCGCAATGTTCGCCATCGGGCCCCAGGATGATGGCGGCGTTGTAGACACCATCGTCGCGCCGTTCCGCGTAGCCGAAGCAAAGCACGATGCGTAGTTCGGCCGCCAGATCGCTGAAGCGCTGGATGTACGGACCGTCCGGCGGCTCGGCGATCTCCCACATATCAGCGCGGAGGTCGGGGTCCTCGATGACGTCCATGACCACGTAGCCCTCGAGGAATCCCTCCGGGGCTACCACCAGTTCCGCGCCCTGGGCTGCGGCCTGGCGTACAAAGTCCTCCAGCTTGTCGGCATTGGCGGCCTTGTCCCACTTCTTTGGCTTAATGGACAGAGCGGCCGCGCGGACTGATCGATACATGGCCAAACCCCTTTCGAACTCGAAACGCCCTGCCCAGCTAAGAAACGCTGACGACCCGTGGCAACCTTGTCAAACATAAGTAATTCTAGATCGAACTACTTATGGATCACGTCCGCATTCGCTCAGGCGTCAGGGCGGTCACGTGGTCCGAGCCAAACGTTCTCGGGGACGCCGGCCTCGTGGTTGAGGGCGCGCGCGAGCTCAAAGAGCACGTCGCTCAGACGGTTCAGGAAGATCGTGACATCCGGGCTGACGAGTGCTTCCGAAGCGAGGCGAAAGACTTCGCGTTCGGCGCGGCGGCAGACGGTTCGGGCCAGGTTCACGCTCGCTGCCGCGGGCGTACCACCCGGCAGGATGAAGTGCTGCAGGGGCGGTAGATCCGCCCGGTAGCCGTCAAGCCACGTGTCCAGCATCGCCACGTCCGACGACGTGATGCGGTCGCCACGGGCGCGTCCGCCCGGATTGGCCAGATCCGACCCCAGGGTGAACAGCCGGGTCTGCATCCAGGCCAGGCGGTCCAGGTGATCACCCGGCGGGCAGGAACTCATGGCGACTCCGAGCGCGGAGTTGAGTTCGTCAACGGCGCCCAAGGCGGCGATGCGGCCGTCGGTTTTGGAAACGCGCGCGCCGTCGAACAGGCTGGTCTGGCCCCGGTCGCCGTGGTGCTTACGGGTCAATGGTGGTCCAAGGCGGGTTTCCGAGTCGAATGTTTCACGTGAAACATTGCAGCGGTCTCACGCGGATTTGGCGCGGTCGGGGAGAAGCACCCGGGCAATGGAGTCGCCACCGATGTCGCGCCAGCCAGACCCCGGCTCGGCCAATCGACGCGCCAGCGGCGAGTCGGTCTGGATGACCACGGCGTCGGGATCGATGTCCATGAGTTTCTGGCGCCAGCCGGACTCGAGACCTGTGACCGAGAGGTAGTCGCTGAGCGTATCCGGCACGAAGAGGTCGAAGCGGCCATCGATGAACACAAGCGCATCCGGCCATAGGGCCCAGGTGAGGAACGCGCCCCAATGGTAGGTGCCGAAGATTCGCGTCGCTCCGGTATCAGCGACGAGGTCGCGAGCCGCGGCCGGCATAGGCACGACGGTGGGTCCATCGAGCGTGCGCGGGCTGATGGCGACGGCAACGCCAATCGCTGCGGCCACCGCGAGCACGGCGCCGGCGCGGACCGCCCAGGCGGGAAGAGACACACGGGCAGCGCCGGCAGTCGCCAGCGGCTGCGCCAGCAGGAGCGGGGCCAGCACCGCGGCGAATGGCATCACTTTGCGTGTGCTGTAGCCAGCGGCCACCACGACAACCAGCACCAGGACATCGGTAGGGGGGACACGACCGCGTCGCAGGATGAGCAGCAGGCCAGTCAGAATCAGAAAGGCCGTGAAGAACCACCAAGTCTCGCTGAAGGTCTCAGGCGGCCGCCAATCGCTGTTGAAGCGACGAAACTCGCCGCCCCATTGAAAGAATGGCTGGGCGAGCAGGCGGAGTCCCGACGGATTGAGGGCCGGTGCGACGACCGATAAGGCCATGACGGCGGCGAAGGGTGCAAGGCGTGTGCGGGGGCGTGGACCGATGAAGGGCAGGCGGGATCGTGCCCAGAGAGCTTCAAAGAGGAGGGCGCCGAGGAGGGCGAAGCCGATGGGGAACGACGCGTGTACGTTGCCCCACACGACGAACACGAGCGGCAGCAGCCACACCCAACGCGACCCGGTGCGCCGGTGATGCAACGCCAGGACGGCGGCCAGGACGGCGGCCAGTAGTCCGAAGGCCAGCGGACGGATTCCCGCGAACGGGAACAGCGGCAGGGATGCGGTCACCAGCGCGGTGGTTCGCATCCATGGGCCAACGCCATGGGCGGCAAGGGTGCGTTCGAGCAGGCCCCAGATGAGGGCGTAGACGGCGGCTATGCCGAGGACCGCAGCTATGGCTCCGCCCAGGTCCACCAGGTGAAAAATGATCAGGGCGGGAAGCCACTCATGGACTGTCCAGACCGCGTCCCCGGCGCTAAAGGTGAATGGATCGGGATAGGGGAGTTCGCCCCGGCTGGCGATGAAGCGACCATTGTTGAGATGGACCCAGAGGTCGGCGTCCAGCGGCTGGGCGGCGGCCAGCGCGGCAATTGCCAGTACCGCGGCGGCGGGCGCCTGGCCTATGTGTCGAGCGACGCTGGCGGTCACCTGCTGGGCGGCCTGAGACAGCGCAGGCACGGCCCGTGAATCCTAGCGCGTTGTCGGCAGGTTTCGCCGCAAGAATTCGGCGCTGTTGCGGACGACCGTCTGAGCGCTGGCGTTAAGCAGATGTCCCACGCCGGGGTAGAGGTAGAGGTTACTTGCCACGCCGACCTCCCCCAGAGCCAGCCGGAGCTTTGACGCCCACGCCGGGTTAACCGCCAGATCGTTCGCGCCCTGGTGGATGTCCACCGGGCCGGCCAGCCCGTCAAGATAGTTGCCTGCGGACAGGGCGGCCCGCAACTGGTCGCTTGAGCGGGAGGTTGGGACCCGGTAGTAGTCGGAGATGTCGTCAAGCCAGACGCTAAGCGGCGCCCAGAGAGCTATCGGGCCGATCCAGGGGTCCACGACGCCGGCGCGGATGGCCAGTTCGCCGCCGAGGCTATGCCCCCAGATGCCAATGCGACCCGGCTGTGCCTCGGGAAACTCTCGCGCCGCCGACGCCAGGTTGAGAACGTCGATCACGAATTCCAGCCGGGCGCCGATGTTGAGCCGCGAGTCGTCGTGCGAACCGCCGAGCCCGCGATAGTCCGTTGCAAGGGTCACCACGCCGCGCCGGGCCAGGGCGTCGGCCATGACGCGCGTGCCCACGCCGGTGTCGTACTGGCTTGGCAGCACGTAGCCGTGATTGAGCAGGACGACCGGAAAGGGGCCCTGGCCAACCGGGATGGTGGCCATGCCGGTGATGTGCAGGCCGTCGGAGTTGTAGCTCATGACGTACGAGCTGTAGTCGTCGTGACGAGCGGCCACCTTGTGTAGGCGAATCTCCGAGGGCGGGAAGCTGCGCGCGCGCAGCGCGGGAATCGAGAGGGGTGACCCGCCGGGACTTCGGTCGTTAGGCCGGCCAACCAGATTCCAGACATCGCAGGCGCTCAGGGCCGAGGCGGTAGAGCTGGCCGCGAGCAGGCCGAGAAGTCGACGGCGAGGGAGCAGGCGGCGTCTCGGTGCGGACATGGGCGGAACGGTCTCCAACGTTTGCGAGGTCGCCGCCGACGGCTTGGGCGGGGTTACCGGTCTATCAAGGCTAGTCCGTCCGAGACGCGCTCGACCACGCGGGACTCGACGGCGCGGGCTGCGGCATTGAGCGCGTTTTCCACCGCCATGGCATTGGATCGTCCGTGTCCAATGATGACCACGCCATTAACGCCCAGCAGCGGTGTGCCGCCGTATTGAGCGTAGTCGGTGCGACGCCGGACCGCGCGGAACGCTGGATACATGAAGGCCACCCCGGGAAGGGTGTAGGGGCGGCGTCGGACGGCGGCGCGAAGTTCACCCACCGCAAACTCAGCCGTGGCCTCGAAGGACTTCAGGACCAAGTTGCCTGTGAAGCCGTCGCAGACCACCACATCAGCGCTGCTATTGAAAAGCCCGCCCGGCTCGACGTTGCCGACAAAGTCGAGTGGTGAGGCAGCCAGGAGTTCGGCGGCCGCGAGGGTCAGCGGGCTGCCCTTGGTGGCCTCCTCGCCGATGCTTAACACCCCGGCGCGCGGATTCAGCGTCCCGAGCACCTGGCGCAGGTAGACCTCGCCCATCAGGCCAAAGTCGCGCAGATGTTCGGGGCGGGCCTCGGCGTTGGCGCCGACGTCAATGAGCAGCGTAGGGGCTTCGCGACCGGGGATGAGGACCGCAAGACCGGGCCGGTCCACGCCGGCCGCACGCCCCACGACCAGGACGCCGGCCGCCATGGTGGCGCCGGTGTTCCCCATCGATACCAGGGCCTGGGCGTCTCCCGAACGGACGAGTTCCGCGCAGCGCCGGATCGAGGCGTCCCGGGTGGATCGCACCGCCTGTACCGGGTGTTCGTCCATGCCGATGGTGGTCGGCCCCGATTCCAGGCGCCAGGCGGATGGATCCTCGCCGCCGCTCGACAGCAGACCCCGCATCACATCGACGTCACCGACCAGGATGGCGCGTTGGCCGGTTGACCTGGCCCAGCCGATGGCACCCTCAATCGTGGCGTCCGGCGCCCGGTCGCCGCCCATGACGTCCAGCGCGATGACCGGTACCTCGGCGGCGGCCGTCATGCGTGGATCGTCAGACGTCCAGGTTTCGGACCGTGCGAGCGCGATTGATGATGAAGCGGCGTCGTTCGCCCACGTCCGTGCCCATCAGCCGCGAGAACACCTGGTCGACGTGTGCGTCACCGTTGCCGTTCATTCCAACCTGCAGGAGATGCCGGTCCTCCGGGTTCATCGTGGTTTCCCACAGCTGCTCGGCGTTCATCTCGCCGAGGCCCTTGTACCGCTGCACGCTAACCCTGCCTGAAATCTGGCGAAGCAACCGGTCGCGCTCATCTTCGCTGTAGGCGTATTCGGCTCGCCGGGAGTTGCCGACACGGAAGAGCGGGGGCTGGGCAATGAAGAGGTTGCCGTGTTCAATCAGCGGCTTCATTTCACGGTAGAAAAAGGTGAGCAGCAGCGTGCGGATGTGCGAGCCGTCCACGTCGGCGTCGGTCATGATGACGACGCGGCCGTAGCGGATCTTGGCGACATCAAACTCAAGGCCGACGCCACCGCCCACGGCCGTAATGATGTTGCGGATCGACTCGTTCGAGAGGACCTTGTCGACCCGCGCTTTCTCGACGTTCAGGATCTTGCCTCGGATGGGCAGGATGGCCTGGAAGCGCCGGTCGCGGCCCTGCTTGGCGTTGCCGCCCGCCGAGTCGCCCTCAACGATGAAGAGTTCGCAACGGTCGGGGTTGCGCTCCTGGCAGTCGGCCAGCTTGCCTGGCAGGGCAAAGCCGTCCAATGCCCCTTTGCGAACGACCAGGTCGCGCGCCTTCTGCGCGGCGACGCGGGCGCGGGCGGCGAGCTTGGTCTTTTCGACGATCTTGCGGGCCTCGCTGGGGTGCTCGTGCAGATAGGTGCCGAGTTGATCGTTGACGACGGATTGGACGTGGCCGGCGACCTCGCTGTTGCCGAGGCGGGCCTTGGTCTGCCCTTCGAACTGCGGCTCCGGGATCATCACGCTGACGATGGCGGTAAGCCCTTCGCGAACGTCGTCCCCGGTGAGATTGGGGTCGCTGTCCTTGAGTTGCCCACTCTTGCGGGCGTAGTCGTTGAGCGAGCGCGTGAGGGCGGCGCGGAAGCCGGTGAGGTGAGTGCCGCCGTCGATGTTGCGAATGGTGTTGGCGAAGGTGTGTATCTGTTCCGACACGGTGTCGCAATAGGCCAGCGCGACTTCGACCTGGGTGGTTTCCACCTGGCCGCGCAGCACGATCGGGTCGGGGTGCAGACGGCCTCGCCGGCGGGTGAGGCGGCGGACGAATGAGGTGACGCCGCCCTCGAAGTAGTAGGTCGCCTGACGGTCCGTCCGTTCGTCGTGCAGGCGCATGGTGGTGCCACCGGCGAGGAAGGCCATTTCGCGGATGCGCTGGTCAAGGATGTCGAAGTCGTAGTCGAGGGTTTCGAAGATCTGATCGTCGGCCAGAAACTCGACCTCGGTGCCGTGTGCCCTGGTTCGCTCGCCCTTGACGACATCGCCTGTCGGCACGCCGCGCTCGTACTCCTGGATCCAGCAGAAACCGTCGCGGCGGACCTTGACGCGCATACGGCTGGAGACGGCGTTGACTACGGATACGCCAACGCCGTGCAGGCCTCCCGAAACCTTGTAGGCGCCGTTATCGAACTTGCCGCCGGCGTGCAGGGTGGTCATGACGACTTCAAGCGCGGGACGCTTGACCTTGGGATGTTCGTCAACCGGGATGCCCGAGCCGTCATCCGTGACGCGGACCCAGCCAGCACGGGTAATAACAACTTCAACCCTGGTTGCGCGTTGGGCCAGCGCCTCGTCGACGCCGTTGTCAATGACCTCGAAGACGAGCTGGTGCAGCCCACGGGCGTCGGTACTGCCGATGTACATCCCTGGCCGGCGGCGAACGGCTTCGAGGCCCTCGAGCACCTGGATGTCTTTTGCCGTATACGCCATTCGGCTTAGAGCTCCTTCGCCGACCGACTGGCGGGCTCGTTCACCACGACGATGTGGCTGCATAGCGGCCCGAAGGCTTCAGTGGGACGGGTGTGCCTGATATTCGCAGGACCAGCAGGCCAGTGAGGCCAGCCGATCACTGCGCGGACGTGTGCGGCAGGGCGTCGGTTTCGGATAGGTTCTTTCCGTTGATGCCCGAACCGCCTCCACTTTCTTGTGCCCGGGATCAGGTGGTCTGTTCGATGGACCCATCGTACCACAGGACGATCGATTTGAGACCGTCGTCTCCCACCGCAGCAGGCCGTGATCTGGCGCTGCTGCCCAATATGAAGCTACAAAAGAACTATCCGACTACTCCACAAACACCCCGTCTTCTTGCAGGAGTGCACCATCGAGGTACAGCGCGCTATCCGTGCGCAGATCCTTCACCATGTCCCAGTGAACCGCGGACTGATTCTTACCGCCGGTGAACTCGTAGGAACGGCCCACGGCCAGATGGACCGTGCCGCCCATCTTTTCGTCGAAGAGGATGTTCTTGGTGTGGCGCTTGATTCCGTCGTTGGTCCCAATGCCGATCTCGCCCAGGCGTCGGGCGCCGGGATCGGTGTCGAGGATGGCGTTGAGGAAGTCCTCGCCGCGTTCGGCTGTGGCTTCGACGATCAGGCCATCCTTGAAGGTCAGCGTGATGCCGTCCACCTGGCGGCCCTGGTAGATGGCAGGGAACTCATAGGTGATGCGGCCGTTGACGCTGTCTTCAATCGGGGCGGTAAAGATCTCGCCGTCCGGCATGTTCTTCTTGCCGTCGGCCGGCTCCCAGATGCGTCCAGCGGTCCGGAGCGTGAGGTCGGTGTCGGGTCCGACGATGCGGACTTCCGAACCCGCTTCGAGCCGCGTCTTCAGCGAGGTCAGGCGAGCCGTCATCTCGGACCAGTCGATGTTGGTGGCGCCGTAGAGGAAGTCGGCGTACTCGCTCAGCGACATCTCAGCCTCTTGGGCCAACGCATTCGTCGGGTAGTCGCAGAGGACCCAGCGTACGTTCTCGATGATCTGGTCCATGACAGGGCGTCGGGCAATCATCGTTTTGGCCAGCCTGGACGGGTCGACGTTGGCCAGGGCACGCGTGTTCTCGGTGGCGCGGATGCGGATGGCGACCTGGATTGAGTCGGCCTGGAACTTGGCAATCGGGTCCAGGAACTCAAGCTGGTCGTCGCTAGCTTCTGACAGGAATGCCTCCTGCGCTTCCTCAAAGCCGACATTGAGCCGGGGGTGCCCGCCGGCCGCCAGCACGCGCCGGTAGCAGGCCATCAGGAGCGGTTGAGCGTTGGCGGTGCCGTCGATCACGACCAGGTCGCCGGGGCCGACCTCGGTCGAGTGCTGCACTAGGATGTCGGCAAGCGCTTCCACGCGGGGATCAGTCACGGAACAAGTCCTCGGGCAGTTAATGGCGGAGATGAGCCCATCCTCTAACGCCGCCCACGCAGCGCTCAACCTAATGCCCGTAGGGAAAGCACCGAAAGCTCGCGCGCGTTGATCCCAACGAGGCTGGGCCGGCATGCCTGACCTCCGGCCCTGGAAGATCCTGGGATCGCGCACGGTCTCCAGCGACCGCTGGCTGACCCACACGCTGGAGCACGTGCGGCTCCCGAGCGGCCTGGAGATTTCGCAGTACCACGTGCTGAATCAGAACGACTTCTGCTTGATGGTGGCGGTCACGCCCGCCTGCGAGGTCCCTCTGGTGCGCCAGTACAAGCACGGTGCCCGTGACGTGGTGCTGGAGTTTCCCGCGGGGCTGGTGGAAGACGACGAGACGCCGGAAGCCGCCGCTGCCCGCGAGCTGCTCGAAGAGACCGGCTACGCAGGTCGCATGCATTGCGCCGGGACGCTGCTGACGAGTCCTTCACGCAATCGCAATCTGGCTCACGTTTTCGTCGTCTTGGACGCCGAGCAGGTTTGCGAGCCTGAGCCCGAGGAGACGGAACAGATCGAGGTCGTCATGACTCCGCTCGCCCGACTGCCCGGGCTGGTTGCCGAAGGAGCCATCCGTGACCTAGGTTCACTGGCGACATATACCCGGGCGCGGGCAGCATTTCCGAGTCTTGGCTGGGAGGGCTGAGGCGGGCTACAGGCAGAACCCGCAGCCAGTAGGTAGCATGCGCTTCCGAATGTCCGCGTAGCGCGCGACGGTCCCTGACCCCACCAATGGTTGATATACGCCCTGAGATCGCCGCGCTGCACGGCTATACGCCGGGCCACCAGCCAAGCG
>DAOUIX010000089.1:0-9036 GCA_034423235.1 Chloroflexota bacterium | reverse complement strand
GATGCAACCGTTGGACATCTCGAAGATCTCCTCGTCAGCGTTGATGACGAGCGCCTGATCGATGCCAACTTCTCCGTATTCGTTCTCGACCACGGCGATGCGCTTGCCGTGCTCCTCAACCAGGATCCGATTGAGCAGGGTCGTCTTCCCGGAACCGAGGAAGCCGGTGAGGATGGTGACGGGTACTTTGCTCGGCGCGTCCATATGGAACCCTCTTGCGGACCGTTTTGATATTCGGTCTCAATAAGCGACTCTCGGATGGTACACCGACGCAGTCGCGCTCAACCAGCGATCACCCTCGGAACGAGGGTTTCCGAGCGCGGGGTGAGTCGCTAAGACGGCGTTACGTCTGCGTGGCGTCGAAGTTGGCGCAGGCTTCGCAGACCGACCGGGGGATCAGGCCCCAGCGAATCAGGTAGTTGAAGACGAAGCAGCCGGCGCAGAAGCCCAAGAATGACTCGAGCGCGGCGAACACGGCGAGCAAGGCCAGGACGACGCCTGCCGCTACCGACAATCCCGTGACGAAGTGCAGCACGAGGGCCGTCACGGAAAAGGCCAATCCGACCGTCTGCGCGAAGCGCTTGGGTGGGCCGGGCACAAGCTTGGGGTCAGATATTCGAGGCGCGATCAGCCTGGTCGCCAGTTGACCCATTGGGCTCAGCGTAGGTCCGGTGGCGACTCTGGCGAGAAAGCCGTAGGCAAGCAGGATTGCCAGCCACCACTGACCGGTGAGCAATATCGCAAGCGATAGGGCCACGACCATTCCGGCCACGACCCTGGCGGCCACTTCATTGACCGGATTGGGAAAGCTGAAGACCTCGCGGAGACGAGGAGAAGGCTGTTGGTCGTCAATCTGAGCCGACATCGTTCCAAGCTCACTCTCTAGTGTGTTGGGGCGCGCACCCAGATAGGTGAGGCGTAGGCCACGGCGGGGGTGGATTGGGGCAGCGCCGGTTGGGCGGCCAGGCGGACGTAGTAGTAGTTGCGGCTGCGCGGGTTGCCGCGATCGGTCCAGGTCCAGTCCAGGTTGGGCGTGTCCAGGGACTCGCGGTGCGCCAGTTCGCCGTTGCGGAAGACCTGGATCTCGCGCAGCGGCTGGGCGGATTCGGCCGTGACTCGCAGCTGCGGGTCGCCCAAGACCTCGCCCTCTGCGCCCATCGGAATCCCGGAGACCTCTGTGTGCAGCAGGATCTTGGCTGAGGCGGCGATCGTTCGCCGCTGCCAGATGGCATCGAATATGGCCTCGCGGGTTGGCTCGGTGGCCCAGACGCCGGTCATGCAGTAGGCGAAGTGCCAGTGGCGGGCGTGGTCACTGGCGCCGAGAAACCCGATTTTTGCACCTTCGCGAAGGAAGGTCTCGACCCACTCGCGCTGGTCGCCGCGCGTCTGGAGGATCTCCATGGACGGCTCCCAGGCTGCGCGGTAGCCCTCGAAGACGTCCGGCTGCCGATGGCCCTGGAAGTGGCGCGCGGCCAGCACCCCGCCTGCCGGCATGCGGGCGTCCCAGCGCTGCATCAGGTCTTCGAGGCTGGGCGACATGAGGGTGAGTGCCCGCAGTTCTTCGCCCAGTTGCTGGTCGCGGTAGAAGATGTTGGTGTGGCCGGGGTTGTTGCCCCACTCAAAGCCGAAGAGCGGTTCGAAGCGGCCGTCGCTGGTGAATGCCGCCACCGTCTCCTCGACCCGGCGCCACTCGTTGTAGCTCAGGTACTCCAGGTGCTCGGTGAGCGCCCACCAGTCCATGCGGTTGTGGTCGACGGCCCAGCGGAAGTTCTGCAGTGGCGTCCCGTCGTTGGGCGACAAGCACTTGGAGAGGTGGGAGTGCCGGTGCATGTCGCCCCAGAGCAGCTGGTAGGTCTGGTCGCCGACGGTGATGGTGCGGCCGTCGCGGCGGGCCTGCGGGGTCGGCCTGCGATCACCCTCGTAGCGCGCGAACTCCACCTTGAGCAGCGGTTCCTCGGCTGTGGGCGGCGGCCCAACGGTCAAAATTTCGATGCGCTCCCGTGCCACGGGCGCGCTACCGGCCCGCAGCTTCGGCAGGCCGGCCGCGGCGCGTTCAACCGTCTGCATCGGGATGTATCCGGTGGCGTTGTGCGCGACGACCCGCCGGTCGTCGGGCAACGCCGCCACGCCGTAGCGGGTGTCCGGCATGCCTTGGAACGGACTCACGGTCTCGGGCTCGGACCAGGACGAGCCGGCGTAGACGATGCGATCGAGCTGCCAGCCAAAGTCCTTTTGGTGCCGGCTGCGGAAGCGCTGAAAGAAGAGCTCGATTCCGTCGCGTCCCGCAACCAGGCGAGGGGACACGGGCACGATGTACTCGGCGCAGATGCTCTGCATGAAGCTTTCGATCGGGATCGGGGCCTGACCCGCGCCCCAGGGACTGCGGGCCAGGAATGACTGGCCGCCGGCGTCAACCGCCGCCAACACGAGGTGCCGGGTCGTGTTGAATCGATGATCGGCGCCCCAGGCCGGCGATTGCTCCCAGGTCACCCAAGCCGTGTCATCGGCGTCCACCGCGACATCCGCGTCCATGGCCAGCAGCGGCAGGTCGCTGAGCTGGATCGCGGGACCCAGCGTCCCGTCCGGGCCGATGCGGCGAACGAATACGTGAAAGTGGTGACCGGTCCAGGCGTCCCAGGCCAGCCACACGCCGTGGTTGGCTGAAGCTCGCAAGGCCGGCCGCCAGGCCGACTGGCTAGCCATCGAGGCCACATGCGGATCGGTCCAGCCGTTTGCAAGGCGGCGGCTCACGACCACGACGCACGTATCGCCATCGAAGGCCTGCCAGGCGACCCACGCCTGACCTTCCGAATCGATGGCCGCGGCCGGCCGGGTTAGTGACGCAGGCGATGCGGCGACGGTTTCGGCCGCTGCCCCAGTCCACGCCCGTACAGCAAAGCGGTCGTCGCGACGCTCGCCCCAGGCCACGAGTCGCTGATCGCCGGATGTGGCCACGGCAGGGTCCTGGATTGCTGTCGGACTCTCAGCCAGTTGCGTTGGCTGGAGGTCATCCGCCACCAGGTTCCCTGCATAGATGCGAAAGCGCCCTTTGCCGAGACGCGCCATGAACTCGCGCTCGCTATGACCGGGTGCAAACTGCCAGTGCCCGCCGGGGTGAGCCGTGCGAATTCCGAACAGCGCCTCCTCAGCCCAGTCGCTGCCGGCCCAGGCGCCGAAGGCGCCGCCGTCGGCGTCCGGCGCCACGTCGCAGGCGTAGGCGCCTTGCAGGACCGTGGGCGTGTCAGGCCAAGTCTCGGTTGCCATGGCGCCCACTCCTTGCAGCCGACGGCATCGCAGGCTTGCCAGCGTCAGCCTAGCGCGGTGGCTGCGAGAGTCTCGAACCCGAGCGTGCCATGTAGGTCGCGGAGCGTTGGTCCCACGCGACCGTGGGCTAGGCTCTGCGATGCGCAGGCTGGCACTGCGCCCCCTTGGGCGTACCGGCGACCAGGTGACCACCCTCAGCCTGGGGGGCTGCGGGCTGCCGCGCGTGTCGTTTGCCGAGGGCGTGGCGACGGTACAGCGGGCGCTGGAACTCGGGGTCAACTGCTTCGACACTGCGCCGTCGTATAGCAGCGGGGTGTCGCAGGCGATTCTCGGCGTCGCCCTGGAGGGGCGGCCGGAGCCGCACCTGGTCTCGACCAAGGTGGGCAACCTGGCACAGCGCAGCCGCTTTCGCTCGCCTGATGCCCTGCACACGCAGCTTGAAGAAAACCTGCGGCTTCTACGGCGCGACTGCGCGGACATTGTGCTGATTCACGAGGCCGACCATCACTACTGGTGGAGCGACGAGCCGAGCGACGACCTGTTCGTGGACCTGGAATCCGAGCCCGACGTGGCCAACGCGCCGGTGATGCAGGTGCTACAAGAGGCTCGGGCCGCGGGCCGCTGCCGCTACGTCGGCATCAGCGGCAACAGTCCGGACCGCCTGGCGCACGTTCTGCGCGCGGCGGGCGACAACGTGGTGGATGTTTGCCTGAGCGCGCTGGCCTATGGCCTGATCGACCGCCACATCCGTGGGCAGCTACTTCCGGTTGCCAACGAGCGCGGTACGGCGATTGCGTTGGGCGGAGTCTTCCGTCGTGGCCGCCTCGCGGCGATCCGCCCGGAGAGTCTTCAGACAGCGCCAATCTGGGCGGGCGATATGACGCCTTATGAACAAGAACGCGTCCCGCGTCTCATCGAGTTGCAACAGGAGAGCCAACTGTCGCTCGTCGCGCTGACCCTGCGCTACCTGGTAGGCGACCGGAGCATCGCCACCATCCTGGTCGGGGCGGCCACGCCGGCCGAGATCGAGGAAAGCGTGGCGGCCGTAAAGGCGGGATCACTGCCGCCGGATCTGCACCAAGCCGTGGAGGACTTGGGCCTGCCGTAACGCTGCGGCCGCTCAGCAGTCCGTGGTCGTGACCCACACCGGCGAGGCGTAGGCGACGGCCGGGGTGCCCTGGGGCAGGGCCGGTTCGGCCGAGAGCCGCACGTAGTAGTAGTTCTGGCTGCGCGGGTTGCCACGGTCGGTCCAGGTCCAGTCCAGGCTGAACCCATCGACGGACTCCCGGTGCGCCGGTGCGCCGTTGCGGAAGACCTGGATCTCGCGTAGGCGTTGAGCGGACTCGGCCATCACTCGCAGCTTTGGGTCTCCTGAGATCTCACCCTCCGCGCCCATCGGGATCCCGGACACCTCGGTGTGCACAAGAATTTTTGCGGACGTGGCGATGGTCCGACGATTCCAGATGGCGTCGAAGATCGCCTCGCGCGTTGGCTCGGTGGCCCAGACGCCGGTCATGCAGAAAGCGAAGTGCCAGAAGCGGCCGTGATCGGTGGCGCCGATGAAGCCGATGCGGGCGCCTTCGCGCAGGAAGGTCTCGATCCACTCCCGCTGGTCGCCGCGGGCCTGCATGATCTCCATGGCGGGCTCCCAGGTGGGTCGAAAGCCCTCGAAGACGTCCGGCTGGCGGTGGCCGTGAAAGTGACGAGCCGCCATGACCGAGCCGTCCGGCATTCTCGTATCCCAGCGCTCCATCAAGTCCTCGAGGCTGGGCGACATCAGGGCCAGGGCGCGCAGCTCTTCGCCCAGTTGCTGGTCGCGGTAGAAGATGTTGGTGTGGCCGGGGTTGAGGCCCCACTCGAAGCCGAAGAGGGGCTCGAAGCGGCCGTCGTTGGTGAAGGCCGCCACCGTCTCCTCGACCCGTCGCCATTCGTTGTAGCTCATGTATTCCAGGTGCTCGGTGAGCGCCCAGAAGTCCATGCGGTTGTGGTCGATCGCCCAGCGGAAGTTGTGCACGGGCGACCCGTCGTTGGCGGCGATGCACTTGGAGAGGTGCGAGTGCCGGTGCATGTCGCCCCAGTAGAGGTGGTAAGTCTGGTCGCCGAGGGTGATGGTGCGGCCGTCGCGGCGGACCCGAGGGGTGTCCTCGCGGACGCCTTCGTAGCGCGGGAACTCAACGCGTAGCGGGGGCTCCGCGGCGGCCGATGGGGGATCCAGCGCCAGGACTTCAATTCGCTCGCGAGTCGCGGGGGAGGCGCCGCCGCGGAGGAACGGCAGTCCGGCCCGCCAACGCTCGAGGGTCTGCATGGACCCAAAGTCCATGGCGTTGTGCGCCACAACGCGCTGTCCGTCCGGCAGCGCGGCCACGCCGTAGCGCGTGTCCGGCGTGCCGTGGAAGGGGCTCACCGTCTCAGGATCCGACCACGTCGAGCCGGAGTAGACCATGCGCTCCAGCCGCCAGCCGAAGTCCACGTAGTCGGTGCTGCGGAAGCGCTGGAAGAACAGCTCGATGCCGCGTGGCCCCGCGATCAGGCGCGGCGATACGGGCACGATGTACTCGGCCGATTGCACGTGCGTGAAGGTCTCGATAGGAATCGGGACCTGCCCGGTGCCCCAGGGAATCCGGGGCTGGTAGATATCGCCGCCGGCGTCAATCGCGGCCAGTACCAGTTGCCGCGTCTCGTTGAACCGGTGGTTCGAGCCCCAGGGCGGCGACTGCTCCCAGGCCAGCCAGGCCGTGTCGTCCGCGTCCACGGCAATATCCACGTCCATGGCCAGCAGCGGCAGATCGCTGACCTGCACCGCCGGGCCAAGCGCGCCATCGGGCGCGATGCGGCGGGCGAAGACGTGAAAGTGGTGCCCGGTCCAGGCGTCCCAGGCCAGCCACACGCCATGCGCGGCCGATGCGCAGAGAGCCGGCCGCCAGGCCGATTGGCCGGGCACGGAGGCGATCACCGGCGGTGTCCATCCGCCTGCCTGCCGTCGGCTCACAACGACAGCGCATCCGTCTCCGCCGAAGGCCTGCCAGGCGACCCATGGTTGTCCATCGCTGTCGATAGTTGCGGTTGGTCGGGTAAGCGAGGCCGGGGTTGACGCGACCGTCTCGACCTCGGCGCCGGTCCAAGCCCGCACCAGAAAGCGGTTGTCTTGCCGCTCGCCCCAGGCCACGAGGCGCTGATTGTCTGAAACGGCCACAGCCGGGTCTTGAATGACCGTCGGACTTTCGGCTAGCTCAATGGGCGCGAGGTCATTCCCGCCAAGTTCGCCCGCGTACACGCGATACCGCGCGGCGCCCAGGCGCGCCATGAAGTCGCGCTCGTCCCGAGCCAGCCCGAACCGCCAGCCTCCGCCCGCGGTGTTGGAGCGCGCCGCGAACAGCGCCTCCTCGGCCCAGTCGGTACCGGCCCAGGCACCAAAGGCCCGCCCATTGCCGTCCGGCGCCAGGTCGCAGGCGTAGGCACCCTGCAGGACCGGAGGAATGTCAGGCCTGTCGTCTGTCGACATTGCGTCTCGGTCTCCTGGCCGAACGGTGTTCGCTATCCGGCGTTCGCAGCGTAGCGTGGGTTTGTCTAGGCCTCGAAAGGATCCGGAATGGGCGCGCGGTCACGGTAGATGGAGGCTTCCAGGCTTGTCAGGAGATCAGATGCGACGTAGTAGCGGCCACGCCGCTCACCTCGTGCCTCCAGCAGTTCCGCCGCCGCCAGCGCCTGGAGATCGCGTCCCGCCACGACCTGGCTGACGTCGGCCAGTTCGCGGTATGCGGCATTGCCTACCCGAAAACCCTGGGCAGCGTCGAACAGGGCCGGGACTGATCGCTCCGGCAGACGACGATTTTTGACCTCCCTCTCGAGCAGGTCCCAGCGACGCTCGGCCTCGGCTGCTCGAAGCCGCAGTGTCTGGATCTGTTGGAAGTGGGCGGACAAGGCGAATCGCACCCACGGCCGCGCGTCGCGCTGCGGCTGCCAAGCGCCGCCGCCCACCTCGGCCAACACCGCGTAGTAGGCGGCGGTGTTTCGTCCCAGGTACTCCTCAATACTGGCAAAGACCGGGGCGAGTACGCCGGCGCGCGCCAGCACAAGAGACTGCAGCGCACGAGCCATTCGGCCGTTGCCGTCGCGGAACGGGTGAATCATCACCAGATTCAGGTGCGCCATCGCCGCCCGAACCACAGCTGGTGTTCGGTCCTCGGGCCGGCCAAGCTCCGCGACTAGTGCGGACACCAGCTCTGGAACGTCCAGTGCGTCGGGGGCCTCGTACACAAGCGTCCCGCTGTGCTCGTCGCGCACGTAGACAGGTCCAGAGCGCCAGCGGCCCGGACTTGCGCGCAAGTCGTCTTTCGTCATCATGAAGTGCAGGCTCTTGAGCAGTGATTCGTCGTAGACAAAGCTGGGATCGTCCGCTAGCTGCAGGATGAACGTGAGGGCGTCTCGGTAACCCTGAATGGCGCACCAGACTTGGGGAGGCGTATCCAGCGGATTGGCGCCGCTGACGGCAGCCACGGCGTCGTCCAGCGTGACATGCAGGCCCTCAATGCTGTTGGAGCCTTGAATAGCCCGAGCGGCCGCCACGCGCCGCAGCAGCCCACTCCAGCGCCGCTCATCGGCGACTTGGCTTCGCAGCGCCGCACGCAATGCCTCAAGACGCGCGCAGACGCCACGCTCCTGATCGTCGAGCGGCGGCGTCTTGAACAGCATGTCGATTAGTCGTATGCAACAAAACTGTGAGTCGTATATTATCACACTATCTGGTATGAGATAAACGACTATTTGACACCGGGCAGTCACGGCCTGAGTCCGCGAGCGGGTCACTTGCGTTGCATCGTGGCTGACGATCTGCCGCCATGCGGGCGCGATGCGGACCGAGGGACCAATCCGTGCCGGTCGACCCGAGCGGGCGCCATGCCCTGGTGCGGTGTAACGTATTCGGGAAGGCCATTCGGCGAGGCTGACGAATGGGGGGGCGACCACCCTCGGAGAACACAGCATGACTCCCCGTCGCATTGGCATCCTGACCGCCGGCGGGGACAGTCCGGGGCTGAACGCCGCGATTCGCGCGGTGGGCAAGTCGGCCATCGGGCGCTATGGCATGCGGGTGGTGGGGATTCGCGATGGGTTTCGGGGCCTGGTGGAGAACCGGGTGGAGGAGCTGGAGTCGGAGGCCCTGGCGGGGATTCTGACCCGTGGCGGGACGATCCTGGGCACCAGCCGCGACAAGCCGCACAAACTGCGGGTGGGCGAACAAACCATCGACATGACCGCCCGCGTCTGCGAGAACTACGCCGACCTGCACCTGGACGCGCTGGTCTGCCTGGGTGGAGGCGGCACGCACTCCAGCGCGCAGCGGCTGCTGGACGCCGGTCTCAACATCATCACGCTGCCGAAGACGATCGACAACGACATCGCGTACACCGACACGAGCATTGGCTTTGACACGGCGCTGTCGATCGCGACGGAGGCCATCGACCGGCTGCACAGCACGGCCCACAGTCACCACCGCATCATCGTGGTGCAGATCATGGGGCATAACGCGGGCTGGCTGACCTTGGGCGCGGGACTAGCCAGCGGCGCCGATGTGGTGTTGATCCCGGAACTGCCGTACGACGTGGAGTACGTGGCTGAATCGATCCGCCAGCGCAGCATGGGCGGCCACGGGTTCAGCATCGTGGCCGTGGCCGAACGCGCGAAGCCACAGAGTCCCGCGGATCTGGGGCTGACGGACGAGGCCTCAACCGGTGGGCTGGCGTTCGAGTTTGCCGGTCCCACCCTGGCTCTCAC
>DAOUIX010000088.1:0-9729 GCA_034423235.1 Chloroflexota bacterium | reverse complement strand
GAAGGAACCCGCGGTCGGTCGCTGCGCGCGCCTGCATCTTGGGCCCGGCCATCCAGACCAGGAAGTCCACGACCGGCTCAACCACGCCTTGTCGTCGCGCCGAGTCGATGACGTAGTGCCCCTGGTTGGTGCGATGCACGGCCACGGTGCCGGTCACGTCACCCTTCGGCTGCGGCGCCAGCGCCCAGCGGAAGCGGTCGCCGATGCTGATCACGGCGTTGCCCTTGGCGTCGCCACGTCGCAATTCGGCCCCGATCTTGCCGGCCGAGAAGGCGTCGCCGAACTCGCCCGCCAACTCGCGCTGCGCGTCCGTCGCCGGCGAGACGCCATGCCTGTGGATCAAGTCCACTGCGAACTGGAAGCCTCGGTCGCCACCGTTGTCAAAGTGCTCGGTGTGCGTGCCGTCGGACGAAATGAACTGCTTGGCGCCGAAGCCCCAGCTAATCGGCGTCCAGTAGTGGATGTCGCCGCCGCCGCCGATCCGGGTTCCGTAGATTTCGTTGTCCGGGTCGGTCGCCTGCTTGGCTGCGTCCAGCCACTCGTTGCTGTACGTCCAGTCAGCCGACGGCTCGGGCACGCCGTACTGGTCGTAGAGGTCGATGTTGTAGTAGTGGCCACTGACGTTGCCCTGGTACGGCAGGCCGAAGGCGTGACCCTGGAACGAGTCCACGAAGGGCCAGGTCGTGTCGTAGTTGATCGTGTAGGAGTCCGGCTCGTAGATGAGGTCGGCCCCATCAAAGTCCGGATGGCGGTCCAGCAGGTCGTTGATCTGGACGAACGAGTCTTGATGGGACCCGAAGAATCCCCAGCTCAACAACGCGGTGGCCGGGGCGCTGCCCGCCGCGATACGGATGCCGAACGAGTCGTCAAAGCCGCCGCCTTGCGGCGTGAACTTGATCTTGATGTCGGGCCGTTCCGCCTGGAAGTTGGCCAGCGCCCAGGTGGTGGACTTGCCACGCACGCCGGAGACGTGGTCGCTGACGAATTCGAACTCCACCGTCGTTTGCTGAGGCGCCGCCATGGCCTGTGTGACGACCTTCTCAACTACGACCTGAACTTCCTTGGTCACTTCCTTGATGACTTCCTCTTCGACCACCTGCGTGACGATCTTCTCGACGACCTTGGTCTCACCACAAGCAGCCAAGGTAGCCGCGCCAGCGACGCCGACTCCGAGAGCCGAACTCGCCTTGAGGAAACGCCGTCGCGTCAGATCTCGAGCCATCTGCCTCATCCTTCCCTCAGTACGCCAGCCCGCCAAAGCGGGATCAACGGCGCAGTCTATACCAACATGGAGACTCCGCACACTGTTGTGGCTGTCGCTGTGCGATTCACAAAGTGAGGGGACCTAGAGCAAGCGGGAACCTCCGGGGAGTCCCCCGAGGACCGCCTGAACCAGGAGCATCAGTCTCGTATCATGCACCCGCCGTTACCTGCGCCCGGCGCTGCTCGTCAAGGTACGGTTTGCCGGCGGCGCGAACGTTCGGCGCAATCTCGGCCACGGCCGAGATGCCCACGATGCATGTCGAGACCTCGGGATGCCCGAGCACGTACTTGATCGCCGTATCTGTCACGGGTTCGTCGCGCATGTCGGCCAGAGCCTCCAGCCGCTCCGCCACGATGGCGTCGGCAGCTACACGCTCCGGGTCGTGAAAGTGCCGCCAGTCACCCGCATACAGGGACCGGCGCTGCTCTGCGGTCAGAATCAGGTTGCCGCTGGCAAACGGACTGCGAGCCAGGACACCGGCACCCGCGGCGGCAGCGGCGGGAAACAGCTCGGCCGCGGCTTGCGGACTCGCGGCGTTGAACGGCGTCTCGACAACCTGCGCACCCCAACGTCGAACGGCCTCAGCCACAACCGACGGACTTGAGGAGACCCCCCATGCACGGATCTCGCCCCGATCCTGCAGGCGCCGCAGTTCCGCGAATGGCTCCTCGCGCATCACGGCTTCCATTGGCGGATCGTGAAGCAGGTAGACGTCGATGTAGTCGGTCTGGAGCCGCTGGCGCGAGAGTTCACACGCCCGGCGGATTGAGGAAGCCCGGTAGTCCTGCGGCTGCTCGTCGAGAAGCATTTGGGCACCATCGACGCCGGGCAGATAGCCCGTCTTGGTGATGAACGTGACCTCATCGCGCCGATCGCGCAGCGCGTGGCCCAGGATCACCTCGCTGCGGCCGTTGCCGTAGGCCTCGGCTGTATCGAACGCCGTTATTCCGGCGTCAGCCACCGCTCTGACAAGATCCGCGGCGTCCGGCGCCGGCATTGGACCCCAGGCCAGACCGCCGATCTCCCAGCAGCCCATGGTGAGCGCGCTGACGTGCATGCCTGTCGTGCCAAGCGGTCGGTTATCCATGACGGGCTCCTTCTGCAGTCAGGCGACGAAGCGATCCATCCAGCGTATGAGGTCATCGGCAACGGACGGCCAGCCCGGCTCAAGGTTCAGCATGTGTCCGCGCCCGTGATAAAAGGTTGGGATCACTCGATACCGCGCGGCCAGCCGGCGGGTGACCCACGGCACGATCACGGGATCGTCGTCGCCTGCACCGACAAATACCGGGCACCGAATCCGGGATGCCCTGACGGCCGGCGGCCAAAACGCCAACTGCCGGGCAAGGCGACGGGGCTCGGGCACTCGCCCGGAAGTAAGTTCGACCCGCTGGCCCGAACCGAGCCGCTCAAGAAAAGCTCCATCGGCGAACGGGTGCATTGGACTGGAATCGAACGGCCGGCCGAAGCAGTGGCGGATGCCAGTCATGAGAAGGGCCATTCGCGGAATGGCGGGGATTCCGAACGGCGGGGCACTGGCAAGCAAGGCCAACCCGGATAGCTGAGTCAACGTGGCAGCCACCTGCGCGACCAGTCCGCCCATGCTATGCCCAACGACCACCGGAACATCCAGCGCTCGCACAGCCTCTGCCACGTCTTCCGCATATTCGCGTACCCCGACGCCTGCCAGTTGCCGGTGATCGGCACCAGGCTGGTGATGCCGGAGCCACACGGCGTACGTGGCATAACCATTGTCCGCCAGGTAGGGGCCAAGCTGGCGCCACACGTGCGCGCCAACCCAAATGCCATGAATCGCGAGAATGGTCTGTGGCGCTTGGAGATCCCTTGTTGGCCAGTACAGCGCCTGTAGCGGACCAACGTTGACAGTATGCATCTGGTATATGGTACGCAGCGCTTCAGTGACAATGTCCTCGTTCCAGACAAGCTGTGCAGCAATCTCGGCCCCGTGACGGAGGCCAGATCAACATGACGGACTCGGCATCCATTCTGCAGGTGCGTGGCATCGTCAAGGAATTTGGCGGTGTGCGAGCGGTCGATCGGTGCACCTTTGACGTGGCTGCGGGAACCATTACGGGACTGATTGGACCCAACGGGGCCGGGAAGACGACGCTCTTCAATCTGATTTCCGGCACCCTAGCACCCACGAGCGGGCAGATCCTATTTGACGGACAAGTCGTTAGCGGGATGCAGTTGCATCAGACATTCAAGCTCGGACTCATGCGCACATTTCAGATCCCACGGGAACTCAAGCGAATGACGGTGCTGGAGAACCTGATGCTGGTACCCCGCAGCCAGACTGGTGAACGCCTGTGGGCCGCTTGGTTTGCGCCCTGGCAAGTGCTCCGCGAGGAACGCCGGGTACAAGCACAAGCGCTAGAGGTTTTGGACCTCGTCAAGCTTGCCGACCTGGCCGATGAGTACGCCGGCAGTCTCTCGGGCGGACAGAAGAAGCTGCTTGAACTGGCACGAACGCTAATGGCCAAGCCAAAAATGGTGCTGCTGGATGAACCGGGCGCCGGAATCAACCGCACGTTGCTGCGAGACCTCTCGGCCAACATCGTGCGGGCCAGCGTCGAGCGCAACGTCACGTTTCTAATCATTGAGCACGACATGCGTTTCGTCATGACGATGTGCGATCCAGTTGTCGTAATGGCGAATGGCGCCGTAATCGCCGAAGGAACGCCGACGCAGATTCAGCGAGACCCGCGGGTGCTGGAGGCGTACCTGGGAGGTCATGGCAATGGCGCTGCTTGAAGCGACCAATGTTGTGGCCGGCTACGGCGAAACGCAGATTCTGCACGGCGTCTCAATCACGGTAGCCGCAGGCGAAATTGTCACGATCATTGGTCCGAACGGCTGCGGGAAGTCAACGCTGTTGAAGGCCATCGTCGGACTGGTCTCCGTCCGTTCGGGCACGATTCGTTTTCAGGACGTCGATATCTCGTCGCACGGGCCGGAGCGCATTGTGCGAGGCGGCCTCTGTTACGTGCCGCAGTCCGACAACGTCTTTCCCTCGCTGACCATTCGCGAGAACCTTGAGATGGGCGCCTTCGTGCGACGCGACGCCTACGAAGAGCGCATCGAGGAGATGTATGAGCTCTTCCCAGACCTTCGGCATCGACCTCGACAGAAGGCCGGCAGATTGTCTGGCGGACAGCGTCAGATGCTGGCCATCGCGCGCGCCTTGATGCTCGATCCCGTGCTACTGCTGCTGGACGAGCCTTCGGCCGGGTTGGCGCCTTCACTGGTACACATGGCGTTCGAACGCATTCGAAAGATCAACGCCACCGGCGTCTCAGTCCTGCTGGTGGAACAGAATGCTCGGGAGTCGCTGCGGATGTCTGACCGGGGCTACGTATTGTCAGGCGGGACCAATCAGCTAGAAGGCACTGGACCAGCGTTGCTAGACGACCCCGACGTTGGGCGCCTCTACCTGGGCGGCTAGGCGGACGGTCCGCTACGACGTGCAATCCCGAGAGCCAGCCCTCGCGATGAGCCCGCGCGCCGCCGGCCGGCGCTTTCGGTCACTATGGACGCCTGCCCGAGTCACCGGTCTAATCGTGGCCGGCGTACTGGCCCTGGGCCTCTCGCCGGTCATCAAGATGAATCTGCTGGTCAACGGAGTCTTTCTCGGCTCTGTGATCGCTCTTGGAGCCATCGGATTGACCCTGGTCTATGGGATTCTGAACTTGGGCAACTTCGCGCATGGCGACTACATGGCCGTGGTCGCCTACGTCACGTTTTTGCTGGTTGAAAGCCTGTTGCCAGCAATCGGTATCGAGGGCGCCGGACTGGGACCCTTTACGTTTGGATATCCGATTCTGATTGCGCTGCCGATCGCGGCGGCCACGGTGGCCACAGGCGCCATGGCTCTGGACGTCTTGGTCTATCGCAAGCTCAGAGATCGCGGGGCCAGTGCGGCCTTGCTGATGATGGCGTCCCTGGGCGTGGCCATCGCGCTTCGTGGGCTGGTGCAGCTGATCTGGAGCGGGGATACGCAGCACTATCCGCGGGAGTCACGGCAGGTGTACCACCTGCCGATGGACGTACGGATACCTCCCGACAGCCTGTTCATCGCAATTGTCGCCGTGGTTCTTGTCCTCGGTGTCTATGTCTTACTCACCCATACCAGGATGGGCAAGGCAATGCGAGCAACCGCCGACAATCCGACGCTCGCCTTGGTCACCGGGATCAATACGAAGCACGTGATCTGGTGGACCTGGGGAATCGGCGGAGCTCTGGCAGCCATCGCCGGAGTCCTGCTTGCCGTGTTGCAGGCGCAGTTGCTGCCGATCATGGGCTGGAAATTCCTGATCCCCCTGTTTTCGGCAGCAATCCTTGGTGGCATCGGCAACCCATACGGCGCGCTGGTGGGCGCGCTCGCAATCGGCGTGAGCATGGAAGTTTCAACGCAGTGGGTGAACCCGAGCTATAAGCCAGCGGTTGCCTTCGCCATCATGATCGTCATGCTGCTCGCACGCCCGCGAGGGCTTTTCGGCGGGTCCCAGTGACTGGTTGCTGAGATGGACGTGACTGGACTCGTCAACTACCTGATCGGCTTCGCCATCATGGCCGGCATCTACGCAATCTTCTCCTTAGGACTCAATGTTCACTGGGGTTATACAGGCTTATTTAACATCGGAATCGCCGGGTTCTTTGCACTTGGCGCATACACGGCGGCGCTCCTGACATCTCCTCCGCCGGACTCGGCCCAGTTCGAAGAGTTTGTTTTCGGTGGGAACCTGGCTGCAATCGGACTGTTCGATCTGGGTATCGACGCCTGGTTCATCATCGGCCTTGCGGCGGCCGCCATTGCCTGCGGGGCTGTCGCCCTTGTCATTGGATCCGTGACGTTGCGTCTGAACGACGACTATCTGTCGATAGCGACACTGGGCATCGCAGAGAGTGTCCGGCTTTTCTTCCTGAACGAGAAGTGGCTGGCCAACGGTTCACGGGGCCTGTACCGGATTCCCAGGTACCTGGGCGACCTGATTTCGCCGGACCGCTACGACTATCTGTACCTGGTCGTCGTGCTTGTCGTCCTTGCCCTTCTGTTCGTCGCCGTGCAGCAGGCAGTGCGCTCACCGTGGGGTCGCGTGCTTCGGGCGATTCGCGAGGACGAAATCACGACGGCCGCGAGCGGTAAGAACGTCTTTCACTTCAAGCTCCAGTCGTTTGTGTTGGGCGCCATGATCATGGGCCTCGGCGGTGCGCTTTTTGCGCATCACGTCCGATTCCTTTCGCCGCTGACCTTCGATCCACTGCTCGCCACGTTCGTGATTTGGGCCATGCTCATGGTGGGCGGTTCGGGCAACAACGCAGGGGCGGTGCTCGGGGCGTTCGTGGTGTGGGGTGTGTGGGCCGGCACGCAGTTTCTGCCGGGCTTCTTCGCCGATCCGAGCTTCCGCCTGCTGATGATCGGCGTCCTCATCGTGGTCATCATGTTGCTGCGGCCAAGCGGACTCTTGGGTGAGCGGCGGCGCGTGTCTGGCACGACGGCTTCGGCAGCGAGAGAAAGCTCAGACTCCTCCGGTTAGTCCATCAGGGACTTCCCACGCCTTTGCAGCGAACGACAAAGGGGGCGGTTAGTAGTACCGCCCCCTTTGCGATGCAACCAGCGGCGATGCGCTAGGGCAATTCGAAGCGTCCGGTGGACATGACTGCGTCGCCTTCAATCGTCCATATCTCGATTGGGCCGGAGACGTCGCCGTGCGCGTCAAAGTCCACAGGACCAGAGGCGCCCTCGTAGTTGATGTCCTTGCCCTCGGCAATCAGCAGCAGAGCTCTCTGGATGCCGCCGGCGCCCGGGCCAACCACTTCACCCGGTGGATTCGCAACGTCTCGGAGAGCGTCGCGGATGGCCACAGAGTCCGTCGTGGTGCCTGCCTTGGCGGCCGCCAGCGCGATGAGCACCACAGCGTCGTACGTCTCGGCCAGGTACGGCTCCTGCGGCGCGTCGACGCCGAACGTCAAGGTGTAGGAGTTGTAGAACGCCTGCCGGTCAGGGCTGTCCGGCGCCCCTGGGGCCGTCCCCAAGGTGCCGTCCAGTTTGCCGCCGCCAATCGCTTTCACCATGTCGTCGGACTTGACCCCGTCCACGAAAAGGAACGTATCGGCGTAGTCGCCTTCCAAGGCCTCGCGCAGGTATATCTCGGCCTGCCCTGGATAGCTCATGGTGACCAGCACGTCGGGATTGCCTTCCGTGGCCTTCTCGAGTTCGGACGCGAAGGTCGGCTGGCTGTCCTCGTGGGGAACTGAAGCCGTAACGGTTCCCCCAAGCTCCGTGAACGTCTGGGTGAATCGCTCGGCCAGACCCTGGCCGTAGGCGTTGTTGATGTACATGATCCCGGCGCTCTTGTAGCCCTGTTCCCAGGCCAGGCGACCCAGCACCACGCCCTGAGCCGCATCAGACACCGTGGTGCGGAACAGGAAGTCGTCGTCTTCCAGCGCCGTGATGCTCGGCGCGGTGGACGAATGCGAAATCTGAAGCGTCTGGCTCGGAGCGGTTACCGAGGTGGCTACAGGGATCGTCACACCACTGGCCAGGGCTCCGACGATGGCCGCCACATTCTCAACATCCACCAGCGCACGAGCCGAATCGACGCCCTGCACGGGGTTCACGCCGGTGTCGCGGTTGATGATGACCACCGAGCCACCCTGAACGCCGCCGGCACGATTGACATGACTGGCAGCCAGATCCGCCGCATTGCCGTGGGACACACCGAAGTACGACAGTGAACCAGTGAGGGCGTTGAGGTGTCCGATGATCAGCGGTGGAAGCGTCTGCGCTTCCTGCATGACCTCGACCGTTACTTGCCGGACGACCTCAACCGGTCTTTCGACTTCGACAACGCGGACGACCTCTTGGACGACCGGCCGTTCGACTTCGACTGTAACCAGCTTCTCGACTTCCACCGTGACTTGTCGTTCAACCTCGACGGTCCTGACGACTTCGTTGGGGGCGCCGCTGCTCTCGCCGCACGACGCCAGAACGAAGGCAAGTACGGTGAACAGCAGCACAAGTGCGACTCTGAGGTCTCTAAACATCAACCTTCCCCTTCCGCGGCCAGCTCGCCCGCGTGACCACCAACGAGCGTGGTCCATTCGATTTCCAGCCGGGGTAAATTTACTACGCAGTCGACGTCCACGCGCTCCGCGTTCAGACACGAGCCGCGACAGCCGTGGCGGCATCCGCAGCGGCGGCCAGGACGTCTGTGGCTTCGTCGATATCCGCGTCGCCGACCTGATGGTGCGTAACCAATCGGAACATGTTCCCGCGAGCCCCGCCGACACCGACGCCGCGCTTGGCGGCCTCTTCGACGAAGACACCTAGATCTAGCACGTCTGGATCCCAGGTCACGAAGATCAGGTTGGTGTAGACCGGCGAAACCAGACGCAGTCCGGGCAAGTCGTCGATTACGTCGCCAAGCTGCCTGGCTCGGCGGTGATCGTCCGCTAATCGTCTCGGTCCATCGCGCAGGGCAATGAGACCTGCCGCGGCCATCACGCCGGCCTGACGCATGCCGCCGCCGACGAGTTGGCGGGTTCGGCGGGCGCGATCAATCAGGTCGCCGGATCCGACGATCATCGATCCGAAGGGGGCGCCGAGGCCCTTGGAGAGACAGAACTGGACGGTATCCGCGCCGTCAGTTAAGTCAGAAACCGGGAGATCGAGGGCCGCGGCGGCGTTGAAGATGCGGGCGCCGTCGATGTGGATCCGCAGATCGTGGCGTTGGGCGAGGTCGGCGAGTTCGCGCATGACCTCGGGGCCCCAGGCGACGCCGCCGCGCCGGTTGTGGGTGTTCTCGGTCCAGATGATCGCGGGGTTGAGCGAGTGGGTGGTGACGGGTCCGACGTGCGGCTCGATGTCCGCGGGGGTAAGCCAGCCGGGGGTTTGAATCGGGATGACGCTGCAGCCGGCTAGCGCGGCGAATCCGCCGGCCTCGGCGAGAGTGACGTGGGACTCGGGGTCGACCAGGAGGGTGTCGCCGCGGCGTGAGAGGGTGAGGAGGCTGACGAGATTGCCCATGGTGCCGCTGGTTACGAAGAGGGCGGCGTCCTTGCGGAAGAGTTCGGCGGCGAGGTCTTCGAGCTCGCGGACGGTGGGGTCCTCACCGCCCAAGTCGTCGCCTACGACGGCCTGGGCCATGGCGGCGCGCATCTCGTCGGTTGGTGTGGTTTGGGTGTCGCTGCGGAGTTCGATGCGAAACGGGGGCACGGGGGCCTCCGGCCTGGGGTGGCGAATGGAGGCCATTCTAGTGGCTGGGCGCCGGGGCCCGGGGTGACGTGTCCGGGGAGCGAAATGGGGCCTCGCGTGCGCATTAAGAGTTTTTTCTAAAAAACTCTTGAGGTGCGGCGGGGTGGTTTTTGGGCAGGTTTGGAGTGGGCACGGAGTGTCCTGGAGCGATGGGGCTTGGGGGTGAGACCTCGGCAAGACGACCCTC
>DAOUIX010000087.1:0-31842 GCA_034423235.1 Chloroflexota bacterium | reverse complement strand
GTCGACACCCGAGCGGTTCTGGCCGGTCGTGAGCGGCGAGATCTACCAGTCCCGCCTGGGAGCGGGCCACACAGGCGCAGCGGCATCCAAGGCGGCCTGGCTGCTGGGCGAGCCCGTGCGCCAGCTGACGTGGGTGCTCCTGCCGCTGCTGGCGCTTGGCGGCGAGTCCCTGACCCGGCGGCACGGGTGGGCCGCGCTGGCGACGGGATGGGTGGCCATAAGCGCTCTTGGCGCCGGCGTCCTCTACACCTCCCGGGACTACGAAGTCCTTATCCTGCCGGCCCTGGCCGCGGCGGCACTCTGGTCAACGCTCGGCGTCAGCGAGATCGGACGACTGGCATCGCTGGCAGGAAGCGGCGCTCGACGCCTTGTCGCGGGGACGCTGGCGGCAGTCCTGGTGACCACGGCCCTGATCCGCGGAATCGAGCTTGCCCCGGCGATCTCCATGCGCGACGCAACCCACGCCGGGGCGTTCGCGCACGCGCTGCTGGCCCAGGCCGATCCCAACAGCGTGCTCCTGACCGAGGACGACCGGGCGACGTTCCCCCTCTGGCATGCGCGCTATGCACCGGGCGGACGGACCGACGTAACGATTGTCGACCGCCGGCTCTGGCAGTTCGCCTGGTACCGAGAGACGCTGCGTCGGCAGGCCGGAATTCCGACGGAGGCGTCGCCCAGCACCTTGCTGGCCACCGGGTTTTGGCCGCCGGATCGGCCGCTGTGGGCCGTGGACATCGACGTGACGGGCGACGGGTCGGCCGACGTGCTGGCAACCGTTCGGACGCTTAGTCCGCCATGAGCCGCTGGCTGATCGCAGGCATGGCGGCGGCACTGATCGTGTTGCTTGCGGCTGCGGCCACCTGGTCCTCACGTCCCGCGCCCGCGAGGGCTCAAACGGCCCCGGACGTTCGGCTGCGTGAAGCGGAGTCGAAGTCACCCCGTGCAGACTCAGCCGCCAAGTCCAGCGAGGCTCCGGCGCCGCTGGCGCTGCGACTCTCGAACGCAATGCTTGAAGAAGACTCCCTTGTGCTGGCGGAGGGCGCCGACGTCACGCTGCTGGCTCAACCCACCTATGTGGCGCTGCCGGGCGCCGGACCGAACCTGCTGCGTATCTCGCCAGCGTTCACCGTCACGGCACGCGACGGCGGCGGTCGCGACATTGAGCTCTCGCCCGCCGCTCGACTGACGTTTGTAAAGCCGGACGCCGCGGGTGCCAGCGTCTTTCGGCTTGAACGGAATGCGTGGCATCCAGTCCCAGCAGTCTGGCTTGGCCACGCGTTGATCGTGCAGCCGGCCAGGCCGGGAACATACGCCGTATTCGCCGAGCTGCCTCCCGACTGGCCCCTGCGCAACGACATGCTGACCGCCGTGGCACTCAATGCGGCGCGGCTGGTGGTGGACGACCTGGCGCCACATCCGTGAGATGCCGGGCCGGAGAATCCTCGGCGGGCTAAAGTAGCGGCGTATCTGGCGGGGGCGCGTCGGCAGGGCGCGGAGGAGTGGCGGGATGGCGAAAACGATTGCCGTGATCGGCGCGCTGGATACGAAGGGCAGCGAATTTGCCTTCGTGCGCCGCGAGATCGAGCGGCGGGGTAACCGGGCGCTGGTGATCGATAGCGGCGTGATCAGCGAGCCGGGCTTCGAACCCGATATCCCGGCGTCGCAGGTCGCAGAAGCCGGTGGAACCGGCCTGGACGAGCTGCGGGCGCAGGGCGACCGGGGCACGGCTATCGGCGTGATGGCGGCCGGCGGCGCGGCGATCGTGGGCCGGCTGCATGCCGAGGGCCGAATCGACGGGGTGCTGGGCATGGGCGGCAGCGCGGGCACGGCGGTGGGCACGGCAGCCATGCGCGCCCTGCCCGTCGGGGTGCCCAAGGTGATGGTGAGCACGGTGGCCTCCGGCGACACCAGCGGCTACGTGGACACCAAGGACGTGGTGATGGTGCCCTCGATCGTGGACGTGGCGGGGGTGAACCGGAGCAGCGCGCGCATCTACGCCAACGCGGTGGGCGCGGTGGTAGGGATGGTGGAGACGGCCGCGCCCGAGATCGAGGACAAGCCGCTGATCGCGGCCTCGATGTTCGGCAACACGACGCCGGCGGTGGAGCGCTGCCGCGAGCGGCTGGACGCGCTGGGGTACGAGGTGCTGGTGTTTCACGCCACGGGCACTGGCGGGCGCACCATGGAAGACGTGGTGGCCGGCGGGTTTGCGAGCGGCGTGCTGGACGTGACGACCACCGAGTGGGCCGACGAACTGGTGGGCGGCGTGATGGGGGCCGGTCCCAACCGGCTGGAGGCCGCGGCGGCGCAGGGAGTCCCACAGGTGATCGCGCCGGGCTGCCTGGACATGGTGAATTTCTGGGGGCCGGAGACGATTCCGGACAAGTTCGAGGGCCGCCGGTTCCACTACTGGAACCCCAACGTGAGCCTGATGCGCACAGACCCCGAGGAGAACGCGGAACTGGGCCGGATCCTGGCGGAGAAGGCCAATGGGTCGTCGGCGCCCACGGCGATCTACCTGCCGCTGAAGGGCCTGTCGCTGCTGGGCGCGCCGGGCGAAGAGTTCCACTGGCCGGAGGCCGACCAGGCGTTGTTCGACGCCATCAAGCGGCACGTGCGCGACGACATTCCCGTGTATGAACTGGACCACGCCGTCAACGACGAGGCCTTTGCCGACGCCGTGACGGACAAGCTGCTGGAGTACCTGGGCTGACGATGCGCAGACACGCCTTGCCGCCGAGCAATTCCTCAATCGAACGAAAGGACGACGCGCATGCCGTATATCCCACGCGCTGAGGCGCTGCGGCGCCTGCGGGCCACGCTGGACGCCGGTGAGCCGATCATCGGCTGCGGCGCCGGCACCGGCATCACGGCCAAGTTCGCGGAGCAGGGCGGCGCGGACCTGATCATCATTTACAACTCGGGGCGGTTCCGGATGGCGGGCCGCGGGTCGTTGTCGGGGATGATGCCGTTTGGCGACGCCAACGCCATCGTGGTGGACATGGCGTCGGAAGTGCTACCGGTGGTGCAGGACACGCCGGTGCTGGCGGGGGTGTGCGGGACCGACCCGTTCCGGCTGATGCCCACGTTCCTCAAGCAGCTCAGGGCCATGGGCTTTGACGGCGTGCAGAACTTTCCGACGGTGGGGCTGATCGACGGGATCTTCCGCCAGGGCCTGGAAGAGACGAACATGGGCTTCGGCCTGGAAGTGGACCTGATCCGCCAGGCCAATGAACTGGACATGCTGACCTGTCCGTACGTGTTCGACCCCGACCAGGCGGTGGCCATGAGCCGGGCCGGCGCGGACGTGCTGGTGCCGCACATGGGGCTGACCACCAAGGGGTCGATCGGGGCCACGACGGCGCTGACGCTGGACGACGCGGTGGCGAGCGTGCAGGCCATTCACGACGCCGCCGTGGCCGAGAAGCCGGACTCGGTGGTGCTGTGTCATGGCGGGCCCATCGCGGACCCAGACGACGTGCGCCACGTCCTGGCGAACACCGAGGGCGTGGCCGGGTTCTTTGGCGCCTCAAGCATTGAACGGCTGCCGACCGAAGTCGGCATCCGGGAGCAGGTGGAGGCGCTGAAAGCGGCGAAGGGCTGAACGTGCCTGCCCACCCGTCGCCTGCCTGATTGAGAGGTCTCGCGTGGGACGCTTGCCGAAGAACGACGACACGATCACGGCCGCGGTCATCACCGGCGAGCACCTGTTCGACGTGCCCGGATTCCAGGCCGCGTTCCGCAGCATGGCGGATGTCGACGCCTACCCGCAGTCGCTGGAGAACTTTGTGGCCGATCGCGGCGGCGTGCGCGACGCGTACGACGTGCTGGTCTTCTACAACTTCCACCGGCCGGCGCCGGACGAGCGGACGGCCGCGGCGCTCGAGTCGCTGGGCGAGTCCTCGCAGGGCATCGTGGTGCTGCACCACGCCATCCTGGCCTTCCCCGAATGGCCGCGTTGGTCGCAAATCTGCGGCATCGACGAGCGGACCTTCGGCTACCACATGAACCAGCGGGTGCCGGTGCACGTGGCCGATCCGGCCCATCCCATCACCGCCGGACTTGCCGACTGGGAGTTGCCCGACGAGACCTACACGATGGGCAGTGCAGACGAAGGCAGCCGGATCCTGTTAACGACGGACCACGAGCTGAGCATGAAGACGCTGGCCTGGACGCGGCAGTTTGGGAAGTCTCGCGTGTTCTGCTTTCAGTCCGGCCACGACAACGCCGCCTACGCCGACCCCGGCTTCCGCACGGTGCTGCACCGCGGCATCCGCTGGGCCGCCGAGGCGCTCTAGCCAGGAGCCGAGGAGGGATTGCTATGCGCGCGCTCGTGACCGTGCTGGAGGACGACGGACGGCGGGGCAAGCGGCTGGTGCATGACTGGCCCGAGTACACGGACGAGCCACGGGCCAACGAGATCAAGGCCCGCAACATCTACAGCGGCGTCACCAACGGCACCGAGCGCAACAACATGCTGGGCGGCAACTACTCCCGCCCGGACCACGAGTTGCCCTCGAACGAGGGCTACCAGAGTGTCGGCGAGGTAGTCGCCGTCGGACCCGAGGTCGCGGATCTGAGCCTCGGCGACCTGGTGTTCATCGGCGCCCACAGTGGAACGCAGCGGAGCCCGGCCGGTCACGTGGAGTTTGTGACGATTGCCGAGGACGACCTGGTCCTCAAGCTCCCGCCGGACATCGACTCGATGCATGCCGCGTTGTTCGGCATGGGCGGGGTGGCGATGCGCAGTTGCCGCAACGCCGAGCTGCGCATGGGCGAGCGGCTGCTGATTGTGGGCGGGGCCGGGTGCATCGGGCAGATGGCGGCGCAGATCGCAGCGGTGATGGGTGCGCGCGTGACTATCGGCGACGTCGCCGGGGGGCGGCTGGATCTGGCCAGGGCCATTGGCGCCGCCGAGTCGGTGGTGGACGTGTCCCGAGACGGCTGGGACCGGCACGTCGGCGAAGGCGCTTACGACGCCGTCATCGACTTCGCAGGCGTGCCCGGCATGGAGGACAAGCTGATTACGTGCGTCCGCCTGCAGGGTCGCGTGATCCTGGTGGCGGGCCGCTGGGAGGTGAACTACACCTTTAGGACCGGCCAGGCCCAGGAGATCACCATCAAGCAGAACAGCCACTTCGACCGGGATGACCTGCGAAACCTGTGCCGCCTCGTCAGCCGGGGATTGGTCCGGATCGCGCCGCTCATCCAGGACGTGGTCCCTGCAGACGAAGCGCCCCGCATCTACGCCACGCTGCGCGATGACTCGTCGCAGCTCATGGGCACGGTGTTTCAGTGGTGAGATGCGCCTAGTCGGCGCCTGAAGCGTCGCGGAAGCCGGGTGGCAAGCGCCCCGGAGGGCATCCGGCTTGCCGGCTCCGGGCACAAGCGTTCTAATGGTCGTGGCTCGAACTATCAGGGGACGGCGCGATGGACAGGCGATCTCGGCGGCCGCTCACCCGGCGGCGATTTGCTGGAGCGCTGCTGGTCGGGCTCGCAGCTGTAGCCGTTGGGCTCGGACCGGCCTGCGGCGACGACTCCGGTCGGTCCGCAGGTACCCGCGACGACCCGTTCCCCTACCAGGACCCCAAGGCCCGCTGCGGCAACGTGCGCTGCTGATCCCAAGCTCGCCGGCCCGCTGAAGGTTGGCCGCGTGGCGCCGCCCTGTTTGCCACAGCCATCCGCACGCGTTGTAATGGTTGCAGTCCGAAGAATCAGGAGTCGGCGCAATGGACACACGGTCCCGGCGGCCGCTCACCCGTCGACGCGTTGCTGGAATGCTGCTCGGTGCGCTGGCGATCACCGCCGCCGGCCTTGGCGCGGCCTGCGGGGACGACGGTTCGACCGCGGGAACGCGCGACGACCCCTTCCCCGTCAAGGACCCAAGGTCCCGCTGCGGCAACCTGGGAACCAGCTGCTGACGCGATTCCCGTCGCCTGAAAGACCTCGAGGCCTGGGGCCGGAACGTCTGCTGCCGATTCGGGCACTGACGAGGTCAAGGCTGCGGCGCCCAGCGATGCTTCGCCCCGTTCCGTCGGGTCGTTGGACACCGCGCCGCCCGTTGGCGTTGCTAGCATTCCGTAAGTTGCAGTCGTTGCCCGCCCGGAGCGGGCAAACGCACGAACGGCCGGGCCGATAGGTCCGCCGGCGGAGACGACGATGAGCGCATCGAACGGGCTTGAATCACATGTGGACGACCTGCGGACACGCGGCTGGTGCGTGATCCCGGACATCATTTCGGAACCGGCCCTCAGCGATGTTCGCGAGAAGGTGTCGGCGTCCATCATCGAAAACTCGCGCTCCCCCGCCCCGCGCTACGGCGTCTCTAACCTGCTGCGCTTCGACCAGGCCCTGTTGCCCCACCTCGGGGACGAGAATGTGAACACCGTCACCCAGGGCGTGCTCGGTCCGCATTGGCGCATCTCGTACGTGACCGGCTACGTCACCGGCCCCGGCACCGACCGGGACATCTGGCACGCGGACTTTCCGTATAACCAGCGCAACCTGGCCCACATCCCCGCGCCCTATCCCGATGTGCCCATGCACCTCACCACGTTCTGGATGCTGACCGACTTCACGCCCGAAAACGGCGCGACCTACGTGGTGCCGGGCAGCCACCGCCAGCAGGACCACCCACGTCCCGGCAGCCCGCTCGGCGACTGGATGGCGCCGCGCGACGACGAGGCCCGCCTGCTGGGCACAGCCGGCTCGGTGGCCATCGTGGACAGCCGCCTCTGGCACGCGGTCTCACCCAATACGACCGATCAGGATCGCGTCACCGTGGTCGTCCGCTTCGCGCCGTGGTGGTTGAACCTCAACCCGACGCGCCGCGGCCACGTGGAACGCCAGGTGATCGTCGGCGACGGGATCGACTCGTTTGTCGAGGACTTGCCGCGAGAGGTCTATGACGAGGCCCCGGACAACCTCCGGCCGCGCCTGGCCCACCTGCTACCGGCCGGATCGATCATCGGCTAACCATCGGCAAGCCGTCCGTGTGAAGGCTGGGCGCGTCGTTTTTTCTGGCGCCGTCGCCGATATGCCGTACTGTATGCCGGTTGAGCAGCAAATCTCGGCGGTGCTATGGCTGACTTGCGGGGCGTGATCTTTGTCGGCAACGGACACACGGCGGACGGGGCGGCCGCCCCGGACAGCGGCGGTACGCCGCTGGACGCCACCATCGAGCAGCTGCGCGACATCGGTGCGGATGCCATCACGGTCATTACGTCCGATCCGGACGCCGTTCCGCAGGCGCCGGACGTGCAGGTCCAGGACCGGAACGCCGGTCACGGTGAGGTGCATGGTCTGCTTCAAGCCATTCCTCGTACTGAAGAGGTCGAGATCCTCGTAGCCGAACATCCGCTGCAGCCGACCGCCGATTTCCAGCCCTCGCAGGGTTCAAACAACTGCGTGCTCGTCGTTGCCGAAGGCGCCGGCGAAGGCCGCACCGTGGACGTGATCGAACTGGAGTACGAGGAACGGCGTCGCGTCACCCAGTTCGCGGTACGCGCGGTCAGCGGCGATGGCGGCTACCACCACACCGGCCTGACCTTCCTGCCCCTGGGCGCCCTGGAACTGGCCGCGCTGGTCGGCCTTCAGCAGACGCTCGCGGCGGACGGGATATCGGAGGCCTTGCCGCTGACCCAGGGCCGCTTGCGCACGCGCGCGGCCGACGACGTGCTCACGGACGTCTCCAGCATGAATCTGGACGACCTGCTCGACCGGTTTCTGTTCGAAGGCCGTCTGTCCGCGATTAAGGCCTGACCCCGGCCCTTGCTTCAGCCCGGCGCGCCGTGACGCCGCGTTCCGCTCCCGGCGCTCCGCGGAAACTCCGCATCGCCTGCTGGAACATCTGGGGCTTCTCCTGGGAGTGGCCGCGCCGTCGTCCGCTGGTGGCAACCGAACTGGCAGATCTCAAGCCGGACGCCGTCTTCCTTCACGAGACGCGCTCCGCCAGTCGCCCCTGGGAGAACGAGGAGTCAACGCCCGCGCAGGTCGCGGCCGATTTGGGCCTGGTCGTCGTGGACTGGATCGACGCGCCCACCACGCATCCAGGCTCACGCATGGGTCCGGCGCTACTGGCCGGCGAGCCTCAAGTCGAAACCTCACGACATCAGCTAGCCGACCGAAGCTCTGTCGCCAATCTCGGGTTTCACGAGCCCTGGCTGCTAACGGCACGCTGGGACCTCAACGGAACTCGCCTGGTTGTGGCAAGCACCCACCTGCCCATGCAGGGCTTGCGGAGCGCACAGAAGGCTGCCACGGATCGGCTGGCCGAGGTCCTGCCGCCCTTGTGCGACGCCGCCGACCTCCTGATTCTGATCGGCGACCTGAATCTCGCTCCGCTCAGCTCAAAGCTCTACGCGCTCATGCAAGCCGTCGGCTTGGATTCCGTGCCTTCTCTGCAAGACGCGCCGCCGACCTGGCCCACCAGCAACACGATGTATAACCGCCAGGTCCTGGACTCCGGCCTTTCCGGCTTACTGCACCCTGAGGCGCCCCCAATCCGAATCGACCACCTACTTGTCCGCTCGGAATCGCATTCACCGCTCAACATCGTCGCCCACGGACGCTTCGGAACCACCCGCCGCGATGGCGACCTCTACGCCTCCGACCACTGGGGCCTGTGGTTTGATGTCGCGGTCGAATGACCGAATTGCTGGCAGGATGACCTTTGAGAACACCCGACGGATCACCAGAGGAGATCGCCCCGATGACCGCTGAGTTCCAGGGACGTGTCGCATTGGTAACCGGAGCCGGTCGCGGCATGGGCCGCGCCACCGCCGAGCGCCTGCTGGCCGGCGGCGCGCAGGTTGCCGTCAACGACGTCAACGCCGAGCAGATTGAAGCGGTTGCGTCAGACCTCGGCGCGGACGCTGCCGCCTTCCCCGCCAACGTGGCTGACAAGTCGTCTGTCGACGCCATGGTCGCCGCCGTCACCGAACACTTCGGCCGCATCGACATCCTCATCAACAACGCCGGCATCGTCTCGCCCACGGCGTTCGAGTCCATTGAAGAATCCGAGTGGCGCCGGGTCCTGGACGTCAACGTCAACGGCGTCTTCTTCTGCACCCAGGCCGTCATCCCGGCGATGCGGGCCAACGGTTACGGCCGCATCGTCAACTTCTCGTCCACCGCCGGCAAGAACGTCAGCACCGTCGGCGGCGCCTCCTACACCACCTCAAAGGCCGCCGTGCTTGGCATCACCCGTGCGGCCGCCAAGGAACTGGCCGCCTACGACATCACCGTCAACGCCGTCTGCCCGGGCATGATCGACACCGACATGTTGCGCGTGGCCTGGTCCGAGGAGCGCATCCAGGAGTACATCCCGTCCATTCCCCTGAATCGCATGGGCGCGCCTTCCGAGGTCGCCGAACTCGTCTGCTTCCTCGCCTCCGACCGCGCCGCCTACATCACCGGCGCCGCCCTCGACATCACCGGCGGCGAATTGATGGTCTAGCGCACCGCAGCGTCCCACCGGTGCGAGGCCAACCGAGCGCGCAGCGGCTAACTTACCGGGCGAGGCTGCAGCACTGCCATATCGACTTGGATCTGTTCCTGGCGCAGGCGCGCCTGCGCCAGGTCATACGCGGCCTGGAGGCGAAGCCAAAACTCGGCATTCGACCAGCCGGCCTTCTCAAGCCGAATCGCCATGTCAGCCGATATCCCCGCGTGCCCGTTCAACACGCGCGATAGCGTGTGCCGTGCCACGCCCAAACCCTTAGCCGCATCGGTCACACTAAGGCCCAACGGCTCAAGGCAAGTCAACCGAATGCTGTGACCCGGATGCGGGGGATCGTACATGGGCATTGGTTTCTCCTTTGACCTAGTGGTAGTCGACATAGTCCACGTCGAAAATGTCGTCACCGTCGAATCGAAATACGATCCTCCAATTTCCAGTGATCCTAATGCTCCAGAATCCTCGAAGACGTCCCTTCAGTTGATGCAATCGAAATCCGGGAACCGCCAAGTCGTTCGGTGACCGCGCCGAATCAAGGATCGCCAGAGCAACCCTGATGCGCTCCCGCTGATCCGCTCGCAGCCTGCTGGCATCGCCTTGGTCGTGGAGCCGCTTGAGCCCACGGTGTCGGATTGTCCGAATCACTCTGGAGTGTACCGCGTACCGGTACGGGAATCACGCTAGACCTGGCCGGGGAATCGCCACCTTGCCAACTCGCGACTTCAACCCACGGGGCCTCCTCACCCGCCACGCCATCTTCATGTACACGTCCCCCTGCTCCAGCTCATCCAGCATCTGCTGAAGACGGTCGGCCTCGGTCTCGGGTCGCTTGGGCCGTTCGAACCAGCCCGGGTAGTCGTTCCTCTGATACTGCGAGTCCATCTACGGCAGCGAACCGTCCGCGGACCGGCCGCGCATCAGCAGCGCAAGGCGCACGCACACCAGGATCAGCAACACTCTCTGCCTGCCATGCTGGCGCTGGCCTGACTGTCCAATCGACGTCAGCAACGATCCCCCGGCAGACGACATATTCACGCGCCGAAACAGGTGACACGGACTAGACGCCTTCCTCGCACGTCGGCCAGTCCGGCAACGCGACTCCGTCCCGCGCTTGCACGGCCAGGCCGGGCGGCAGGCAATGGGCCAGGTAGTGATTCCGCTCGAGCTGCAATACGCGCAGATTCGCCAGTTGTGCGAGCTCCGCCGGGACCTGCCCGGCCAGCCGATTGACCGCCAGGTTGAGTGTCATCAGGTTGGTGAGCTGTCCCAGTTCCGGCGGTATCGCCTCCGAGAAGGCGTTGTACGACAGATCGAGTTCGCGCAACTCGCTCAACTGGCCGAGCTCGCTCGGGATTGGACCCCACGAGCGGTTGTCGGAGATCACCAGTCGCCGCAGGGCCGTCAGACCTCCAAGTTCGGGAGGAATGCGTCCGCCGCCGTGGGGCCCTCGAATCTCAATCGCCAGCACGCGTCGCGGCGTGCCGCCAAGCTCGATCGCCTCCCACTGCTCCAACGGCGCCTCGGCGCTCCAATTCAGCCAGGTCCGCCCGACCAGAACTTCCCGTGCTTCGAGCAGGATTCGACAGTCATTCACCAGCCCGGGATTGTCCTGCGGATTCGGCACGGCGATTCCGCTGGCACAGGTCGGCGGCGACGGCGCTGGATTGACCCGAATCTCCACGTGTACCAGGTCGCCGATTCCATCACTCGCCGCGACTGTCAGCGCATAGGCATCGACCGCTGAAGCGTCCAGTTCGCTGGCAACGGTAAGGCGGCCGCTGCTGGCGTCGATGGCAAACGCCGCGCCCTCGTTGCCGCCCACGATCACGTAGCTGACCGTGTCCTCCAGCCGGCCGGGGATGTACACCCGGCCCACGCTGGCCCCGGGCGACGCGTCGTCGCGAATGTTGAAGGCGTACGAACCGGCCTCGCAGGTCGCCCATTCGCGCGGGCTTATGTACGGCGGCTCACGTCTGTTCAGGTGAAACGGCAGGCACTCCTCCAGCTGATTGCCCCACAGCCCCAGCGACCACAGGTCGTACATGGAACCCAGGGCCACGGGGACGCGTCCGGTGAGTTGGTTGCCCCCGAACTGCAGATCCGTGAGCTTCGTCAGCCAGCCCAGTTCCCAGGGGATGAGGCCCGTCAGGTGGTTCTGGGCGAGATTCAACTCCGCTAGGTTTCGCAGCCCGCCGAGTTCGGGCGGAATGTCGCCCGTCAGCTCATTGTTCGAGAGGTCCAGCGTCTCCAGCCCGGACAGGACGCCGATTTCGGGCGGAATGCTGCCTGTGAGATCACTCTCCGCGAGGTCCAGCACCGCCAGGTTGGCAAGTTGACCCAGTTCGCCTGGAATCGTCGCGCCGAACTCGTTTTCCCGAAGGAGGAGCCGCTGCAGGCTGGAAAGGTCGCCTAGTTCCGCGGGGAGCTCACCGGTCAGATCGTTCCCGGCAAGGTCCAGGAGTTCAAGGCTCGTCAGCTGGCCCAGCTCCGGTGGGATTTCCCCATACAGCCGGTTGCCGGCCAGGTTCAGGCTGCGCAGCGAGCCCAGATCGCCAAGCTCTTTTGGAATCCTACCGGAGAGTTGATTGTGGGCGAGGTCCAACGTCTCCAGCTCGGCGAGTTGACCGAGCGCCGGCGGAATGTTGCCCGATATCTGGTTGCCGGCAAGCTCAAGCGTCCGCAGCTTGGGCAGGTCGGCGACTTCGGGCGGGATGATGCCCGCGGTTACGGCATCGCCGTATCTGCCGCTGCCGACTCGCAGCCCCGTCACCCGCCGCGGCGACCCCTCAACGGTTAGCCCCACCCACTGATCAATCGGCGTCCCGGGATTCCAGTTCGTGGTCGCGCCACCGAACAGCCAATCACGCAGGTTCATCAGCGTCTGGCAGTCGCGCACGAGGCCGGGACTCGCACCGGGCTCGGGCACGACGTACCCGGCGTTGCAGGCCGCGCGTCGCGTCGCAAGGTCGGCCTCTCTGACGCTCTCGGCCACCAGCCCGACGCCCAGGACCACAAGGACCTGTAGGTCGGAGCCATCGGGCTTCATCGTGTAGAGAATTTCGGGCACGCTCCGCGAATAGCGGTCGACTTCAGCGCCTATGCCAATCGCAATTTGCGACCCGTCGGGCGACCAGGCAGGTCCGTGTGGCTCGCCCAGGTTCTCTGGCGACATTCCAATGGGATTCCCATCTGTGTCGACCACGCAGACCGACGCCCATCCGCACGTATAAAGAATCTTCGATCCATCCGGCGACCAGGCCACGGTCTCGATCCAGGCGGTCGCCGGATCAGATTCACTCGATCCTTCGTTCCATCCCTGGCTCTGCCAGCCCTCGATCGTCGTCAGCCGCCGCGGGTCCGAGCCGTCCGCCGCGATGGTGTACAGGGCCACTTCTTCGCCGTCGGGCAACGCCAGCGCCAGCCGCTCGCCGTCGGGTGACCAGGAGGGAAGACTGGCCGCGGCGGCGATCTGCCTAGGGTCGGACCCGTCGGCCCCCACCGTGTAAACCGCCTGCTCCGCCGAACCCACGCCACGCACAAAGGCCAGGAGTTGCCCGTCCGGCGACCAGCGGGGCGGTAGGCCGACGTCCCCATGGTCCGCCGGCGCCAGGCGTTGGATGTCGGAGCCGTCCGCGGCCATGCTGAAGAGCCCCGGGTCGGCCTCCACGCGTGCCCGTCTGTCGGCCGGCGGGTCGGCGTAGTTGTGATCGGACAGGAACGCAATGCGGGCGCCGTCGGGCGACCACACGGGCACGCTGCCCACGGCCAGGTAGTCCACCTCGTCGGTGGTCGCATCCCAGACGGCGACTTCGAAGAATACTGTGCCGATCGGAGCGTCGACCGCGCGGGACTCCTCGTCCGGCGGTTCCCTTGGCGGGCTGTCCCAGAACGTAAAGGAGTCCCAGCAGACGGAGTACGCCACGCGGGTTCCGTCAGGGGAGACGTCGGCGTGGGACAGGTAGACCTTGATATACGACCGCGACTCGATGTGGGCCTCATACGGCACCGCAAACGTGCCTTGCACGCGCATCCCGTCCGCCGACGCCTGGTAGAGCTGGTCGTTGTGAATGAAGAGCAGTTCGGAGCCGCCCGGCGTCCATTGCACCGAGTTCTGGGCATTCATCGAGTGAATGCCGCGGAGACCGAAGCTCTCGCACGGCGGAGTGCGGCTGTGTGCCTGCACCGGCCGGGTCGTCAGGCTCACACCGAGTGCAACGAGCACCGCGGCCAGCGCGACGAAACGCAATGGCGGGCTCATCCGACGAAGGCCTGAAATCAGCCGAATCGCTGGAGCCCAACAAGACGACAAGAGTCGCCGCCCCGCCCCAAGAGTGGCAGCGCGGCTGACGTTCAGCCGGACCATCGGCACGTTCTCCAACCTCATCGCGGCGGCCACACCTGGCCCTCGTCATCGGACCCCCAGCAAGCGACGGTTCCGTCCGCGCGCAGCCCGCAGGTGTGTGAGTAACCAGTACTGATGGCCGACACTCGCACGTCGTCCGGCGCCGTGGATTCGCCGGCTCGGTCGTGTCCCCAGCAGAGGACCGTCCCATCGCTACGCAGCCCACAGGTGCGATTGGAATCGCTGCTAATGGCCACAAAGGTCTCGCCAACCGGCGGTGTCGCGTAGGCGGCCGACTTGTCGCCCCAGCACACGACCGTCCCATCGGCACGCAGCCCGCAGGTGTGATCGCTGCCGCTGCCAATCGCAGTAAACCGCTCGTCGGCCGGCGGCGTGGCCTGGCCTTCGTCGTCTCGTCCCCAGCAGACGGCCGTCCCGTCGTCGCGCAGGCCGCAGGTGTGGACCGCACCACTGCTCAGGGTCGTGAACCGTTCGCCGCTAGGAGGTGCAGCCTGGCCAACGGGGTTGCCGCGCCCGTCCTCGTTACTACCCCAGCACACGGCGGTCCCGTCGTCGCGCAAGCCGCAGGTGTGGCTCCCGCCGCTGCTCAAGGCAACGTACGTCTCCCCAGCGGGCGGCGACTCGTTGAGGGCGGCGCCGACGCCCCAGCACACGGCCGTTCCGTCTTCCCGTAGTCCGCACGTGTGGCTCCAACCGCCACTGAGCGCCACAAACCGCTCACCCTCCGGCGGCCACTCCGGCCGATGAGCGGACCAGCCACCCCAGCAAATCGCTTGACCGTCCACGCTGAGCGCACAGGTGTGAAATGCGCCGCAACTGACCGCGGTGAAGGCCGGCAGCGGACTGGGCAGCGGCGGGGCAGGTGGCATGTACGGCGGTGAAACATCCGGCGCCCGTGGGTACCCCTCGCCCCAGCACATAGCGGTTCCGTCTTCGCGCAGGGCGCAGTTGAAGTCCTGCCCACTGGTGATCGCCGCGAAGGTCTCGTTCGCCGGCGCTGAGGCCTGGCCATGCCAGTCTTCGCCCCAGCACAGGGCAGAACCATCCGTGCGCAGACCGCACGAATGCCTATCACCACTGTCTATGGCCACGAAGCGCTCGTGTTCCGGTGGCGTCGACCGGCCATCGCGGTTCTCACCCCAGCAGACGGCCGTCCCGTCCTCGCGCAAGGCGCAGGTATGGACCGGCCCACTGCTCAGCGTCGTGAAGCGCTCGCCGGTGGGAGGTGAGGCCTGGCCAACCGGATTCCCACGCCCGTCCTCGTTGCTGCCCCAGCACACGGGGGTTCGGTCCTCACGCAGGGCGCAGGTGTGGGAGCCACCCACGCTGATGGTCGTGAAGCGCTCACCAGCCGGCGGCGACGCCCGACCGGCCTGCCGACCGTATCCGTCATCGTCGCTCCCCCAGCACACGGGCGTGCCGTCCGGACGCAGCGCGCAGGTGTGCCCGGAGCCACTGCTAATGGCCGTGAACACCTCGCCTTCCGGCGGCACGGCTCGACCGTTCCAGTCCTCCCCCCAGCACACCGCAGTCCCGTCCTCGCGGAGACCGCAGACGTACCCGGACCCGGCGCTGATGGACGTGAGTCGTTCGTCCGGGGGCTCTGGAATGTCGCCGGGCGAGGACCACCTGGAGTCGGGCGCCACCCAGCACACGGGCGTCCCGTCCTGGCGAAGCGCGCAGGCGTAGCGGCCTCCACTTGTGATGGATGTGAATTGCTCACCAGACAGAGAGGTTCGGTATGGCTTCTCGAGTGACGCCTGGCCGCGGTTGTTCTGACCCCAACACAGGATGGCGCCGTCCTCGCGCAGCCCACACGAGTGCCGAGCCCCACTGCTGAGCCACACAAACGGCTGATTGACCGGAAGGTAGATACGAAAGTCGCCAAAGCAGGCGACCGAGCCGTCGTCCCGCAGACCGCATAGACGCTCGCGGGCACTGCTAATGGCGACGAACCGCTCGCCTTCGAACACCCCAGACCACTGATTGAAGTCCGTGCTGCACCAGAGCGAGCCGTCCGCCCTCAGCGCGCAGGTATGGTCCGGCCCAACACTGAGGGCGACAAAGCGCTCGTCCTCCGGCGGCCACAGCTTGCCCCAGCTGCTGGATCGGTCTTCCGCGCCCCAGCAGAGGGTGGATCCGTCATCGCGTAAGCCGCAGGTATGCTCGCCGCCGCTGCCGATCACCACGAACGTTTCGGCTTCGGGCGGCGAGGCCTGCCCCTGGTCATTGCGCCCCCAGCACGCCACGGATCCATCTGCCCTCAACGCGCAACTGTGGCTTGAGCCGCTACTAAGGAACTCAAACTGCTCATCGACCGGCGGCGTTGACCGGCCGTTGCGATTCGATCCCCAACACACGGCGCCACCGTCCTCACGCAGCCCGCAGGTGTGTTGCTCGCCGCTGCTCAGGGCCACGAAGCGTGCGTCCGCCGGGGGCGACGCCTGACCGTGCGTGTCGTCGCCCCAGCAGAGCGGCCTGCCGTCGTCACGCAGCGCGCAGGTATGCAACTCCCCGCTACTGACCGCAACGAACGGGCCGCCGGCGATGGGCGGATAGCGCGGCGCGCCGGACTCGAAGCGTCCGCCCCAGCAGACCGGCGTCCCGTCAGTGCGAAGGCCGCACGTGAAGTCACCGCCGCTGCTGACCGCGCTGAGATGCTCGCCGTGCGGCACCAGGGCTCGCCCGCCAGGGGTTTCATAACCGCCGGCGTTTGAGCCCCAGCAGACCGGCGTCCCGTCCGCCAGCAAGCCACACGTGTGCTGGTGGCCGCTGCTCAGCGCGGTAAACGCCGCGCCGTGCGGCGGTGACGTCACGCTCCCGGCCATACCCCAGCAGACCGGCGTGCCATCGGCGCGCAGCGCACAGGCATGCTCCTCGCCGCTGCTCACGGCAACGAAACGCTCGGCCTGCGTTGGCGTCGACTTGCCGTGCTCGTCGTCCCCCCAACAGAGCGCCAGGCCGTCGGTGCGCAAGCCGCAGGTGTGGCGCTCGCCGCTACTTAGCGCTGTGAACTGCACGCCCTCTGGCGGCGACGCCTGCCCCTGCTCGTTATAGCCCCAGCAGACCGCCACCCCGTCCGGCCGCAACCCGCACGTGTGCGAGCCGCCGCTGGTCAACGAGGAAAACGTCTCGCCATGCGGCACCGCGGTTTGTCCAGCACTGCTTGAGCCCCAGCAGGCCGCCGATCCGTCCTCGCGCAGCGCGCAGACGTGCGCGTAGCCGCTGCTGATGGCGACGAAGCTCTGAGCACTGACCGTCTCGAATGCCGAGCGTACGGCCGATTCGGTCGGCGTGTGGAAGCCGCTGCCCCAGCAGATGGGACGGCCGTCCGTGCGCAGCGCGCAGGTATGCACGGCGCCGATGCTGATGGCATCGAAGTGCTCGCCCGGCGGAGCCACCGCATTTCGTTCGCCCCAGCAAACCGGCGTGCCGTCGGCGCGCAGTCCGCAGGCGTGATCCGCGCCAGTACTGATCGCGACAAAGCGCTCGACAAAGGGCGGCGTCGACGTCTCGTCATCCGGATCGCCCCAGCAGAACGGGCTGCCGTCCGCGTGGAGGGCGCAGGTGTAGTCCGAGCCACTGCTGATAGCGTTAAACCGCGCGCCTTCCGGCGCCAAGGCCTGGCCGTCGTCATCCCGGCCCCAGCACACCGCCGACCCGTCCTGGCGCAGCGCACACGTGTGCGTGAGCCCGCTACTGATGACGCTGAAGCGTTCGCCCGGCGGAGGCGAGGCCTGCCCGTCATGGTCCTTGCCCCAGCACGCGACCGACCCGTCCTCGCGCAGTGCGCAGGTATGGGCCCATCCACTGCTGATCGCGACGAATTGATCGTCGGCCGGCGGCGCGGTCCGGCCATCCGCCGCGTCGCCCCAACAGAGCGCCTCACCGTTGTCGCGCAGGGCGCAGGTATGACGTTCACCGCTGCTGACCGCAACGAACCTCCCCTCGGCCGGCGGCGTGGCCTGCCCGTAGTCATTCAGCCCCCAGCACCGCAGCATGCCGTCCGCATCGATGGCACAGGTATGTCGGTTACCGCTGCTGACGGCAGTCAGTGCTTGATCCCGCACCGCCCGGAATCCCTCGCGGCCGACGGTGTCGAGATCGAACCCGAGCTTCGCGGGGCCGAAGCGCCAGCACCCGTAGGTGCCGTCCGCCCGCAGGCCGCAGGTGAAGTTGTCGCCGCTGCTCACCGACACAAACCGTTCCCCTGGACGGGGGGACGCCTGGCCGTACTCCCCCCAGGGATCGGCTGCGCCCCAACATACGGGCGTACCGTCTTCTCTCAGCGCGCAGGTGTGGTACGTGTTCGTGCTGATGTCCACGAAGCGCTCGTGCTCCGGCGGGGAGGCCTGACCGTACTGATCGCGGCCCCAGCAGACGGCCGCGCCGTCCTCGCGCAGGGCACAGGTGTGGGTCCAGCTACTGCTGATGGCCGTGAACTTCTGAGCCTCGGGCGGCGTGGCCTGACCACCCCAGTTACTCCCCCAGCAGACGGCCGTGCCGTCCGCCCGCAGCGCGCAGGCGTGGCCCCAGCCGGCACTGATGGCGGTGAACTGTTCGGCCTCCACCGCCGCCGTTTCTTCGGCGCTCTCGCGGCCCCAGCAAACCGGCGTGCCGTCTTCCCGCAGGGCGCAGGTACGACCAGCGCTGCTGCTGATCGAGACGAATCGCTCGCCTGCCGGCGGCGAGGACTCACCATCCTCGTCATCCCCCCAGCAGACGGCCACGCCATCCAGGCGGATGCCGCAGGTGTTAAATGAGCCGCTGCTGATGGAGGCGAACTTCACACCGGGCGGCGGCGATGCCTGACCGTACGAGTCGTTGCCCGCGCACCAGGCCAAGCCTTCACTCGTGATGCCGCAGACGTGTCGACCACCGCTGCTCAGCTCCACCAGCGGCGCCCCCGGGTCGTAGGGATCGGGCGGAATCGGCTCTGAACCCAGGTACCGCGCACTCTCCGGCGGGGACGCCTGCCCATAGGCGTCGTCGCCCCAGCAGGCCACGGTGCCGTCGAGGCGCAGCCCGCAGGTGTGCCCCATCCCGCTGCTGAGCGACGCGAATTTCTGCCCCGGGGGCGGGCTGCTCGCCAGTTCCCCCCAGCACACCGACACCCCGTCCTTCGTGAGCCCACAGGCATAGCCTCCGCCGCCGCTGATGGCGATCAACCAGAGGTCCGGCGGCGGATACCTCGCGAGATTGGGAATCTCCGAGTAGCTCCCCCAGCAGACCGGTGGGCCTTCCAGCGGCACGCCGCACGTATAGCCGTGGGCCCCGTCGATCGACCCGAACGCGGCGTCTGGCGGAGCTTCCCAGCCTCCGAACGGACCGGGACCCGGCTCCGGTCCCCAGCAGACGACGGTTCCGTCCTCGCGTATGCCGCAGGAGTGATTCGCGCCGCTGGTGATCGCCGTGAACCGTTCCTCGTCGGGCGGCGAGGCCTGGCCGGCTTCGTCGTCCCCCCAGCAGGCCACCGAGCCATCCCCACGCAGCCCGCACGTGTGCGTACCGCCGCTACTGATGGCGGTAAAGGCCTCGCCATTCGGCGGTGAGGTCTGGCCAAAGCCCACCTGGCCCAGGCTCTCGGACTGGTCGCCCAGACCGGCGCCCCAGCACGCCACGCTTCCGTCGTTCCGCAGGCCGCAAGTGTGGAATCCGCCGCTGCTGATGGCCACAAGTCGTTCGCCGTCCGGCGGCGAGCCTTGGCCGAAGTCAATAGGCCCAAGTTCGTCCTCATCGTCAGGAGAGCCGGCGCCCCAACACAGGACTTCGCCATTCACCCGCAGGGCACACGTGTGATAGTCGCCGCTGCTCACGGTCACGAACCGCTCGTCCGGCTTCGGAGGTTCGGCCGCCGCCGTCGGCAGTAGCGCCGGGCTGGGGCTGGGCCCCTGCGCCTGCGCCACGGGCTGCAGAGCTGCAATCAGCACGAGCACCAGCGCCGCCACAGCAGGACTAAGCGCCCGCCGCAGGCCGCGAACCCCGCTATGCGATGAGGCGCTCGTGCGAATTACGCTGCCCGATACGTTCCGATCCGTTGCCAGAGATTACGTAGAAAGCGCTGTATTCGTTCCCTCGGGTCGTCAGTTTCTCGGTCGCCCCCGCCACAGCATCTTCATGTACACCTCGCCCTGCTCCAGTTCGTCCAGCATCTGTTGCAACCGGCGGGCCTTCGTCTCGGGCTTCTTGGCCCCGTCGATCCAACCCAGGTAGTCATTCCGCTGGTACGGAGGTCTGGCTTGGTACAACTCCATCAGGCCTGCCTCCTCCAGAGCGCGTTCGACCTCGGGAGGCATGGGGTTAAGCGGTCGGGTGATGCGAGATGGTCGGTCAGACATTGGTCAACCGAAGGAGGGAGCCATTCGTCCCCGAGGCTACCGCAGGCCAGTCCCGACAACGGAATGCCGTGCCTTCGTTGCCCAATCTGCACGAATCGTCGCATCCTGCGGAGAATCGCTCCTGAATTCCAAGGACACAGTCATGCCAACCCCCGCCGCGCTTTCCTGGTGGCACGACGCCCGCTTCGGCATGTTCATCCACTGGGGGCTGTATTCCCTCCTGGCCCGGCATGAGTGGACGATGTACCAGGAGAGCATTCCGCCAGAGGAATACAGGGTCCTGGCCGATCAGTTCGATCCCCGGCACTACAACCCGGAGGAGTGGGTGGCGCTGGCCCAGGACGCGGGCATGCGCTACATGATCCTGACCTCGCGTCACCACGAGGGCTTCAGCCTCTGGGACTCCCAGGTCTCCGACTTCACGGCCCCAAAGACGGCCGCGAAGCGCGACCTGCTGGCCGAGTTCGTGAACGCCTGCGAGAAGCGCGGCATGCGTTACGGCTTCTACTACTCGCTGCTGGACTGGCGCTACCCGGCCTACTTCCGCGGCAAGGCTCGTGATCCGGAGGGCTGGGCCGAATTCCTGGACTACGTCCACGCGCAGGTGCTGGAACTATGCACTGGCTACGGCAACCTTTCGGTGCTCTGGTACGACGGCGGCTGGCCCTACACGCCCGAGGACTGGAACTCGACCCCGCTCAACGCCGAAGTCCGGCGCCTGCATCCCGACATCCTCATCAACAACCGCTCCATGCAGCCCGAGGACTTCGACACCCCCGAGCAGCACGTCACGCCCTCCCCGGATCGGCTCTGGGAAAGCTGCATGACCATGAACACGACCTGGGGCTACTCCACCATCGACCGCGAGTGGAAGTCCCCCCGGCAGCTCATTCACTACCTGGTCACCGCGGCCAACGGCGGCGGGAACTACCTGCTGAACGTGGGGCCCGACCCCGATGGCCGCATTCCCTTCGAGAGTGTCGAGCGACTACGCGTCATGGGCCGCTGGCTGGATATCTACGGCGAATCAATTTACGGCAGCGAACCGACCGCCGACCGACTGCGCATCAGCAGCGCGGGCCGCACCCATACCAAGATCGGCAACACCCTCTACCTGCACTGCTGGCGCTGGCCCGGCGAGGAGATCGTGGTCGGCGGCGTGGGTGGACGCATCCTCGGCGCGCGCCTGCTGGGTTCGGATGCGCCGGTCGCCGTGGAGCAACAAGGCCACCGCGTCTGGCTGCGCGGCCTGCCCGCCTACGCGCCCGATCCCATCGACACGGTCATCGCCCTGGAGTTCGACGGCCCGCCCCAGGAGCACGATCGCTTCGGCGACGAGCCGGGAGTCTGAGCCGGGTCAGGCCGGCCGGTCAGCCTGCGGCGTTTTGCCCGTCGCCGGTGAGCGGCACAAACCGCACCGGGCCGAGGTTGGTGGACGATTCGCCCTCCTCGGTCCGCTCCACCACCCACAGCGTTTGATCCCAGGCGTTCGAACCCACGGGAACGACCAGCCGGCCCCCGACACGCAACTGCGGGATCAGCGGGCGTGGAATCCGGCTGGCCGCCGCCGTAACGATGATGGCGTCGTAGGGCGCGTGCTCTTCCCAGCCGAAAAAGCCGTCGGCGGTGCGCAGCTCGACATCGTGGTACTCGGCGTCCCGAAGGTTTGCCGCCGCCCAGTCCGCCAGCGTGGGGATGATCTCCACGCTGAATACCCTGGCGCCCATCTCGGCCAGCACCGCCGCCTGGTACCCCGACCCCGTCCCGATCTCCAGCACCCGGTCGCCTGACCCAATGGCCAGCGCCTCCGACATCAACGCCACCACCAGCGGCTGCGAAATGGTCTGGCCCCGTCCGATCGGCAGCGGCGCGTTGTCGTAGGCCTCGCGCTCGTCAACGGGCCTGACAAAGTGGCGGCGCTCCACCCGCTCCAAGGCGTCCAGCACCGGCTCGGAATGCACAATGCCGGCCCGCCGAATCTCGGCCATCAACTTCTCGCGCCCACGCCGCCGCTTCCAGAACACCTGCAATCCATAGCGGTCGAAAACCGGCGCTTCGCAGCTTGTCACACCCTGCGCTCCGGGCGGACATCGTCACCATGCTCTATGTTTGGAGCCACCGACCGCGGTCGCTGCGGCCTGGAGGCTTGCGGATGACGGCCGGGGTGTCTCCGTCGAGTCAACGGACCGGGGTCTGGATCTGGTGCCAGGGCGAGCCCAGGCCCTACCACTGCTATCTGTATGCCCGCCGCTCATTTGCGCTCGCCCGGCAGCCCAGCCGGGCGCGCCTGCACATCACGGCATCGGATCGTTACGTCTTGTACGTCAACGGGGCATTCATGGGCCGCGGCCCGGCTCGCAGCGATCCCCGGCGCAAGAGCTACGACACGTACGACCTGACCTCCAGCCTCCGTTCCGGCGCCAACGTCATCGCGGTTCGCGCCTACCACTACGGCGCGGCGGCTCGGGGCGAGGGCTGGCACTCGCAGAGCGGCAACGCCTACACCGTGGGCGAACGCGCCGGCCTCTGGGCTGAACTGGAGATCTCACGACCCGACGGCACGTCCGAGGTGGTTGGCACTGATTCCCGCTGGAAGCTGCGACCGGCCGCGGCTTGGAGCCGGGACGTGCCGCCGCTCGAGGGAACCTTCGGCAGCCCCGAGGTCTACGACGCCAACGCCGACCCTCCAGACTGGATGCGGCTGGGATTCGACGACTCGGGCTGGTCCCCGGCCTGGGAGATTCCACCCCGCGAGTTGGACTGGTTCCTGCTGGAGCCGCGTTCGACGCCGCTGCTGCGAGAGCGCGAGGTACGACCCGCCCGGGTGGTGACGGTCGGCGAGGTAATCGATCAGGAACCCCCCGCGTTCGCCTACGGCCCGCCCACGAAACGCCGGCGCCGATCAAGCCTCGACGTGGCGCGCCTCCTGGCCGCCGAGCTCCGGCTTCCCCTGGAACACGCGCGTGCGGAGCAGCCGGAAGCCGTCCTCACCGGCGACGACACGGCCGCCGTGTTCCAGGGCGCCGTCGTCGCCGGGCACGGCATCCGCCAGCCCTTCCTGGTGCTTGACTTCGGTCGCCAAGTATTTGGCTTCCCACGCATCCTGCTGGACGCCCCACCGGGCGCGAAGCTGGACCTGACCTACGACCAACTGTTGGTCGATAACCGCGTGCCGTCCAGGCTCCCAATTGCCGACCGCTACCTGACCCGCGCCGGTGAGCAGGTCTGGGAGGTGGCGGCCTATCGCCAGTTCCGCTACCTGCATCTAACCGTCCGCAGCCCCGATACTCCGGTTCGCATTCGCGGCATCTCGCTCAACTCGTACGAGTACCCGGCCGAGCGGCGCGGCGCCTTCGCCTGCGCCGACACCGTCTATCTGAACATGGAAGACACCTTGACCGGCGACGCCTGGCGCGAGCGCGCGCAATGGGCCGGCGGCGACCCGCGCCAGGGCATCCAGGGCATGTACCTCGCCTACGGCGATTTGCCGCTGGCCGACCGGCTGCTGCGAACCTTTCCCGCCACGGATCGGGGCGACGGCAGGCTGGAGATCACCTTCCCGCCGGCCCGGATCGATCCACGAATCTTCATCCCCCAGCACCTGCTGGCCTGGAGCCTGAACGTCCGTGAGCACTACCTCTTTACCGGGCGACGCGAAGTAGCGGAAGACCTGTACCCCAGCGTGCGGCGGCAGATCGACTGGTTCGAACCGTACCGGGACAGCCTGGGTCTGCTGCGCGACCTGCCCGGCTGGAACTGGCTGGACTGGGCGCCCGTGGACCTGCGAGGCGCCAACCTGGGCACCAACATCTTCTACGTCATTGGCCTGGAGGCTGCGGCCTGGCTGGCCGGGCAGCTTGGCCGGCCGGCAGACGCGCGCCGCTGGAACGGCATCGCGCAATCGGTTCGGGCACAGATTCGCCGCGTCTTTTGGAACCCCGACCGCGGCCTGTTCGAAGACAGCCACCACCGCGGAAATCTAACGGGACTCGCCAGCGAACACGGCAACGCCCTCGCCCTGATCCACGGCTTGGCGACGCCCCAACAGGCCGAGCGGATCGCTGCCAGGCTCAGCGCCCGGGATCCGTCGCTGACGCCGGCAACTCCCGCCTACTTCGGCGACGTGCTAACCGCGCTGCTTCGCGTCGGGCTGTCGGCGCGGGCCCTGGACGGGGTCCGCGAGCGCTTTCGCCCCATGCTCGAACTCATGGACAACCCCACGGTCTGGGAGGCCTGGGGCCCCTTCCTGTCGCATCACGATCCCATCACCTCGGACGAACAGGTCGCCACGCGCCACCAGATGCGTCACGCCGCTCCGCGCAGCCTTACCCATGTAAGCGCGGTGGGAGCTGGCGTGGCGCTTACGACCGATCTTCTGGGCGTGACCCCAACCGGTCCGGGATTCCAGATCTGCCGGATTCACCCCCGCCCCGGCGTGCTGGACTGGGCCAACGGTGTGGTCCCCACGCCCCACGGCGACCTGCGAGTGTCCTGGGAACGAACCGGCACCGGCCTGGCCCTCACCGCCAACCTCCCCGACGGCGTGGAAGCCGACGTCACGCTGGATCGCGACGCCGAACGGCCACAAACGCTCGTCGTCAACGACCGGATCCACGACCTGCGGAACCCCGACGCCGGCGTACACCGAACCCCGGATACCGTCAGCGTCCGGCTATCACCCGGCGAACACCGCATCGAACTCACGCGCAGTGACGAAGGCAGCTAACCCCAGCCCGAGAGAGACCCTTGCGTAGCGCCCAGGCTCCTCGCCGGTGCCGCTGCTCCTTCTCCCTCTCCCGCTGGGAGAGGGTCAGGGTGAGGGTCTTCCGCGCAACCAGCCTCGGGTTACGCAAAGGTCTCCGAGACGGTTAGGCGGGTACTACGCGTACCGAATGAGATGGCTCGAGTCGGCTGACCATCGGCAGGCAAAAGCCACCTCGCGTGTGACGATCTACCGAGCGGCACATCACGACGGTCGAGGTTCGGTGAGGTACAGGCTCGTCGGCGGACTGGTCCTGGTTTCGGCGGCCAGTTTGCTGTTCGAGATCGCCCTCACCCGCGTCTACGCCATCGCGCAAGGCCACCACTTCGCCTTCGGCGCCATCGCCATGGCCCTGCTGGGCATCGGCGCGGCGGGAACCCTCACGGCAACTTCAGCGCGCCTGGCCCGCGCCACGCCGCAAGCGGCGATCGGCTGGGCCGGTGCGCTCTTCGCCCTCACCGCCGTCGGCGCCTACGTCACGGCCGACCGCATTCCCCTGGACACCTATCGGATCGGCGCCGACGCCAGCCAGCTGGGATGGCTGGCCCTCTTCTTCATCGTGGCCGCCGTCCCGTTCACGTGCGCAGGGGTGGCCGTCGTTGCGGCATTGCGCCACAGCCCGGCGGGTGCGGGCACAACCTACGGCGCCAGTCTCGCCGGGTCGGCCGCCGGCGCGGCCCTGGCCGTGCCGCTCCTTGGCCTCGTTGGATCGGCCGCCACGATCCTGCTCGCCGGCGCGCTGGCAATGGCCGCACCGCTGCTCCTGGCCGCTCGACTGCCGGCCACCATCGCCGGCCTGTCGGGATTGGGCCTCATCGCCGTAGCCATCGCCGTCGCTCCGGCAGGACCACGAGTCTCCGTCCACTCACAGCTCGCCCAGGCCCTGCAGCGCCCCGACGCCCGCCGCCTCGAAACCACTCTGTCGCCCAACTCCCGCGTCGACATCCTCCAGAACGCCGGCTTCCGCACCGCAACCGGCTTGAGCCTCAACTACACGGGATCCGTCCCCCGACCCCGCCTTGGCCTGACCGTCGACGGCGGCAACGCGGCGGCGCTTGACGTCCCACTCACCGAAGCCCTGGACCACGTCCCCCTCGCCCATGCCATCACCGTGCGGCCCGCGGACTCGGCCCTGCTGCTCGATCCCATCGGCGCATTTGATGCCGCCGTCCTGCTCCGAGCCGGCATCGACGAAATCGACCTCGTCCAACCCGACGCCGCCCTCCGCCAGGCCTGGCAAGCTGCCGGTGACGACACGGTGCTCAACGATGATCGCGTCCGCACCCTCGATCAAGGCGTCCGCTCAGCTCTGAGGTCGGCCGCCGCCTACGACCTGATCGTCTGGCCCCTCCGCGAATCCTTCCAGGGCGTAGCCGCCGGAACCTTCGGTCTCCGCGAGACCTACGCCCTGACACGCGACGCCCTCGCCGACGGCTGGCGCGCCCTGGCGCCCAACGGCCGGCTCGTCGTCACCCGCTGGCTGCAGGCCACCCCATCCGAGTCCGTCCGCATGTGGGCATCCCTGCTCGACGCCCTCCGCCAGTCAGGTGTCGCCGATCCCGCCGCCCACGTCCTGGCCTGGCGCTCCCTCGAAGTCGTCACCATGGTCGCCTCCCCAACCGCCTTCACCCCTGCGGAGCGCCAGGCGCGGACGAGCGGTTTCGAGCGTGACGGCTTCGACTGGGTGTTTCACACGAACCTCGACGAAGCCGACTCAAACCGCTTCAATCGCCTGCCCGACACCGGGCTCTTCCGGGCCTTCCAGGCCGTCGTCCGTGGCGAGTCGACCCCGGCAACCTGGACGCCCGTCACCGACGACCGCCCCTACTTCTTCCACTACTTCGACTGGACCCAGTGGCGCGAAGTCCTGTCCACCACCGGACGCACCTGGCAACCCTTCGGCGGAGCCGGATTCCTGGTCCTGGTCCCGCTGGCGGCGGCGGCCACCGGCGCGGCCGTCCTCACCATGATCGCCCCGCTCATGGGCCAACGCCGACGCGGTGCAACCCGTGTAGGCCTCCGCCGTCTCGCCTTCGTCGCCGCCGCCGGCGTTGCCTTTACCGCCACCCAGATTGCCCTGCTGCAACGCCTCATCCTCGTGCTCGACGCCCCCACCGTCGCCTTCGCCACCGGCATCGCCGCCATGCTCGCCTGGGCCGGTCTCGGCAGCCTGACCTCGCGCTGGTGGCGGCCTCACCCGCGGACGGCCGCACTCATGGCTGCAATCAGCGTGTTTCTCCTGGCTGGGCTGCTGCTGGCGGCGCCATTGGCACTGGGTGCGCCCCTGGCCGTTCGCCTGGCCTCGGCTGTCCTGGCGGCCTCGCCGTCCCTGGCCCTGGGCACCGTCATGCCGGCCGCCATCCGCGCCCTGGCCAATGACCGTTCGGCCATCTCCTGGGCCTGGGCTGTCAACGGCACCGCCTCCGTCGCCTCCGCCTTCGTCGCCGCCATCCTCATCGTCTCCATCGGCTTCGTCTGGACCCTCCTCGGCGCAGCCCTCGCCTACACCCTCGCCGCGCCCCTATGGCGACCCGTGCACAACGCCCCGGACCCCTAATGGTGTAGCCGTCCCTTAGTCCCTTTCCTCGGAGACCATTACGTAACGACTCTCGTCTTCTAATGAGCGGCCGTTCTTTCTCCCTCTCCCCGTGGGAGAGGGTTGGGGTGAGGGTCTTCCGGGCAACCAGCCTGGAGTTACGCAAAGGTCTCTCTTGGGGGAGAGGCTGAGGGGTCTTCCGGGAACCCACCCCCGGGTTACGCAAGGGTCTCTCCCGGGGCGAGAGGGTCTTCCGGGCACCCACCCTCGAATTACGCAGGCGTCGCTCTGGCGCGCTACGGATCCTCGGCCGACATCTCCCCGGTAAGCGGAACGAACCGCACCAGCCCAAGGTTCTCCGCCACTACCCCATCCGCCGTCTGCTCGATCTGCCAGAGCGTCTGGTAAAACCCCGGCGGACCCACCGGCACGATCATCCGCCCGCCAATCTTGAGCTGTCGGATCAGGGGCTGCGGCACATGGTCGGGCGCCGCCGTCACGATAATCCCGTCAAACGGCGCCTCGTCCTCCCAGCCGAAATAGCCGTCGTCCGTTCGCTGCTCAATCCCCTCGTAACCCGCGCCCCGCAGGTTCTCCTCCGACCATTCGGCCAGCGCCGGAATAATCTCCACGCTATAGACCTTGGCGCCCATCTCCGCCAACACCGCCGCCTGGTATCCCGACCCGGTCCCGATCTCCAGCACCCGGTCCCCCGGCGAAATCCCCAGCGCCTCCGTCATCATCGCCACGATCAGCGGCTGCGAGATCGTCTGCCCCTCGCCGATCGGCAACGGCCGGTTCTCATAGGCCTCGTTCACGTTCTCCGGCCGCACGAACCGGTGCCGATCAACGCGCTCAACGGCCGCCAGCACCGGCTCCGAAATCCCGCGCTCCGACGCCCGGATTTCAGCCATGAGCTTCGAGCGCCGTTCGGCATACACACCGTCGTCACGGCCGTCGACAACCGGCGTCCTGCTGGCCGGCTCCCCACACGCCACCAGCAGCAACGCCGCGAACAGGACCCCGCACCGCAGGAGCCGAGCCCCCGCTCGGATCATCCGGCACCCCGTTTCCCGCTCAGGCGGCATCGGCCTCGGTCGCCATCTGACGACCTGAAGCTTGTCACACGCCGCAAGCCCATCGCATCGATCTCGCTCAATGAGACTCTTCAACAACGCCGCTCGCTCTATCGGCAACGCCTTCGCTACTCACAGATCATCGCCACCCAAAAAACCGGGGACATCCCCGCCTACAATGCTGCAGGGCGGTTGTTCACTAACCACTGACTCGTTGTCACCTGATCGGCGGGGAACAGCAATCCCTGTCACGGAGGACCCGCCCATGGACGCCACCCCCATTGTTGTGACGATTGTCAGCGTTGGAGCAGCCATGCTCGTCACATTCGTCGGGGTGGCATTCAGGCTTGGGGCGGTGCTGGACAAGATTCAAGAGCAAGTCGAGGCTATCCCGCAACTTCGCCAGGATGTGCACGCGTTGTCCGGTCGCGTCGACGGACTGACTGAACGGGTCTCGCGCATCGAAGGCGTGATTGAAGGCGTGCTGTCCAGCCGCGTTACTCCGTCCGACTGATACCTGGTCAACCCCGACACCCAGCACCGCCGATCCTCGTCGCGTTGGCCCCTCGGCCCGTCGAGCGCCTACCCGAATCTGCGGAATGGATCGATGGCGCGACGACGAACCGGTCTGACACGCAACCGAGCGTGAGGTCACCTCTTCGTACCTCGCCTCGGAGACTCTTGCATTACGACTCTCCAACTCGAAGGCGGGCCGCTCTTCACCCTCTCCAAGGGGAGAGGCAGAACCTGTCCTGAGCTTGCCGAAGGACCCGGCCGCCTTCGGCCGGAATGCGGTGAGGGGTCTTCCGGGCACCCAGCCTCAGGTTACGCAGGGGTCTCTCCGGCGGTTCATATGGCCGTGGAAAGCCTTGTTCATTGTGCCCACGACGCTCAGAAGTTCGTCACCGAGCCGTCCGGTCGCACCGTATGCGGGGTTTCGGTCTGGCGGGAGGGGATCTCCTTGATGACGTCCAGGTCGATCTCCACGCCCAGGCCGGGAGTGTCGAGCACCGGATACCAGACCCCGTCCAGCTTCGGTTGGACGGGAAAGATCTCATCCGAGTACAGCCGGCCCAGGTCAACCGTACGGTCTTCCAGCCACGCCCAATTGGGCACGGCCGCGCCCAGCTGCACGCTCGCGGCGGTGCAGACCGGCCCCAGCGGGTTATGCGGCATCAGGTCGATGTAGTGCGTCTCGCACCAGCCCGCCACCTTCATGGCCTCGGTGAATCCGCCCACGTTGCAGATGTCCAGCCGGGCAAAGTTGGTCAGCCCCTGCTCGATATACGGCGCGAACTGCCACTTGCTGGAGAACTCCTCGCCAATGGCGAACGGGATGTCGGTCATTGACCGCAGCGTCGCGTAGGCCGCCGGCGTCTCATCGCGGATCGGCTCCTCCAGGAAGTCGATGGTCCCCGGCGGCATGCGCTGGCAATAGGAGGCCGCCTCGGCCACGCTCAGCCGGTGGTGGTAGTCGGGTCCGATAACCGGTCCCGGCCCCACCGCATCGCGTATGGCCGTATGCCACTCGGCGGTGATGGCGACGGACTCCCGCGGCTCGAAGACCTGCCCCTCGGTCTCCCAGAGGCCCCAGACCAGGGTGCGGATGCACTCCCAGCCGTCCGCCACCAGGCCCTTCACCTCCTCGACCAGGTCATCCTGGTTCCGTGAGTTCGTGGTGACGAAACACGGCACAAAGTCCCGCTGCTTGCCGCCCAGTAGCTGGTAGACGGGAATCCCGAGACTCTTGGCCACCAGGTCGTGCAGAGCGATGTCAATGGCCGACATGGCGCTGGTCAGCACGCGCCCGCCCTCGAAGTACTGGCTGCGGTAGGTCTCCTGCCAGATCCGGCCGATCCGCCGCGGGTCCTGCCCGATCAGGAAGTCGCGAAAGTGCGACACGGCCCCGCGCACCGCCCGGTCCCGCGAGGTCAGGCCGATCTCACCCCAGCCGTAATAGCCGTTGTCCGACTCGATCCGCACCACCTCCAGGTTCCGACGGCCCGGATTGAACGAATAGAACTGAATATCGGCAATCTTCATGGCAGCGCCTGGCACGGTAGCGAACAACCAACCTCATGGTGCCAGCCGGCCACCCGCAACGACCGCTGCCCGCGCCTACTCCATAACGCGCCTGACTCGAGCCGCAACCTCCGCGCGCTCCTCGTACGGCATCGCGGGACCCCCGGCGGGGTTGCCGAACGCCGGGCGGAGACTCACTATCAACATCCGGCCGGTCGAGATATCGGCTCTGTTGAGGGAGACACCCAATGGATCTGGTAAATGGCGTCCCGCGCAGTCCGTATGAATCGATGCACGGGATCGTGTTTCTGCCGCGGGCCATCGACAAGGTGCGCGCCGAGATCGACGGCAAGCTGGGCGACTACATTTCGCGCACCTTCTTTTCCGGGATGCTGCTGGAGTTCCTGGGGATCGAGCCGCAGGACTTTGTCGACGCCGTGGCCGCGCGCGACGGCGACGAGGAAGTCTGGGCCTGGATCAAGGCACGGATGCGGCCCCGCTCCGCCACCGAGATCATGGCGTTCAACCACGAGATGATGACGCGGACGCCGGACGACGACGCGGCCCGCGAGCGCTTCTGGCAGTTCATGGCCGACATCGGCCAGTCACACCGCACCGACGTGAGCCGCCAGTTCGACCGCCTGGACCTCGACGAAGGCCGCGACGTGCCGCTGGGAGGCCGCCAGTAGCCCTACGCCGTGCCGATCATCGTGCACCAGAACGGCTCGCATCCCCACCAACGGACCGGGTTGACACTTGCGCGCACTGAGTTGACACATTCCGGGCAAATCGGCGGAAAAGTTGACACATGCGCGGGTTGAGTTGACACATCGAGGTCGAACTGGCGGAAAAAGGTGGACACATTTCGGCGAAGACTGAACACATCAGCCCAGAAACTGAACACATTGAGCCGAAAAGTGAACACATCGGGCGGAAAACTGAACACATTTGGCCCAAAACTGAACACTTGGCCGGAAACGCGGTGAACACCTCGGCGGCCCGAGGGCCGCCCCGCAGTGCAACCCATCCCGGCCCCCCGTCACCATTCGGAACGCTGCGACCCACGACCCGGCCGCGCCCAGCCTTGCTTCTCGTAACCACTTGGTGTACAATCGGCTACTACACCCATAGCCGCCTCTCGGAGCTTCCCGTTCACATCGCCTTCGTCCGCCTGCCATACCTCCTTTGCTGCCTGCTGTCTCGCCTCATCCTTCCGGTACCCGCACCCCGCCGCGGCCTCGCCGTGCCATGTCCGAGCCCCCGAACGGCCACCCACTGGCCCATCCTC
>DAOUIX010000086.1:0-1928 GCA_034423235.1 Chloroflexota bacterium | reverse complement strand
GTGATCGCCGCCTGTCGCCGGGCCGGCATTCACCTGGCCGTCAACTGCACCCACTGCTGGAAGGACAGCTTCATCCAGGCCCGCGAACTGATCGACGACGGATTCATCGGGGACGTGCTGCACGTGCAGGGCGGCCGGTCCTGCAATCTCTCCCACAATGGCAGTCACTTGATTACCCGCCTCACCATGTTTACCGATTCGCGGGTCGCCTGGGTCGCCGGCGAGGCCGAGAGCGACGAGGCCGTGGCCGGCGACAACGATTTCGCCGGCAATGGCTATTTCGTCTGTCACAACGGCGTGCGCGGCATGTTTCACGGCATGCGCGCGGGAGCGCTGGAACTCTCCTACGACATCACCGGCACCGAAGGCATGATCCGCCTCATGGACGACAGCCGCAGCCCTGAGCTGTGGCGGATCGAGGAGGGCCTGCCCGGCCAGCGCAACCCGGCGCCGGCCTGCCACTTTTTCCGCCCCAGCCACAAGCCGCAGGCGGCCGGCGTGAACGTGCTGTACGACCTGATGGACTGCATCGAGACCGGCGAAGACTCCCGCTGTACCGGCGAAGACGCGCGCGAAGCGCTCGAAGTCGCCATCGCCGTCCGCGAATCCCATCGAAAGGGCGGAGGCCGCGTGGACCTGCCGCTCAAAGACCGGACCCTCGGCATCGTCTCGCACGAAGTCGTCGTGTCCGAAGTGCCCCGAGCGATTCTCCGCCGGGGCGAAACCGTCGCCGCCACGCAGGCAGGGGAGGCGTTCTGATGGCCAGGGTGAGAGCGGCTGTGATCGGACTCGGACGCATCGCCAGCACCTGGGACGAAGAGCGCAACAAGTACGACGGCTGGCACCTGCCGCACGCCCACATCGGCTGTATGGCGGCCGTCCCGGAGATCGAGATCGTCGGTCTCTCGGATACCTGGGCCGAGCAGCGCGAAGCGGCTCGGGCCAAGTGGGGGATTGACGCCCTCTTCGAGGACTACCGCGAGATGCTGGAAGAGACCCGGCCGGACATCGTCAGCGTGTGCACCACGGCCAAGCCGCGCGGCGATATCCTGCTGGAGATCGCCAACGGCGGCTACGGCGTCCGCGCCATATGGGCAGAAAAGCCCATCACGTTCTCCCTGGCCGAGGCGGATGCCGCCATCGACGCCTGCAAGCGGGCCAACATTGCGCTGGCCGTCAACTGCATCCGCCGCTGGCACGATGACTACCTGCAGGTCAAGTCCCTGCTCGACGAAGGCGCGATCGGCGATGTGGTGTCCGTGGATTCCCGAGCCGGGTACAGCCTCTCCCACAACGGCAGCCACCTGATTACAACGCTCACCATGTTTGTGCCCGAGCGCGCCGTCTCGGTCGTCGGCGAGGCGGAACTCGACGAGGCCAACCCCGACAACGACTTCACGGGCGCCGGTCTTCTCAGGTTTCCCGGCAATGTTCGCGGCTACGTGCGCGCCTACGACAATGGCCCAAACGAGAATTCCCATGACATCGTGGGCACCCACGGCATGATCCGCATCATCGACGACGCCCGCAGCATCCAGGTATGGACGGCGCACGAGGCGTTGGAGGGCTACCAGCGGCTTCGGGAACGCCGCAGCTTCGTCCGCCGTCACTTCCCGCCGCCGGTACGACGCCATAGCAGCGGAGTCAATGCGGTCTACGACCTCATCCACTGCATCGAGTCCGGGGACGCCCCACGCTGCAGTGGCGAGGACGCGCTCGAGGCTCTGGAAATCGCCATCGCCATCCGCGAGTCCGAACGGCGCGGCAATCAGCCGGTTGACCTGCCGCTGGCGGACCGCAGCGCCCGCATCATCTCCACCGAGGTCGTCCGCTACGCACTCCCGCGCGCAATCCTTCGCCGGCGCGAGGCGGCGGCCCAGGCCTAGGCGCTGCCCAGCCGCTGCACGTAGGCCACGGCGGACTCGCCC
>DAOUIX010000085.1:0-8673 GCA_034423235.1 Chloroflexota bacterium | reverse complement strand
GTGTTCGGGGGGCGGCAGGAGGCTGAGCTGGGTGGGCGAGGGCCGGCCGTTGGACTGGGTTTCGAGGTCGCTGAGGATGGCGGCAGCGCGGCGGATGATGGTGGACGGGAGGCCGGCCATATCGGCGACGTGGACGCCGAAGCTGCGGTCGGCGGCGCCGGGCATGACGCGGCGGAGGAAGACCACCTGGCCGTCCTGCTCGATTGCGGAGGCGTTGAGGTTATGAACGCGGGGGAGCAAATCGGCCACGGCGGTGAGCTCGTGGTAGTGGGTGGCGAAGATTGTGCGGGCGCGCAGGCGCGGGTGGTTGTGGAGGTGCTCGATGACGGCGCGGGCGACGGAAATGCCGTCGTAGGTGCTGGTGCCGCGGCCGATTTCGTCCAGCACGATGAGGCTGCGGGGGGTGGCCTGGGCGAGGATGGCGGCGAGTTCCAGCATCTCGACCATGAAGGTGCTGGCGCCGGCCGCGAGGTCGTCGTGGGCACCGACGCGGGTGAAGATGCGGTCAACGATGCCGATGGACGCGCGGGCGGCGGGGACGAAGCTGCCGACCTGGGCCATGAGGACGATCAGGGCGACCTGGCGGAGATAGGTGGACTTGCCGGCCATGTTGGGGCCGGTGAGGACGGCGATCTGGCGCTCGGCAGGGTCCAGGAACGAGTCGTTGGGGACGAAGCGTTCGTGCTGGGCGAGCTCGACGACGGGATGGCGGCCGGACTCGATCTCCAGGCAGTCGCCGTCGCTTAGCTCAGGACGGACGTAGGCTTGACGTTCGGCCACTTCGGCCAAACTGGTGGCTACGTCCAGGGCGGCCAGCGCATGGGCGGTGCGCTGGAGGGCGGGGCCGTCAGCACTGAGGCGTTCGACGACTTCGTCGAACAGGGTGTGCTCAAGCTCGGCGATGCGTTCCTCGGCGCCGAGGACACGGGACTCGTATTCCTTGAGTTCGGGGGTGACATAGCGCTCGGCGTTGGCGAGGGTCTGGCGGCGCTGATAGGCCTCCGGCACCTGCTCGCTGTAGGCGCGGCCGACTTCCAGGTAGTAACCGAAAACGCGGTTGTAGCCGACCTTGAGCCCGCGCAGGCCGGTACCTTCGCGTTCGCGTCGCTCGAGGCCGGCGATCCAGCCCCTGGCCTCGGTCGCAGCGTCGACGACACGATCGAGTTCGGCGCTGTAGCCGGGGCGGATGATCTGGTTGCCGCGTTCGGTGATGGCGCGTTCGATCAGTGCCCGAGCTTCGGTGCAGGGATCGAGGGCGTCTCGAAGATCCGTTAGGGCTGGCTTTTCCGCGTTCAGCGTCTTGCGCAGTTCGGTTACGGCGTCGAGGGCCGCGGCCAAGTGACGGACGTCGGAGGCAGAGACCGCCCGGCGAACGACGCGGTTGGCCAGGCGCTCTAGGTCGCCAACACGATCCAGGGCGGCTTGCACGAGTGCGCGCAGGGCCGGGTCATCGAGAAGAATCTGGACACGGTCGAGGCGCTGTTCGAGGCGGGCGCGGTCGATCAGCGGGCGGGTGAGCTGTTCGCGCAGGCGGCGGGCGCCCATGGGGGTGTGGGTGCGGTCGAGGACGGCCAGGAGGCTGCCTTCGCGGCGGGCGTCGCGGCCGGCGGTTTCGAGCTCGAGGTTGCGGCGGGTGAAGGCGTCGAGCTCCATGAAGTCGGACGTGCCGTAGACATGGACGCCGGTGAGGACGTGGAGAGCGGCGGGGTCGGTGTCCTCGACGTAGCGCAAAAGGACGCCCACGGCGTGAGTGGCGAGGGGGCGGCCCTGCAGGCCGAGGCCTTCGAGGTCGCGGACCTGGAAGTGGCGGGCGACCATTTCGCGAGCGGCGGCGGGATCGCGCAGCCAGGCCTGGTCGTCCTGGGGGACGCCCGTGGGGACTTCGCCATCGGGGAGACCGAGGGTTAGGGTCTCGCGGGCGTCGAGGCGGGCGAGTTCGCGGGCCAGGGCCTGGGGAGTGGCCTGGCAGGCGGCCAGATCGCCGGTGGTGATGTCGGCGTAGGCCAGGCCGCGGGCGTCGCCATCGCCAACGGCTACGGCCAGGTAGTTGTTGGATTCGGGCTGGAGCCAGTCCTCGTCAACAACTGTGCCTGGTGTGATGACGCGGGTGACCTGGCGTTCGACGAGGCCGCGGCCGACTTCGCCGACCTGATCGCAGACGGCGACGCGCAGGCCGGCCTCGATGAGGCGTCCGATGTAGGTGGGGGCGGCGTGGTAAGGGACGCCGCACATGGACACGCGGTTGCCTTTGCCGAACTCGCGGGAGGTGAGGACGATCTGCAGGACGGCGGCGGCGCGTTCGGCGTCCTCGTCGAACATCTCGTAGAAGTCGCCGAGGCGAAAGAGCAGGATCGCGTCGGGCTGCTGCTGTTTTATGTCAAGAAACTGACGCCGCAGGGGCGTCAGCTTAGGCTCGGTTGTCGTCAAGCGCCTCCCCTCGCGCGCTGCCGGACAAAAACCGAACTTTGGCTCAGCGTAGCACCGGGTGGATGGCGGCCCCTTTCCGCGCGGCTGGCCTTCAGGCGTCGATTAGGCCGCGCAGATAGTCGTGGGCCTGGGCGGCGTAGGCGAGGGGATCGAGTCCGTCGAAGTTGGGGCTGTGCATGACCAGCCAGCCGTCGTAGCCGATGGCCGTGAGGCAGCCAACCACGCCGGGAATGTCGACGCCGCGCGGGTCGTCCACGCGCAGGTTCCGGTACTGGACGTAGCCGCCCTGGGCGCTGATGGGAATGCCCTCGTCCGGTCCGACCAGGAGCATGTTCTGGACTTCGGCATGCTTGATGTGGGGGACCAGGGCGCGGACGGCGGATTCCAGGTAGTCCTGGCCTTCGATGTAGAGGTTGGCCGGTTCGAAGACGAGGCCGACGTTGCCGCGGTTTACGCGGCGCAGCATGTCGAGGGAGCCGGCGACGGTGTTGAAGGGGGTGCCGTGGTGGGTGAACTGGACGAGGTCGACGCCGAAGGCGGCGGCCCTGTCGGCGGCCTCACGGACCAGGGGGATTTGCTCGATGGAGCCAATGCTGGGGCGGATACGCTCGGCGCCGATGCGGAGGGCGAGGTCGAGGTATTCGTCGAAGCGCGGGCTGAAGCGGCCTTCGGTGGCGGAGTCGGCCACGAGACAGCAGGCCGCCAGGCCGTTTTCGTCGAGGGCCTGGCGGATTTCGGTGACGCGGGCCAGCGTAGCGCCAACTTCGAGCTGCGAGTTGCGGACTTCGAGGGCCCCGTAGCCGATGCGGGCGGCGGCTTCGGCCAGGTCAGGCAGATCGATCAGGGCCCGGGTTTTTTCGTGGGGAGCTTCGACGACTCGTCCGGATAGCGCCAGTTTCATCTCGGTCTCCTGAAGGTTCGAATCGGCCTAGGGGACAGTTGCGGGCGGTTCGCTTGCAGGCTACGCATCCATCTCCAGCAGGACTTTGCCGCACTGGCCAGTGTTGATCGTATCCATGGCGATTTCGAAGTGCGCCAGCGGGAAGGTGTGGGTGAGCATAGGGTCCAGGGCGTCGCCGTGCCGGATGAGGAAGGCTTCGGTGCGATACCAGGTGTCCCAGATCAGGCGGCCGGTGACGCCGTAGACCTCCAGGCCCTTGAAGAGCAGGTCGTCGGCGAGGTTGATGGATACCGGCGTCGGTGGGATGCCCAGCAGTACAACTTTGCCGGCGTTGGCCGAGAGACGGAGCGCCTGGCGGAAGGCATCCGGGTGGCCGGACATTTCCAGGCTGACGGTTGGGCGGCTGCCCAGGGCGTCGAAGAGGTCCGACTCGAACGACGGCGAGGCGGCATCCAGGGTGGCATGGGCGCCCATGGTTTCGGCCAGGCCGCGACGATAGGCGGATATGTCACTGGCCACGATCGGATAGGCGCCGACCGAGTGGGCAACGGCGATTGACATGAGGCCCATGGGTCCGCAGCCGTAGACGGCGATGGGCTGGCCGGAGACGTCGTAGCGCATGGCAGCGTGGACGGCGTTGCCCAACGGCTCGAACAGGACGGCGCGTTGGAGGGGGATTTCCGGGCGCACCTTCCAGGCGACGCGCGCGGGGACGGCGACGTGTTCGGCAAATCCGCCGTCGACGTCGATTCCGAGAATGCGCAAGTCTTCGCAGACGTGAGCATTGCCGGTACGACAGGCGCGGCAGACGCCACAGAAGATGTGACTTTCGACGGCGACCAACTCACCCACGTCGAAGCCCTTGGCGGCAGCGCCGACGGCAGCCACCTCGCCGACGATCTCGTGTCCGAGGGTGAAGGGTGTGGGGAAGTTGAGCTCGGCCCAGGAGTCCCAGGCGTAGAGGTGCCGGTCGGAGCCGCAGATGCCGGCGCGGCGGACGCGCAGGAGGAGTTCGTCGAAGCCAGGTTCAGGCCGTTCGACCTGGGCGACTTCCACGCCGCGCTCTGGGCGCGCTTTTCGTATGGCGAGCATCGTTAGTCAAGAGCTCCTTGTGCTGGTCAGCCGTCGAGCACGAGGTCGGCGGCCACGGATACCTAGTTCAGACAGGGCCGGCGCGCGGACCGTGGTCGCGGCCCCTGGGGTGGTTGGCCAGGCGGTTTTCGGCGGCACGTTCAACGGTGGTGGTGATACGCCGGGCGCGGGTGGGCGGGGTTTTTGCGGATTTGATCCACCAGAGGATGTTCTTCTTGGCCGAGGCGGAGAAGCGGGTGAAATGTGCCTCTGCCGACGGGTTGGATTCCAGGGCCCTGGCCAGGTCGTCGGGAATCACGAGGTCTTCGATCTCGTCGGAGATCGTCCAGGCGCCGTTGGCCCTGGCGGCGTCAACCAGCGCCTGGCCGGCCGGTTGCAGGCGGCACTCCTCGACGAGCCGGGCGATCTTGGCCCTGTTGATGCGGGACCAGGGGCTGGCGGGGTTGCGGGGACAGAACCAGCGCATGGCGCGTTGGTCGTCCAGCCGGTTGGTGCGCGAATCGATCCAGCCGTAGGCCAGTGCTTCGTCGACTGTGTCGGAGTACTCGAGGGCGGGCTTGCCGGAGTGCTTTTTCCAGACGACCAGCCAGACCCCGCTGGAGGCGTCGTGGTTCTGGTGGAGCCAGTCGCGCCACTGGCCGAGCGACTCCGCGTGGAACATGGGCTTGCCGTCGCGGTGCGATTCAGCCACGCGCTCAGTCCCGGCGGACCGGTCGGTTCAGGAGACCTCGGCCGTTTCGGCCATTGCCACTTCGAGCTTGGCGATCTCGTCGGTGAGCACGGGCAGCATGTCGGCTTCGTCCACGGTCTGGAGGATTTCGCCGTGGCGGAAGATCACCGCGCGGCCCTTGCCGCCGGCGATGCCCAGGTCGGCGTCCATGGCTTCGCCCGGGCCGTTGACGACGCAGCCCATGACGGCGACTTTCATGGGCTGCTTGACGCCCTTCATCACGTCCTCGACCGCGTCGGCCAGGCCGTAGAGGTCGATTTCGCAGCGCCCGCAGGACGGGCAGGAGACCATGGTGGGCCCGACGGTCTTGAGGCCGAGGACCTTGAGAATCTCGTTGGCGACGCGGACTTCCTCGACCGGATCGGTGGTGAGGGAGACGCGCATGGTGTCGCCGTAGCCGTCCCACAGCAGGCTGCCCAGGCCCACCGATGAACGGATGATCCCGGTGCTCGGCGGGCCGGACTCGGTGATGCCGATGTGGAAGGGATACATGACCAACTGGGCCAGCTGCTTGTAGGCGTTGATGGTGACGTCGACCTCGAAGGACTTCATGGAGATCTTGATCTGGTCGAAGTTCATGTCTTCGAGGATTTTCACGTGTTCGACGGCGTCCTCGACCATGAGGTCCACGAGTTCGTCGCCTTCCGGGCGACCGTCAAACTTCTTCGACCAGGCTTCCTGGATCGAACCGGAGTTCACGCCGATGCGGATCGGGATATCGCGGTCTTTGCAAGCGCGGACGACCTTTTCGACGTTTTCGCGCCCACCGATGTTGCCCGGGTTGATGCGGAGGCAGTCGAACTCGGCTTCGGCCGCCATGAGCGCGAGGCGATAGTCGAAGTGGATATCCGCCACCAGCGGGGCATCGGTGCGCGCGCGGATGTCCTTCAGGGCGGCGCCGGCGTACTTGTCGGGCACGGCCAGGCGGACAATGTCGCAGCCGTGTTCCATGAGCCGCTCGATCTGCGCGACCGTGGCATCGACGTCGCGCGTATCGGTGATGGTCATCGACTGGACGGCGACGGGCGCACCGCCGCCGATGGGCACGTCCCGAACCTTGATCTGGAAGGACCCGCGTCGCTTGATCACGCGCTCAGGCTCCGCACGGTGGCAAAGAGTCGTCGTTTGAAGCGTACCCCGGATTCCGCACCCAGACCAGAGGGCGCCGGGCTGGTTGCCGGCAGTTTTCAGCTCTGAACGGCTATTCGCCTTCCAACTCCGTGGAGCGAGGACGGTCCACGGCCGTCACAGGCCAGGGACAGTGCGCGAGGCTCCGGGCGGTATGCCTTGGGGAGCGCCGGGCGATCGAGCCGTACCGACGATTACGCATCCGACGCCAGCCGCGGCAGGCGCGGCTGGCGTCGGAAAATCGGACAAGTCGCGCCTGGGCGCTACATCATCATGTCCGACATTGACATCTTGTTGATCTCGTCTTCCGACAACCCGACGCCGTAGACCACGCCGGTGTCGGTGCCCGCCAGGAACGCCTGCTCGGTTCCTCGACTAATCACGTCAGCCGCGATCCGGTGCGCCAGGCCCATGCCCATGTCGTCGCCCATGCTCATGTCGTCGCTCATGCTCATGTCGTCGCTCATGCCCATGTCGTCCATGCCCTTGCTCATGTCGTCCATGCCCATGTCCATATCCATGGCCTTGGCCTTGCCGGCTTCGATACGCGCGTTGGCCACGGCGACGATGCGGTCGTAGTACATGTTGTCCATGCCGGAGGGCATCATCATCATTTCGAGTGCGGCGTTGTGCTCTTCGATCCACTTGGCCGCAGCGTCATCGCCGTAAACCGCGCGATAGGTGGCTTGCACATCAGCCGACTGGTCTTCAAGCCGCTGACCGTCCTTGGCAGCCGGATGCATATCCGCCAGTGCCGGAGCCAGCGTTGCGAGCACCATCGCAGAGACGAGGGTCAGGAGCATCAGCACGCGCAAAGGCGCGGGCAGCGAGGGTGATCTACACATCTTGGGTGTGCCTTTCATCGGCCTGACCCGCCATCGTGACGGGTGAAAACTATCCGCAGTGTCCTACAAGACACGAGGATTGTATAGAAGTCGAAGATTCGTCAAATCGGCACGGTTGCGATCGATTCAGGCGCTGCCGGAATAAACACACGGCGCGCTCCTTGAGGGCAGCGCGGGCACGTCGCGGGCTCGCGCGATTGTCCCCACACGCCGAATCGAAGTGATTGAATACGCTCTAGAATGACGTGTCGCTATTGAACGGTCGATTGCGGCGGCTGGTGTGTTCGAAAGCTGATGCCGTGCATGGTCCGGGCCCTGGGATCCGGCGAGGAGCCCGTCCGCACCATTCCGAGCCACGACACCATGCGATAGACGGAACGCCCGGTCCGGCCATGTGGGCGTATCGATAGCATGCGAGCCCTGTGCGCCTAGGAGGAACAGATGGCTGATGCGAGCGACGGGCGGCAGCTTCCCAGTTTGAGTTTCCTGGCGCGCGGCGGTCTGGCGGGACTCTTGTCCGGACTGCTGGCTATCGGTGTCAGCGAGTTGTACGCGGGGATCTTTGGCGGTTTGCCGTCGCTCCTCGTGTCCATGAGCGGCCGGATCGTCGACCTGAGTCCGCGGGCGATGGAAGAGTTCGCCATCAGCGTCTTCGGCACCAGCGACAAGCTGGCGCTTGTCATTTTTCTGGTGGTGCTGAGCGCGATTTTCGGCACCACGTTCGGCATCGTGGCCCTCCGGTCGCGAGCGGCGGGCGTGGCGGGGTTCGTGGCATTCGGAGTCCTGGCAGGTCTGGCAAACGCGTTCGACGCCCAGTCAACGCCGCTGCATGCGGCGGCCGCGGCCGTAGTCTCGGTTGGGTCGGCGGTGGCGACGCTGGTGTGGCTTGTCACGCTGATCCGGGAGCCAGTGGCTGCCACTGAGCCACCGTCGGCCATCCCGATGCTGCGACAGCGGAGGCTCTTCATTGGTACCGCCACGCTCGTCGCGGCGACTTCAGTGGTGACCGGCGTGGTGGGACGCAATCTGATCGAGCGCGCCAAGGTGGCGGTGGCCAAGCGCGAGGATGTGGTTCTGCCTTCCGTGCGCAGCCCGGCGTCGGTGACGCTGCCGACGCCGGCGGCAGGCGCCGGCGAGACCCTCGCGCCTCAGGTACCTCAGACGCTGGCGCCGCCGGCCGCGCCGACCGTCGCCGCGATCCCGACGCCCGGTTCACTAGCTCCACTCACGCCGGCGGCGACCGCATCACCCGTGCCGACGGCGACGCCCACGCCCGTGACGGTGGCCAGCGCCGCCGAGACGGCCGCGCCGACGGCACCGCCAACGGTCGCGGCGTCCCCGTCGCCGACCGCAGCGGCTGCCCCATCGCCAACGGCGACTCCGACGGTTGCGGCCACGCCGACGCCGGCGCCGGAGCCGACGGCGACTCCGACGCCCGTAACCGTGGCCAGCGCCGCCGAGACGGCCACGCCGACGGCAGCTCCGACGGTCACGGCGTCCCCGTCGCCGACCGCCGAGGCCACGCCCGAGCCCACACCGGAGCCCACGCC
>DAOUIX010000084.1:0-24545 GCA_034423235.1 Chloroflexota bacterium | reverse complement strand
CGCGGGCGGCCCATTGCTGGGAGGCGGTGAGGCTGGTGAGGGAGTTCTGGAATTGGGGCATGACGTAGCGGGCGATGAGTTCGTAGCTGTGGCGGACCTGCTCGCGGGTGCCCCACTCGGTGGCCATGACGAGGAGGCCGCCGAAGCCGCCGCTTGATTCATCCAGCCGATGGATGGCGGCGACCAGATCGTCCGGCGTGCCAACGCACCAGGCGCCGCTGTCGACCATGTGGTCGATGAGGTGCTCGGCGGGACCGTCGAAGGTCTTCTCAAAGCCCATGGTGTCTTCGAAGTAGTCGCGCTGGAAGCGGGCGGCGCCCTGGCGGGCCTGCTCGATGGCTTCCTGGCGGGATTCGGCGATGTGGACGGGCATGACGAGGCGCCAGTCGTGGCGGTTCATGGTCTTGCCGTGCTCTCTGGCGACGTCCAGGGCGATTTGCCAGAAGGAGTCGAGCTTGACGGTTTCGGAACTGCCGGGGCGGATGCCGAGCGATAGGACGGCGGCGCCGTGTTTGCCGGCGAGCTGCATGCCGGAGGGTGACTGGGCGGCGGCGACGGCAATAGGAAAGTGGGGCTGGGTGTAGGGGCGCAGGTGGGTCATGGCGCGTTGCAGGGTGAACCACTCGGCCTGGTAGGTGATGGGCTCGGTTTCGGTGAGGAGCCGCATGATGATGCCGAGGGATTCGTCCATGCGGGGGCGCTGGGTGAGGGGTTCGATGCCGAGCATGTAGGCGTCGGACACGAGGGCGCCGGGTCCCACGCCCAGCATGACGCGGCCGCGGGTGATGTGGTCGAGCTGGATCATGCGGTTGGCGACCATGAGGGGGTGGTGGTAGGGGAGGCTGATGACGCCGGTGCCGAGCTTGATGTGGCGGGTGCGTTCGGCGGCGGTGGCGATGAAGAGTTCGGGCGACGAAATGGTTTCCCATCCGGCGCTGTGGTGTTCGCCGATCCAGGCTTCGTCGTAGCCCAGGTGGTCGAGCCACTGGACGGTTTCGAGGTCGCGCTCGAGGCCGAGGGTGGGGTTTTCGCCGAGCCAGTGGAAGGGGGCCAGGAAGATTCCGAATTTCATGCGTGGGGGCAGTGGCATTCGGGGACTCCTCTGGCTGGTGCGGGGCTGGCGTGGGTTGGGCGGAATGATAGAGGAAGGGGAGAAGGGAGAGGGGAGAGACGTGCGATGCGGAGGGTGAGCGAGGAGCGAATGAGCGGCGGCTTGCTTTGGCGTCCCTGGCGACCGACACCGTTGCCCGCCCAGCGGGTGCGCCCCCCAGGCGTGCGACTTGACGGTCCGCTGCGCGCCGTCGTCGAATAGAGTGGATTCAAAGGCCGCTACGTCCCGCACCTGCGAGGGAATACAGGACGACCCATGAAGTTCAATGTTGAGGAGAGCCTGCGCGCCGTGGATCGTTCCATGGCCTCGCTCGAACGCGACGGCCAGGCCGCCCACGCGGTGGTGCTTGCCCGGAGCTACCGGACGACGCTTGACGACCTGTGGGACGCGGCGACCAATGCGCAGCGCATCCCCAATTGGTTTCTGCCCATCAGCGGCAATCTGGAACTGGGCGGCAGCTACCAGTTGGAAGGCAACGCGGGGGGCCGCATTACGGCCTGCCAGCCGCCTTCGCACTACGCCATCACCTGGGAGTTCGGCGGCATCGTGACCTGGGTGGACGTTGACCTGTCGGACGAAGGGCCTGACGGCGCTCGCTTCACGGTTACCCACACGGCCCACCACTCCGAGCATTGGGAGACCTTCGGTCCCGGAGCGACCGGGGTGGGTTTCGAGATGGGGTTGCTGGGGCTGGCCATGCATCTGACGGACCCGGATCAGCCAAAACCGGATCCGCTGGAGTTCGCCATGTCGCCCGACGGCAAGGCGCTGCTGACCGGCAGCGGCCGGGCCTGGGGCGAGGCGGCCATTGCCGGCGGTGAGGCGCCTGACCCGGCCCGGGCCGCGGCCGCGCGCACGATTGCCTTCTATACCGGCGAAGAGACCGATGCCGACTGACCCGCGGCCGCTGCCCGGCACGCCTCCGCAGCGGACCTAGCCGATGCGGATTGTCATGCTGGTGCTGGCAATTGTCTACGCGGGGCTGGCCATGCTGACGGCGGCCGTGGGCTCGTTTGCCGACGGAGGCGACGTCGCGTCGCGGCTGGTGCTGGTGCTGCTGCACCCGCTGGCCGCCGGCGGGCTGTTGCTGCTTGTGCTGCGGTCCACGGCCTCGCGGAAGCTCGTGCTGGCCATTGCCGCGCTGCTGCTGGCGACCGTGGCCGCGGACCTGTCGCTGGCCGCCGCTATCGCGGGGGGCGCGATGAAGGGCGACTGGGCGCTGCCCGTGGTTTTTGCGGTGATTCCGGCCCTTGGTGGGCTGTACGGGCTGGCCGTGGCGATGGGCGCCGGCGGCTCGCCGGGACCGCCGTCGGCGACCGAAACCGGGCTATAGGGCGTTAGCTGAGCAGCGGCCACTCCGGCTGCAGATCGATTCCGAGCCGCTTCGCCCGGGCAACGACCGAACCTGAGACGTCCCGGTAGACCTCCTGTTCGTCAACCCGGGTTGAGCGCCCGCCGCTGAACACCAGCGCCCCGTCGACCAGCACCGTATCCACGCTTGCGGCGTTCATCCGCAAGGCCAGCGCGTGAAGCGGATTGTTGTCGGGATAGGCCTCGGCGGCGTCGGCGGAGCGAACCACGATGTCCGCGCGCCTGCCCGGCTGCAGGCTTCCCAGGTCCGCCTCCAGACCGGCCGCCGCGGCCGCGTTGATGGTCTGCATTTCCAGCAGCGATCCGGGCGAGAGCGGGTCCGCATGGGATTGGGCCGCAACGTGCGCTGCCTGCAGGGTGTCGCCGGGTGTGGCGTCGAAGGCGCCGTCGGTCCCGAGGGCGATGCGCACTCCCCGCCGATAGCGTTCGGCCATCTTGAAGCGCGTACGCCCTGCGAGGCCCAGCGAGGCGAAGGCCGTGGGGCACCACACGATCTGGCAGCCGGACTGGTGAAGGGCCGCTTCTTCGGCCTCGTCCAGCGCGTTGGCATGCACGATGACGGTGCGCTCGTCCAGGACGCCCAGTTCGTGCAGGTGCACCAGTTGGCTGGCGCCGTTGAGGGTCCGATAGATCTCGGCTTCCTCGGGGACGTAGCCCGCGTGGAGATGCAGCGGCACGTTGTGGTGGCGGGCGCAGGCATGGGCGGCCCGCAGTAGCTCGGGCGAGCCGGTTCCAACCCCGTAGACAAAGACGTACCCGCGGACCAGCGCGTTGGGGTTGTTGTTGCGGTGCAGTTCCGCATCAAGCTGGGCCAGCGAGCGGTCGCGGTCGATCGGCGCGCGGGCCATCAGGCTGGGACTCTCCAGGGCGGGCATGGCGTCAAAGCACTCCCGCCGGTCCCAGAGATAGCAGGAGGCCACCAGCGCTCGCAGGCCAACCCGAGTCACCGCCGCCGCCGCGGCCTCCGTTGCGAACAGGGATCCCGGCTCGATGAACATGGTGAAGCCGCTGCGCAGCATCTCCAGGCCGGCCATCGCCGTGGCCGCGGCTTCGTCGGTAGCGGTGACGCCGGCCTTCCAGTCGGCGAAATTGACCGGCGACGCCCCGGTGTCGTGGATGTTGCCGAACACGCCGCGACAGGACGTGTGCACGATGTGGTTGTGCGCGTCGATGAACCCCGGATGCACGATCCCGCCGCGGGCATCCAGCGTTTGCTTCGCGTCGAACTGCCGGGCCAGCCCGGCATCAGGTCCGACGTGCAGGATGCGCGATCCCGCAATCGCAATCGCCCCTGAGCGATAGACGCGGCGCTGGGCGTCCATCGTGACGAGCAGCCCGCTGCGAATCAGAAGATCGCACGGACGCGGGTTAGCGAGGTTCTGGCCGGACATCATCGAGTTCATCCGTCAGGGCGGGCGGACGCCCGCCGTGCTACTGCTCCATCGCGGCCAGGCGCCGCATCAACTCGTCCATGTCCACGTCCTCGACGTGGCAGGCGATGGACCACTGGTTCCCCGACGGATCGGCCACACGCGCGATGCGGTCGCCGTAGAACTGATCGGCCGGCTCGGCCACGGCGGTCGCGCCCGCGCTGACGGCCTGGGCGAAGACGGCGTCGACATCCTCCACGTAGAGATGAATCTGCGAGCTGGTGGCGGGAAAGTCGGGCGGCGCGGCGTCGGACAGCATCAGCACGGCGCCGTCAATCTCCACCTCGGCGTGGCCGATCAGGCCTTCGCCCATGGGGACTCGCAGGCGCTCCACGGCTCCGAACGCCTGGGTTACGAACGCCAGATATCCGGCCGCGTCCTCAACGATCAGGTAGGGCGTGATGGCCGTATATCCGTCCGGAATGGGTTTCACGTCAGGCATGGGAACTCCTCGGTGTCTGGCGGTGCATTCTCCCAGAGGCGACCTTTGCGTAACCCAGGGTTGGTCGCCTGGAAGACCCTCACCCCCGGATCGTGTCGGGGGCAGGCTGGGGCAGGCTCCAACACTCTCCAGCGGGAGAAGGAGAACGAGCCGCCGCGGCTCGGGAGACGACTGGGGTTTTGCAAGGGTCTCCAGAGGCATGTGCTTCTACCGAGCAAGCCGCCAGGGCAGTACCCTGATGGGCGCGGCCGAACCGCCTGCTGACGGTGTTGTTGTGGCAAATCTGAGTGCGGCTCCAGATCCATCGAGCATCCTGATTCCGACGGCCGGAATCCCGCAGCGGGTCCTGCGCAAGGTGGAAGGCGCCGGCCGCCGACAGATCATCAGCGACGCCTACCCCTATCCCACCAAGATGCCGCGGCGTACGTACGAGGCCCGGAAGACCGAGCTTCAGGTCGAGTTGCTGAAGCTCCAGAATTGGGTCCAGGAGTCTGGACAGCGCGTCGTCATGTTGTTCGAGGGGCGGGATGCCGCCGGGAAGGGCGGCACGATCAAGCGCTTCATGGAGCACCTCAATCCTCGCGGCGCGACGGTGGTGGCGTTGCCGGCGCCTACCGAGCGGGAGCGCGGCCAGTGGTATTTCCAGCGCTATGTGGAGCACTTGCCGACGAAGGGCGAGATCGTGTTCTTTGATCGCTCCTGGTACAACCGGGCGGTGGTGGAGCCGGTAATGGGCTTCTGCACACCCGCCGAGACGGTGCGCTTCCTTCGCGATACGGTGTTGTTCGAGGAAATGCTGATCAATGAGGGCCTGCGGCTGTTCAAATTCTGGTTTTCGGTGAGCCAGGAGGAGCAACTCAGGCGCGTCATGTCCCGCGCCCGGGACCGGCTCAAGCAGTGGAAGCTCAGTGACGTCGACCGGCGGTCGCTCCCGCTCTGGGACGAATTCACCGAGGCCAAGAAGCTGATGTTCGCGGCTACCGACATCAAGGCGTCGCCCTGGGTGGTCGTCAAGGCGGACGACAAGAAGCGGGCCCGCCTCAACTGCATGCGCTATGTGCTGCGGAGCTTCGACTACGAGCCCGGCGTCGCAGGACGCGTGCGCCGGCCCGACCCGAACCTGATTGGTCCGGCAAAGTCTCTCTACACCAAGGATGAGGTCTGGTAGTTGCAGGCGGGCGGCGCCCGATGTCTGGTATCCGGTTCGACATGGCGGCGATGCATGCCTGGACGGATCTGTCCTCGCCCTTAACGATTGGGTGGATTGCCGCCCGTGGGGAGCGGTGAGATTGCGCCCGCCCGCCTGCCGAGGCCCTCGTCGCAACCGTCGTTGACCTCCCGAACGCCCAGGCCGAAAATGATCATGTCGCTGGACGGGGGGATTCTCGATCATGATTGAGTGGTTGGGTATCGAGCACCTGTTTGAGCTTTCTCCGACGGAAGCGGTACTCGGCTTCTTCACGCCACTTATTATCTTCGCCGTATTCTTCGTCGTGCAGCTCGTCTTGCCGGGAATCCGCGTTCCCGGATACGTCACCAATCCGGAGACCGGCGAACCCCGCAACTATCGGCTCAACGGTCTCCTGGTGTATGCAATCGCGGTCATGGTTTGGGCGTTCGAGCTCACCGGAATGCCGCGCGACTGGTTCTACGAATCGGCCGTCTATTCGGTGGCCGGCGGAACGGTTGTCGTCGCCATCCTTACTCTCATTGCCGTCTTCAGCCAGCCGAGAGACGAGACCGGGAACCCAATTGCCGCGTTCTGGCTCGGGCGCGTCCAGGAACTTTCGTTCCTGAAGGAACGCATCGACCTGAAGATGTACTTCTACGTCGTCGGCGGTTCCATGTTTTCGCTCAACGCCCTGTCCGCGGCCGCCTGGCATCTGGAGCGCTTTGGCGAAAACGCCAATCCGGGAGTGTTCCTGGTCGCTGCGTTCTATACGTTTTACGTAACGGACTACTTTATCTTTGAGCGTGTCCAACTCTATACCTTCGATGTCATCTACGAAAAGCTCGGATTCAAGATGTTCTGGGGCGGCCTGATGGTCTACGGCTGGATCTACATCCTCCCGCTCTGGGGCATGGCCGCGCATCCCAGCCCCGGATTCTCCACGATCGGGACGTATGTTTGGCTCATCGCGGCGGCGGCCCTGTTTGTGACCGGCTGGGTGATTTCCCGCGGCGCCAACATGCAGAAATACACCTTCAAGCGCTGGCCCGACCGCAAGTTCCTTGGTCTCATCCAGCCGGAATACATCCAGGCCGGTGATCGCAAGATCCTGGTCAGCGGCTTCTGGGGCGCGTCCCGGCACATGAACTACCTGGGCGAGTGGTTCGTGTCCTCCGCCATTGCCCTGGCCTTTGGCCACTTCACTAATCTCTGGGCCTGGACCTACTTCATCTGGATCGTCACGCTATTCGTCATCCGCCAGCGCGAGGACGATCACTACTGCGCCCAGAAGTACGGCCCCGAGAAGTGGGCCGAGTACCAGGCCCGCGTCAAGTACCGCATCTGCCCCTGGGTCTACTGAGCTACGACCCTGTGAGCGACAAAACGTGTGCCGCCGACCCTGCGAGGAGAGTCGGGGCACTCATTGACCGTTTCCTTGCCCGTCTCCATAATCGCCGCAGACTAGAAGCCGGGGTATTTTGTCATGATTGAATGGCTTGGTATCGAACACCTCTTCGAGCTTTCCCCTACTGAAGCGATTCTCGGCTTCCTTACCCCGCTCGCGATCTTCGTCGTGTTCTTCGTTGCCCAGGTCGTCCTGCCGGCCCGCCGGGTTCCCGGCTACGTCATCAACCCGGAGACCGGGCAACCCCGCAACTATCGGCTTAACGGTCTCCTGGTCTTTATCATCGCAATCGTCGTGTGGGCCCTTGAGCCAATCGGGTTGTCCCGTGACTGGTTCTACCGCTCCGCCATCTACGCCGTGGCTGGTGGCACCGTATTCGCCGCGCTCATTGCGCTTGTGGCCATGCTCAGTCAACCGCGAGGCGAGATCAAGAATCCGCTGCATGCCTTCTGGACTGGCCGCTCCCTTGAGCATTCGCTATTCAATGAACGATTCGACCTGAAGATGTACCTGTATGTCGTCGGCGGAACCATGCTGGTGCTCAACGCTTTGTCCGGAGCCGCGTGGCACTACGAACGCTTCGGCGACAACTTCAACCCCGGCGTCTTCCTATATACAGCGTTCTTCACGCTATACATCCTGGACTACTTCATCTTCGAGCGCGTGCAGCTCTACACGTACGACCTGATCCACGAAAAGCTTGGCTTCAAGTTGATCTGGGGCGGACTCATCATCTACGGCTGGCTATACATCCTTCCGCTCTGGGGCATGGCCGCCCATCCGCACCCCGGATTCTCGACGGCATGGACCTACGTCTGGCTGATCGGAACGGGGCTGCTCCTTGTCTTCGGCTGGTCCATCTCGCGCGGCGGCAACCTGCAGAAGTACTGGTTCAAGCGCTGGCCCGACCGCAAATTCCTCGGGATCATCGAGCCCGAATACATCCAGGCCGGTGATCGCAAGATCCTCTGCAGTGGATTTTGGGGCGCGGCCCGGCACTTCAACTACATGGGCGAAGGATTTGCCTGCTTTGCCATCGGCCTGTCGTTCGGTCACTTCACCAATCCCTGGGCCTGGACCTACTTCATCTTCATCGTCTCCCTGTTCACTTGGCGTCAATGGGACGACGAGGCGCACTGTGCTGAGAAGTACGGCGAGGAGAAGTGGGCTGAATACAAGGCCCGCGTCAAATACCGAATCTGCCCCTGGGTCTACTGACCGGACGTTCGACAGCCGCCTTCGCTCAGATGCGGTAGATCTCCTCGGCCGTCCCCGAGAACAGCCGGATCTGCTCGTCCCGGCTGAAGTCGGTAACGATCTCCGTGTAGGCGTTGATCACTGCGTCGTACGTGCTCCATAGCCAGTCCACCGGCCAGTTGGTGCCGAAGAAGCAGCGCTCCACGCCTACGGTCTCGATCGAAGTCAGCACGTACGGCCGGATGCTGTCCACCGTCCAGTCGTGGTCGCCCATGCCCAGGCCCGAGATCTTCCAGCGGACGTTGTCGCAACTGGCCGCGATGGCCACTCCGCGTTTCCAGTTCTCGAAGTACTCCGCCGACCGCTCATCGGGATATCCGGTGTGATCCACCACGATCGTGATATTCGGAAACTTGTGGGCCAGATCCCTCACCTTCTCCATGTCCTGCCACTGGGCCGGCATGCTCGAAACCAGGTTGAACTGCTCAAAAAGCGCAAAGCCCCGGTGGTAGTCGGGTTCAACCAGGTAGTCCCCATACGAGAAGTCGCGAATCCCCCGCATGTTCGGCGACTGGCAGTGACGCTCCAGCACCTCGCCCACGCCGGGATCCCGCAGGTCCGCGTGCGCCACGATCCCGTGCGGAAAGCCGGTCCGCTCCGCCGCCTCCTGCAGCCACTCCGTCTCCGCCACCGGATCCGGACTTCCGATCGCCGCCTGCACATGAACCGCCTTGGTAACGTTCGCGTTTCGGGTCTCGGCGATATAGTCCTCGGCGACGTAGTTCCGCTCGGCCAGCTTCTGTATCTGCCACCCCAGCGTGTGATGCGGAACCCCCGGCTGCCAGTGGCCATACACCAGTTCCGGGTGCTGCATGTCGTATAAGTGAATGTGCGTATCGACGAATGCCAGCCTGTCCATGAGCGTGTCTCCTACCTCGAACGTCAGCACGGCACCGCTGTTGCTCTGGCTCCGTTGCCATTCGGAGGCCTAGGGCCGTGATCCCCGCGACGGATCCAGTGGCCGACTACCACGCGTTGGTGAGACGAGGATATGACGCCTGCGCCCGGGCGTACCACGAGGCTCGCAAGACACAGGCTCCGACCGAGCTGCGGGAACTAGTGGATCGGCTGGAGGCCGCCGCCGAAGTTCTGGACCTGGGCTGTGGGGCAGGCGTTCCGATCGCCAGGTCGCTGGCCGTACGTCACCACGTGACCGGGGTGGATATCTCGCAGGCGATGGTCGACGTGGCCCGGCGCAACGTACCCGCCGGCGACTTCATTTGCGCCGATATCACGTCAATCGACTTCAACCCGGCCAGCTTCGATGCCGTCGTCGCCATCTGCTCAATCTTCCACCTGCCCCGAGCGGAGCAACCGGCGCTGTTTCGCAAGGTGCACCGCTGGCTCAGGCCCGGCGGCTATTTTCTCTGCACCCTCAGCCATCACAGCGAAGCGGGCTACACGGAGGACGGATTCTTCGGCGTGACCATGTACTGGAGCAACTATGCCCTCAGCGAATACCTCGACACGCTGGCCCTGGCCGGGTTCACCCTCGTTGAGATTTCCTCGACCGCCGACGGCAAAGCGGCGACTATGCACGCGAATTGCGAGGACCACCCGTTAGTCCTGGCTCGAAAGCACTGACGCTCCAGGCTCAGCCCTCAGTCGTCCCCAATCCCCTCCGGTTCGCCATCGAGCTCGGTGTCAACTCAAACAGCGGCTCCTCACCCCGGAAAAACCGCTCAAGCTCATCCACCATCAGGCTGAAGAATCGATGCCGGCTCGCCAGCGTCACCCCCGCGATGTGCGGGCTCAGGAAGACGTTCGGCAAGCCGATGATCTCGCTGTCCGGCGGAATCGGCTCCGGGTCGAACACGTCCAGCCCTGCCACGATATCCCCGCGCTTTAGCCGCTCGATCAACGCGTCGCTGTCCACCACGACCCCCCGCGACACGTTCACGAATACCGCGTTGGACGGAATCAGGTCCAACTCGCGCCGCCCGATCATTCCCTCCGTCGCCGGCGTATGCGGCGCCAGGTAGACGATCGCGTCGGACTTCGAGAGCACCTGCTCCAGCGACGTCTTCACCACCCCGATCGCATCCGGCATCTCGCTCGCCAGGTACGGGTCGTACACCCGAATCTCAACCTCGAACGGCTCAAGCAGCTTCACCAGCCGCCGCCCGATGTGCCCGCACCCGATCAGCCCAACCCGCTTGCCGGTCAGCTCGCCGTGCACGAAGCCAAATTCGTTCGTGGCCGGATTCGCCGTGTCTCCAGCAAGAATCTTTCTGAAGCTCTCCCCCGCATTCCGCAGCGAAATCAGGATAAGCCCAAGCGCCCACTCCGCCACCGGGTACGACGACCCATGCGTCGTATCCACGGTCCGGATCCCCCGCGCCCACGCCGCCTCCACGTCGATGCGGTAGGCAAACCGGTCCCCCTCCAGCTCCCCGATGATCTTCAGCTTCGGCGCCCCGTCCATCACCTCCGCGCTGATCCTCGGCGACCCATGCGACACCACCACCGCATCAACGTCGCCCACCCGTCCCATCAGCTGCCCTGTTGCCCCCACATCCTCATTCGCCCCAAACGTCTCCCCGCCCTCCAGCTCCAACCACTCCCACTCAGCCACCGCTTCGAGCCGATCCACGTCCCTCGCCAGAAAACTCAGGTCGCGCACGTCTCGGCTGCACACGAGCAGAACCTTTGGTCGGGGTCTCGTCATGACTCTTCCTTCTACCTTCGACTCGCTTGAGCGGACCACGCTTCGCACCCGCAACCCTGCCGCATCTGCTCTTAGCGCACCACGCCCACGGTCAGCGACACGACATACCCATCGCCGTTCGACGTCAGTTGCCCCGTTAGCGCTTGCTGGTCCGCGTCGTCCCTGCCGACTGAATCGTTCGCAATCCTCGTGCCGCGAGGCTCGCGCGCGGAATAGGGCTCGGACTCGAATACGGCGTCGGACACCTCATCCGGGAAGTACAGCTGCGACGCGATCAGCCGCCCTTCGCTCGTGAAGGCCCTGAAGTGAATGTGAACCGTTCGGCCCGGATACCAACCTGGATAGATCGTCGCGAACTCCACCCGCCCCTCGGCGTCCCTCACCTGCCACCCGCGCAGAAACGTCTCGCCCGAGGTATCCGCGCGATCGTCGCCCTGCCCCGGATACCCCGAATGCTGCCCCGCCGCGTCCGTATGCCAGATGTCCACGAACACATCCCGAATCGGCTCGCACGAACCGGCTGCCACAAACCGCAAGGCCACCAGTAGCGGCGTCCCCGGTTTCCCTTCCGTGATCTCCCGCCGCATCTCACCGATGTCGAAGTAGAAAGGCCCCTCCGTCTGCCGCGGCGACGCCTCGCAGTTGGTCTGGGGAACATCCGCAGTTGCCGGCGCCCCGGCGGTTGGCGCCGGGGCGCGACCGTGTGGCGGGTGCGCTTTCCGCAGCCGGGGTGAGGCTGCCAGACGATTCGCTGACGGGTCCGCAGGCCGCAAGGACCGCGCACGTCGCCAGCACAGCCGCCCGTGCCAGCGTTCGAATGACCCTCATAGCCTCTCCACGCGCGACGCAGCTCGCAGTGGGAATCCGCGGGTCGGACGGAAGCTTGAGCGGACGGCACGGACCACATCCAAGACTAGCCTGCGCTGCCGCTGTCTCCGGTTGCAGACCCATTCCTTCCAAGAGTCTTCGGCCCAGGCCGACCTCGTCTCGATGCCCTGCCGTGTTCGCCGATCCAGGCGGGTCAGGTGCGGTCTTGGCTTCGCTCTTTGCGTGCGAGTCCGCTCCAGATCGTATTCACGGTCTGCTCGATCCGCTGCCCAGGTTCGGCGGATCCCAGGACGTGTCCAGCCAGGACCGAACCGATCAAGGCCTCGACGGCGACCTCCAGATCGGCGTCGGCCCGAATCTCCCCTCGCTCCACGCCACGTTGCAGGACCTTGATCGCTTCACGTCGACGCGGCCGGAAGATTCGCTTTCGGAAGGTCTCGAGGAGGCCGGGATTGCGACGCTCCTCGACGAGGAGCGCACCGATCATGGCGAAGCCGGCCCGCTCGAGCGCGGGCTGGAATCGCGTCAGCATTTCAATGATGTCGGTGCGTGCGCTACCGGTGTCGGGCAGCGGTCCGGAGTCGTCCCGGAGAGTTCGAACGGCCGCGGCCGCCAGCTCGGCCTTGGACGGGTATCGCCGATAGATCGCCGTCTTGCCGACGCCGGCGGCGGCTGCCACGCCCTCAACGGACATGCCGGCGTAGCCGTGGGCCGTCAGCAGCCGGAGCGTGGCCTGGAGAATCGAACGATCGACATCCGGATCGCGAGGCCGGCCTGGCCTGGCGCCCTTTCGTCCTGATGCGTCTACCGCTGCCGTCAACCCGGTGACCCCTGATTGGCATCGGCAACGTCGGAGTCAGCGACATGGGCCTGGGATCCGACGGAAGCCACTCTGGGAAGGTGGCGTGCCGGCAGAAACCGTGCGATAAGTGCGGCTCCGGCCACCGCCACACCCGCCGACACCAGCACCGCGATGCCAAGCGCGTCGGTGAACGCCACGTCCGCTGCAGTTGCCAACTCCGCACCAAGCGGGTCCGGCAGCATGGATGCAATTCTTGATGCCGCGCCTACGGAGTCACTTGCGGCCTCGGCCGCTTCGGGCGGCAGCCCCGCCACAGCCGAATCCATGCGTCCGCTGTACGACGTGTTGATGACCGAGCCGATCACCGCCACGCCAAAGGCTCCAGACACCTGGCGCGTCACGTCGTTCATCGCCGAGGCAATGCCGGCGTTGGCCTCGGGCACCGCCCCCATCACGGCATCGGTCGATGGCGCCATCACATTCCCCATGCTCACCGCCAGGCAGAAGAAGGTCACGCCGATCACGACGTACGTCGTGTCCGGCTGCCACAGCGCGATCGTCGCCATTATTCCTCCCACGCAGACCAGTCCCGTGGCAACCACGCGTTTGCTACCCACCCTGCCGACGATGCGATGGCTTAGGCCGGCGCCCATGGCCATGCCCACAGCAACCGGCAGCATCCGCAGGCCTGCCTCGAGCGGGGTAAACCCCTGAACGAACTGAAGGTATTGCGTCAGGCCGAAGACCATGCCGAAGAGGGCGAAGAATCCGATCGAAATCGCGCCCGCTCCGGCGGAGAAGCGGGGATTCTTGAAGAATCCGAGATTCAGCATCGGGTGCTCGGTCCTGACTTCCCAGCCGATGAACGCGGCCATCAACACCACGCCGACGACGAATCCGGCGATTACCAGGCCGTCGGTCCATCCGCGGGCCGGCGCCTCGATGATCGAGTAGACCAGCACCGTGACGGCCGAAATGGACAGAACGGCGCCCAGGATGTCGAGGGATCTTGGGTGCGGATCCCGGCTTTCCGGGACCAACACGAGTCCCGCCAGCAGCGCCACCGCAACGATCGGCACGTTGACGAAGAACACCGAACCCCACCAGAAGTACTCGAGCAAGAGTCCCCCGGTGACGGGTCCCAGCCCGATCCCCAGGCCTGCCACCGCCGCCCAGATGCCGATGGCCTTGCCGCGCTCCTCTCGCGGGAATACGTGGGTCAGGATCGACAGGGTCGACGGCATGATCAGCGCCCCCCCGATTCCCATCACGGCCCGCGCCGCAATCAGCTGTTCGCTCGACTGCGCGAACCCCGCAAAGAAGCTCGCCAGGCCAAACACCACCAGCCCGACCTGCAGCGCCCGCTTGCGCCCGAACCGGTCCCCCAGCGAGCCCATCAGCAGCAGCAGGCCGGCGAACACCAGGATGTACGCGTCGACCATCCACTGCAGCAGCGTCGCGGTTGCGCTGAACTCGCGCTGCAGCGTCGGGATGGCGACATTGAGAATCGTGTTGTCCAGCCCGATGATCAGCAGGCTCATCGACAGAATGCCCAGGGTCCACCAGCGCCGCCGATAGGTGGCTGACGCCGGAGAGGCTAGCTGCAATTCGACCGCTTCGATACCTTGCTGGCTCCTGCGATATCGAAACGCTACCGTCTCGTATCTATACCTTGCGAGCCTGGCCGTGTTGTGTCAAGGCGAAGCACTTGACGCCACCGCCGGCCCTTCCAGCTATCGGCGACGCGTGTTCCTCGTCAGGCAGTCACTGACGGCTCGATCGTCCCGGCCGTTCGCTTCGGCGCCCGGGACTCGACGTACCGACACTCACATCGTGTCGAACCCAAACCACCCCGGCACCGCCGCCGCCTGCCGCACCCAGGTCTCCATCTGCGCCTCGTCCAGTTCGCCCTCGTGGATGTTGATCCAGCGCGAATCCGGGTCCTTGGCCTCGCCGGGCGGCAGCGGATCCAGCCGCATGCCGTTCGTAAACGTCACCTTCACGTAGCGGGTGAACACGTGGTAGCTCAGAAACCAGCCCATTCCCTCGACCCCATACCAGGGTGAGTTCCACCGCACCGCTTTCCGCACGTCCGGCACCACCCGCTCGATCAGCGCGTCCAGCCGCCGTCCGACGTCGTGCTTCCACTCCGGCATTGCCGCGATATACGCCTGTACCGGCGCGTCCCCATCCGCCTTCGCAATCTGCGGATTGCCGCCCGACAGCAACATCGGCTTGCCGCCCGAGCTCGCACGGCGCCGTTCGTAGGAATTCTCGATGTTGTATTGCACCGCCTCGCGCAGCAGCGTCTTCAGCGCGTCCCGGTCGATCTCGTCGCCCTTGGAAATGTCAATCGACCGCCACTGCTTTCCGTCCAGCCCGGCGTTGAACACCTTGCCGGGGTCCTTCAGTTGCGCGCCGTTGATAAACCTGATCGTCACCTTGTCATGCTGCGCGTTGCCCACGGCCAGCGTCCCGTCGCGGGACCACACCGGGCTCCCCCGGTACTTCCATTCCTCCACCACCTCGGGTTCGACGTCGTGAATCAGCGCCCGAATCTCCGCCAACCGCTCGCCCCGCCAGTCCCCCAGGTCCGCGATCGCCTTATCGATCAGTTCCGAAGCGCTCAACTCGCCTTCTGACATCTCCCCCGCCTTCCCCGCTCTCCGCAATCCCCCGTTCGCACTACATTAAGCCACCGGCGGCAATCGGAGCGACGCCAATGCAGGACTTCGACGACTACCTCATGCAGTCCTACGAGCTCCGCGAAAAGCTCGTCGCCGACAAATTCCGCCCCCGCTACCACTTCGTCCCGCCGGAAGGCCGCTGGAACGACATCAACGGCGCCATCTACTGGAACGGCCGCTACCACCTCGGCTACCTCCAGAAGATCCCTAACGCCGGCAGCCGGATCGACTTCTCCAGTTGGCAGCACATCAGCAGCCGCGACCTCCTCCACTGGCGCTACCACCGCGCCTCCTTGCGCGAACCGTTCGAGGGCGCCAAGGGCGACTACTTCAACAGCGGCGACGTGATGGAAGGCATGCCCGTCCCCACCATCATCACCAACATGCCTCGCCACGGCATCTGTATCTACCAGTCGCACGACCCCGACCTCGACCACTGGGTCCCCCTGCCCCAGAACCCCGTCATCCCTCTGGATCCAGCCACGGAAGGCTGGCCCACCAGGTCCAACAGCCAGCTTCCCGAATGCGTCATCTTTGACCCCAGCGGCTGGAAGGAAGGCGACACCTCCTACGCCCTCATCGGCAACAAGAACCACCGCCCCGGCTACGAGGGCGACTCCACCAGCCTCTTCAAGTCCACCAACCTGGTGGAATGGCATTACCTGGGCCCCTTCTACAAGTCCGACCGCCAGTGGACCGACGAAATCGAGGACTGCGCCTGCTCCAACTTCTTCCCCTTCGGCGACAAGCACATGCTCCTGATGCACACCCACCAGCCCCATGGCCGGGCGCAGTACTACATCGGCCGGTATGAAAACGAGCAGTTCCACCCCGAGACATTCGGCCAACTCAGCCACCTCGGCAGCCTGTTGGCGGGCCCCGAAACGCTCATCGACGACAAGGGCCGCAGACTCTTCTGGGGCTGGATCCGCGAAGCCCGCGACTGGGCCGAGCACGGCTGGAGCGGCGTCATGTCCCTGCCCTGCCACCTCACCCCCGCCCCCGACAACACTCTCCGCATTGATCCCGTCGCCGAACTCCGCAACCTCCGCTACGACGAACGCCGCCATCCCGACCTCGCCCTCGTACCGGGCGAGGAGCGCACCCTCCACGCCTTCGAATCCGACTGCATGGAGTTCCAACTCACCATCCAGCCCACCCAGGCCACCCGCTTCGGCCTCAAGCTCCTCTGCTCACCCGACGGCCAGGAAGAAACCGTCGTCACTTACGACACCAGGCGCCGGCACTTCATCGTCGACTTCGACCGTGCCAGCCTCGACCCGAACCTCACCTACGGCCGCAACCCCCGCGACACCACCAGTGCCACCCGCCGGCAAGTCGTCCCCTTCGCCCTCCGGCCCAACGAACCCCTCCACATCGACTGCTTTATCGACCGCTCCGTCATCGAAATCTTCATCAACTCCCGCATTTGCATCACCCAACGCGTCTACCCCACCCGCCCCGACAGCCGGGAGTCCAGACTCTTCACCGAGAACCACCCCATCACCGCCCAGAACCTCGTCAAATGGGAGATGGACGCCACCAACCCCTGGTGACCCAGTACGAGCCGAGGGGCATGGTGCCGACCAGCCGCCTGCGCCCGCCGGCTCTCCTGCGGTCCCAACGCCCAACCCGCTGCTTGAGAGGCCCCGACATTAGTCATACCCTTAGCCAAGCGCACGGATGAGGCGTCCGGAGAGTCGGTAATGCCAACGGTCAACGTGCACGAAGCCAAGACCCACCTGTCCCGCCTGCTGGCGCAGGTCGAGGCGGGTGAAGAAGTCACCATCGCCCGCAACGGCAAGCCCGTGGCCCGGCTGGTGGCCTGCAAGCCGCGAGGCAAACGGCGCCCGGGCATGTTCAAGGGGAAGATCACGATCGACGACAGCTTCTTCGACCCGCTTCCCGAGGAGGAGTTACGCCTGTGGGAGGGCGGCTGAACCGTGCGGCTGTTGCTGGACACCCACGCGCTTCTGTGGTGGGCCGATGACAGCCCGCGGTTGCCTGAGCTTGCCCGGCAAGCCATCGGGGACGACGACAACGACGTACTGGTCAGCGCCGCCACGGCCTGGGAAATCACCACCAAGCACCGGCTGGGCAAACTGCCGGGCGCCGACCCGATTGCTTCCGACATTCCCGGAGCCATTGCCGCCCAGGGCTTTCAAGAACTGCCGGTATCGGTCGCCGAGGCCGCCCGCGCCGGCGCGCTCCCGGGTCCCCATCGCGACCCCTTCGACCGCATGCTCATCGCCCAGGCGCTCGCGCGCGACCTCGTGCTCATATCCAACGACGCCGCCTTCGATCGCTACTCCGTCCGCCGGCTCTGGTGACGCCGAAGGTCCGCCCGCCCCGCCGCATCTCTATTCGCTAACCACGAGCCGCTAGCTACGTCCTAACGTCCCCCATTACCTCCGAAAACGACCTCCCCACGTCCACCGCCTCGAAGAAAACCAGCCGATACCCATCCGGATCCACCACCACGATTTCCCGCGTATTCCACGCCCGCGTCACCGGCCCTTCATCCAACACCACCCCAAGCCCCACCAGCCGCTCCGCCATCGCGTCCACGCTCACATCCCCCACCAGGAACGACAGCGAAACCCCCACCCCTTTCTCCCGCTCGGAGTCCGACCCACCCTCACCTGGCACTAACAGCAGATCTGCATACTTCCGCCACCGCAGGTGACCCAGCACCGGCGCCCTATCCGCCCCCGGCAACACATACACCGTCCCAAACCCCAACACCTCCGAATACCACTCCACCGACGCTCCGACGTCCCGAACCGCCAGCGTCGGAAACATCGGCATCGGATAGATCTCCGTGCCCTCTTCCATTGACCTTCTGCTTTCCCTGGTCCACAGCGTTGTAGCTGCCGCCGTTTTCGACCGGCGTCAGGTCCGTCGTGCGACGGTGATGTTCCCAGAACTTGTGCCGCGCAAGTCTGCGTCTCGGTCTGCTACGCCCTTCGCTGACTGTCCGCGAGGTCCTTACTATGCTATCCGGGGTACTGCCCAGGCTCCCGAATCTCACCCAGTAATGTCACCGAATACAAGCCAAGTGAGCGCGACCAGCGCAGCCATCGTTCGACTGCTCGGCGCTGGCCCGGCCCATGTCTCGCTCGAAGACGGCGCGTTGCGCTTCGGGGAGGCCGAGGGCACGCCGGTTGGCGGAATCGACAGCATCGAGACGCGCCGCTCGTGGTTCTGGACGCAACTGACCGTGCGCGAGGCCGGCGGCGCCGAGCATTCCATTGGCGGGCTTGCCCGCGCGGAGGCCGAGCGGCTGACCTCCGCGGTACTCGCGGACGCCGCCCGCATCGCACGAACGCTGGCGCCGGAACTGACGCACCTTGACGACCGCTTGAACCGCCTGGAGGCCAGCAGCCGCTATGCGCGGGAGTCTCAGGCCAGCGGGCTCCAGGCGGATATCGCGAGCGCCGTGGAGCGCGGAGGTGGCGCCCTGACGCGAGCCTTCCTGCCCGCGCAGGTGGCCGAGGCCCTGGCACGCATCCAGCCGGTCGCGCGAATCGAGGCGTACGAGGCGGCGCGGGACGCGGCCAACGCTCGCTTCGTCGCTGCCGCCACTCCCGCCGTGGCCCGTGCGGCCCAGGACGTGCTTTCCTCGCCTCCCACGGCCGAGCAGGCGGCGGCGATCGCCACGGATGAGGACGCCACGCTTGTGCTCGCGGGCGCCGGCACGGGCAAGACCGCCGTCATCACCGGCAAGATCGCGCACCTCGTGCGCAACCGCGGCGTTCCCCCGGGCGAGATTCTCGTGCTCGCCTTCAATCGCAAGGCCGCCGAGGAGATCCGCGAGCGCCTGCCGGACGACCTCGCCGGCGCCCACGTCTCCACCTTCCACGCCTTCGGACGACGCGTCATCGCCGACGTCGAAGCCGCGCCGACGATCTCAAAGCTGGCGGAGGACGAGGCGATGCTGCCCGTCGCTATTGATCGCATCCTCGTCGATCTGCTCGGCGATCGACGGCAGAGCCGGGTGGTCACGGACTTCATCACGCGCCACCGCGCGGACTACCGCTCGCAGTTCGAGTTCAAAACCCCCGGCGAGTACTACGACCACGTCCGTCGCTCCGAGTTGCGGGCGCTGAGCGGCGATCTGGTCAAGAGCTTCGAGGAACTGGAGATCGCGAACTTCCTGACCCAGAACGGCGTCAGCTTCAATTACGAGAGGCCCTATCCGTTCGAGACCGAGACCCAGCGGCATCGCCAGTACCTGCCCGACTTCTACCTGCCGGACCACGACATCTACATCGAACACTTTGCCCTGGACCGGCAGGACCGCCCGCCCGGCGGCTGGACCGGGTACGCCGCGGGCGTGGGGTGGAAGCGCGAGATTCACCAGCGGTACGGGACGACGCTGATCGAGACCTGCAGCTGGCAGCAGCGCGAGGGCGTGCTGCGCCGGAGACTGCGCCAGCGGCTTGAGGAGGCGGGCGTCACGTTCGAGCACGTCCCAATCCGGACGCTGCTCCTGCATCTGGGACGCTGGCTGGTCTCATGGCTGGCGCAGTTGCTCGCGACCTTCCTGAACCACGTCAAGACCAGCGGCGTCTCCGCCGAGACGCTGCGGGCGCGTGCGCGCAGCTCGGCTGATCGCGCCCGCAGCGAGGCGTTCCTTGACATCTTCGAGCAGGTCAGCGCGCGCTACGACCGGCTGCTGGGCGAGGAAAAGGACTTTCACGACCTGATCAACCACGCCGCCGCGCATATTCGCAGCGGTCGCTGGCAGTCTCCGTACCGCTACGTGCTGGTGGATGAGTTCCAGGACATTTCGGCGGGTCGGATGGCGCTGCTGCAGGCGCTCAAGGGCCGCGGCGTGGCCTACTTCCTGGTGGGCGACGACTGGCAATCGATCTACCGCTTCGCCGGCAGCGACGTCGCCCTCGTGCGCGAGTGCGGGCGTTTCCTCGGGCACGTACGCGAGCGCGCGCTCAGCCGCACCTTTCGCTTCGCGCGCGGCATCTTGGAGCCCTCCACCGCCTTCGTCGTGCGTAACCCGGCGCAGACGCAGCGCGCGCTGCGCCCGGCCCAGGGCGTGCGCGATGGCGGCGTCACCATCATCGCCAGCGATGCTCCCGCCCGCGGGCTGCGGGACGCCCTTCGCGACATCCAGGCGTGCGAGGGCGCTAGCGGTCCGCCAGTCTCCGTGCTCGTCCTCGGCCGCTACCGGAACAGCCGCGGCGCCCTGCCCCAGCCGGGTCGCGGGCGGCTGCGCCTCGAGTTCAGCACGGTGCATGCCGCCAAGGGCCGCGAGGCCGACTACGTGGTCGTCCTTGACCTCAAGGACGCCCGCCGCGGCTTTCCGTCGCAGCACGAGGACGATCCGCTGCTCGGCCTGGTGCTGCCGCCTCCGCCAGGAGGCTCATTTCGACATGCCGAGGAGCGGCGCCTGTTCTACGTCGCCATGACGCGGGCGCGTCGGGGGACCTACCTGGTGGCGGACGCGCTGCGTCCCTCGGCTTTCGTGATCGAACTGCTCCGGCACCGCACCGGGCTGCGCCGTCACGGCGAATTCAGGCAGGACCGCACGCCCGCCTGCCCGCGCTGCCGTACGGGGAGACTCGACGTGTCGAGGTCGGGGCAGAGCATGACCTGCCTGAACGTGCCCTTCTGCAGCTACCGCGCGCCGCGCTGTCAGAAATGCCGGCGGGGCTTCCTGGTCATCTTGGGTCGCGCATCCCGCTGCACCAACCCCTCGTGCGACGCCAGCCCGTCGGTCTGCGAGTGGTGCCGCGCGGGCGTGATGGTGACCCGCAAAGGCCGCCAGGGCTGGTTCCTCGGCTGCTCCCAGTACGCCTCCGACCAGCCATGCACCAACACCCAGCGCCTCCCCAGGCGCGGTTAACTGGGGCCTCGTCCCGCTGGATCCGGCCTCATGCGGCAGCGAACGCTAGGGCCTCTGGCTCCCAACCGCTTCCACGTACAACGAATACAGCGACTGGCTGGCGGTCATGAACAGGCGGTTCCGCTTGGCGCCGCCGAAGCAGAGGTTGGCGCATGGTTCCGGGAGGATGATTCGGCCGATCAGTTCCCCCTCGGGCGTCAGGCAGTGCACGCCGTCAGTGCCGGGTCCGGCCCAGCCGACGCTGGACCACAGGTTGCCGTCGCTGTCGGTCCGAATGCCATCGGCGAATCCGGGCGACATATCCGCAAACACCTCGCCACCGCGCAACTTCCGCCCCTCCACAACCTCGAACACCCGGATGTGCCCCGGCCCAGCGGGATCGTGTGAGTTCCCGGTATCGGTGATGTACAGCCGCGACTCGTCCGGCGAAAAGCACAGCCCGTTCGGCTTGACCAGGTCGTCGGCGACCACCGTGGCGCCGCCGGTTACGGGATCGAGCCGGTAGACTCGCGTGGGCAGTTCGGCCTCGGCCCGCTCGCCCTCATAGGCCATTACGATTCCATAGCCAGGGTCGGTAAACCAGACGGCCCCGTCGGAGTCGACCACCACGTCGTTTGGCCCGTTGAGCCGTTTGCCGTCGAAGCGGTCCAGCAACACCGTCAGGCTCCCGTCGTGCTCCGTGCGCGTAACCCGGCGGGTCAGGTGCTCGCAGGTGATCAGGCGGCCCTGCAGGTCCCGCGTATTGCCGTTGCTGTAGTTGGAGGGCTGCCGAAACAGCGTCACCGCATCCGTCACCTCGCAGTACCGCAGCATCCGGTTGTTCGGGATATCGCTGAACACCAGCGACCTGGAGTCGCCAAACCACACCGGACCTTCCGCCCAGCGAACCCCCGTATACAGCCGCTCCACGGCCGCATTCCCCAGCCGGTACGCCCCGAACCGCGGGTCCAAGACCTCCACCGCCGGATCCGGATACCGAACGATCCCCTCGTCCCACCGCCGCCGCAATGCAGAAGTCCACCCACCGTCAGTCATGCTTGCCCGTCCTTGGTCGTCGGTCGCTCTGGTGCTGGCCCGGGCGCCTCGGATCTCCGGGGCTTCCCGAAACAGATCGATCACCCGCATGCCGTCATGATCCTTCACAGAGTTCAAGTCGTCCGAAGACACCACAGCGCTGCCCCCTACCCTTGCGTTACCCCCGCCACATCCGCGAGCTCGGCGAGATCGGAAACCACCAGGTCGGGAACGGCATCCGTCCGCCGCGTTCCGCCGCCTCGACCTGCACGATTCACCCATACACTCGCGATGCCTAGCCGGTTGGCCGGCTCAATGTCATGAAACAGGCTCTCGGCAACGTGCAGCCACGCGTCCGTCTCGACCCCCATCCGCGCCGAGGCCAGATCGAAGTTGCGCCGGTTGGGCTTGTAGCTTCGCGCCTGCTCGGCGGTCACCACCGCGTCAAAGTCAACCTTCAGCGCCTCGGCCGTCCCCGCAAACAACTCGTCGTCCACGTTGGAAATCACCGCCAGCTTGAAGCGCGTCTGCAACGCAGCCAGGGCCTCTGTCACCTCGGGAAAGACCGGCCAATCAGCCAGGCTGTCCGCCAGGCAGTCCAGCTCCGGCTCGCTGCACCGGATGCCCAGCACATTCCCCATCTCAGCCATCATCCGCCGCAGCACGCAACGGTATGTCAGATACGTCTCCGACTTCTGCACCCTCGGCTCAATGTCCGAAAACAAAGCCAGGATCTCACCCCTCGACCTGCGCACCTCGTGAGACCCGAGCACCCGGTCAACCGCCGCGTAAATCCCCGACTCCCAATCCACCAACGTCCCATAGCAATCAAAGCTGACCCACTCGAAGCGCTCGAAATCAAGCATCTCATCCCTCCATCGGACAAGACGATCGGTTGGCTTCTCCACACCTGCTCAAGATGGGCTACGCCTCGCTGGCGAACCTCCAGCCAATCGCCGCAGGCGAGTCGTCACAGCGGATATGAATTCGGTCTAGTTTGGGGGGCCGGACTGGACGAAATCGAGAACCGCGGCCGATTCCTGGGTCACCCTGTCGTTGGGCATGGGGATGGTGTACGTCAAGGTGGCCTCGTCGCCCGCCACCTCGATACTCTCCACGAAGTTGCGAATCAGGGCCTTGCGCTCCGGGATCGTCCCCTCCTGCAAGAACACCCGGAAGTCCGCCACATACCCCTTGATCTCCTCGGTGGTGGGCAGTTCGACTCGGCGCTGTTCCAACTGACGGGCGGCCTCCTCCCGCGCCGCTCCCAGGTGCTCCTCCCGGTGCCGCAGCGAGAGGATGCGGGGCGATAGGGCCTCCAGGGTGAGCGCGCTGGTCTCAAGGGCCTCGTAGAGCCGATCCAGCCGCTGCCGTACATCCGCGAGTTCCGCGTCGACGGCTGCCAGCCGGCCGGCCAACTCCCCGGCCAGGGCGTCGATCTCCTCGGCCACCAGCGTCACCAGTTCGATGATGGTCGCCTCGGTCAGAATCCGTTCCCTGATCTTCTCGACCACGAACGCCTCCACTCTGGGAGCGCTCAGGTAGCGTGCCTCGCAGGTGCCGGCGCCCTCGCGGTGCAGGGTGCCGCAGACGTAGTAGGCGAACCGCCCGCTCTTGGCCCCCTGGCCGGTGTAGGGCCGGCCACACACGCCGCACCGCAGCAGCCCGCTCAACAGGAACTTGCTGCCCACGCTCGCCGGCCTGCGAACTTTCGGCGCGCGGTCCCGCATGGCCTGCTGCACGGCGTCGAACAACTCCCGGGACACCAAGGCGGGCCAGGCGCCTTCAACACGCACGGGATCGGGGTTTTTCGCTCCCTTCACCGTCCGTCCCCACACGGCGGTGCCGGTGTAGGCCTCGTTGGTCAGCAGGTAGTGGAGACCACCCTTGTACCAGCGCGCGCCCCGGTTGGTGAGACCCCGGTCGTTCAGCTCCCGGCAGATCTCCTTGAGGCCGTTGCCTCGAAGCGAGCTCTCGAAGATCTCCTTCACCGCCGGAGCCGTGGCCGGGTCAACCTCCAAGGTGGGGCGTTCCTTCATCCCATCGTGGACCTTGACTCGCCGGTAGCCGAAGGGCGCTCGGGACCCCAGGAAGTAGCCCCGGGATGCGGCCTCGCGCATTCCCCGCACGACCTCTTGCGCCAAGTTCTCGCTATAAAACTCGTCCACGCTCTCGATGATGGCCTCCATCAGCTTGCCGGTCGGCGAGTCGTCGGCGGGCTCGGTGATGGAGACCACCCGGATGCCCTTGCGCCGGAGCATGGACTTGAAGGCCACGGCGTGCTCGCGCTTGCGGGTGAAGCGGGAGAACTTCCAGACGAGGATGACCTCGAAGGGGGCCTTGGGTTGGCTGCCCTCGTCGATCATCTCCCTGAACTGCGGACGGTCGGCCACGCGGCCGCTCTCGGCCTCATCCACGTACTCGCGGGCGACGACGTAGTGCTTGGCTCTGGCGTAGTCTCTGAGCGCCCGCAGTTGAGCAGCCACTGACAGG
>DAOUIX010000083.1:0-4879 GCA_034423235.1 Chloroflexota bacterium | reverse complement strand
CTGCAGTACGAGGGGTTCGGGCGGTGGGTTGTCGGGGTCCCAGAGTTCGAGGCGGTCGCGGCCGCGGACCTGGTGGAACCACTCCTTTTCGCTCTCAGCCGGCTCGATTTCGCGGCGGAGGATGAACTCGACGTAGTCGAACTGGCTCAAGGCGACCTCGGCCAGGAAGACGCGGTCGACGCCCTCGCCGTCCCAGGTGGCCATGTCCGGGACGATGACCGGCCCGCAGCAGAGCTGGAATTTGCCGGAGTCGGGGTGGAGGTTCATGAGGCGGATTGGAAACTCGACGCGAATGTCGAGTCCGGTGGCCTTGTCCCGGTAGGTGGTCTGGCCGTTGATGACCGCGCCGGCCTGGGTTGCTTCGTTGACGGCGTGGCCGTCCAGGAGATGTTCGGCGCCGGGGATCGTGACGGGGCGATAATCCATGTCCGCGTAGCGCTCGGGCCACGGCCGGCGGGCGACGGGCTCGGGGACGTCCGACGGACCCCGCGCGATCGGCACGCCGTGCTCGCGGGTAAAGACCGCCCGCCACTCGCCGCTGGGGATCATGAAGAACTGCTCGGTCGCGATGGTGAGCTCGGCGCGGCAGGGGTAGTTGAGGTAGTGGGTGATCGACGATCCAGAGGGATTGACTATGTCCATGGTCGAGTCGACCTGCATTCGGACGCGGTAGACGTCGCCAAGGTCGCCGACGAAACCGCCGTCCCAGCGGTAATACGGATGGGGTTTCCTGGGGTTGGTGGTCCAGGTGATGAAGGAGCGGGTGAAGTCGAGCATTGGACCGGCCTTGGTGGGGTATCGCGGCAGAGTTTCAGTGGTTCACAATACACCCAATCGGAACCGGCGGATCGGCGGCTGCGGTTCGGGGATCGCCCGCCTGAACAATCGGTGAGACGGGAGAGGACGAGACCATGACTGACTTGCGCGACAAGATCATGGGGTGCCTGCTCGGCGGCCTGCTGGGGGACGCGATGGGCGGGCCGGTCGAGGGGCTGCACTACGAGTTCATCGAGCAGCGGTTTGGCGAGGTCACCACGCTGAAGGAGCACCGGGGACTCCAGCCGGGCGCGGGCACCGACGACTCCGCCCTGAAGCACATGTTGTGCGAGGCGATCAGGCGAACGAACGGCAACGTCAATGCGGCCGTCTGGGCCCAGGTCTGGCGCGAGCGCATGAACCCGTTCAAGTTCTATCCGCCGGTGGCCAGTTCCTTTTACAAGATCTCGATCGGCGGGGTCAGGGCCCGCGAGGCGGGCATCGGCAACATGATTTCCAATAGCACGGCGATGTGTATCTCGCCGATCGGCATCATCAACGCGGGCGACCCGCGCCGGGCGATGCTGGAAGCGTACGAGGTCACAAGCCTGATCCATCGCGGCTCGCCGCAGGACGGCGCCCTGGCGATGGCCGCCGCCACGGCCGCAGCCTTCGATCCGAACGCCGATGCCGAGTCAGTTATTGAGGCGGCAATCAGCAACCTGGATTCCGAAAGCGACGTGCCGGCAGCCATTGATACGGCGGTGAGCCTGGCCCGGAAGACGCGAGACTTTGCCGCGTTTCGAGCCGCCTACTACGCCAACCATCTGTGGGATTGGCCGCAACAACCCGAAGAGGGTCACAGCAACGCCGTGGACCCGCGCGAGTCGGCGTCGGTGGCGCTCGCGTTGTTATTGCTGGCCGACGGGGACCCGAACGAGGTTGCGCTGATGTCGGCGAATTTCGGACGGGACGCCGACTCCATTGGCGCCATGGGCGGCCCGGTGGCCGGGGCGATGTCGGGAGCCTCTGGCATTCGGCCCGAATGGGCCGCGCAGGTGCAGACCGCGACGCCTGTGAATCAGGAGGAGCTGGCGGACTCGTTGCTGGAGGTCCTGACGGCGCGGCTGAGCGCTGACCTCGCGCGTGGAGAAACGCTTCTCTCGTAGCTCTAAGCTGGCCGCGCGAATCGGAGCGGGACGTTCGTCCCGGTTTCCGTTCGCGCGGCGTCGTGGGCGGCCCTAAAGTACGGAGTCATGGCGGCACCTCGCGTTCCTACGGTCACCCGCTTCTATCCCGCGCATGCGGAGCTGCAGGCGCGGTTTGACCGCGAAGCGCGGCGGATGCCGGTTGACACGAGCGGCGCGGCAGCCTTCGAGGCGTGGCGCCAGGCAACGCGGCGGCACTTGTCGTCGATAACGGGGATCGACAGCTTGCGGCCCGCCGATCCCCAGCCCGTCGTGACCGAGTCGGTGCAGTGCGACGGCTATGTGCGGCAGCGGATGGAAATTCATACCGAGCCGGGCGTCGTCATGACCCTCTACGCGCTGCTGCCGGACGATCTGCAGGCCGGCGAGCGGCGGCCGGTGGTCATCGCACCGCACGGGCATGGCAGCGGGGGCAAGAACATGACGGCGGGCCGGCGCGATATTCCGGCCGTGGCCGACACCATCGAGAAGCACAACGGCGCCTACGCGGAGCGCTATGCGCAAGCCGGACTGATCGTGTTTGCGCCCGACGCGCGCGCGTTTGGCGAGCGACGTGAACCCGTGGGGCAGGCGAATGACGAAGACTCGTTCATGCGGTCTACGTGCACGCCGCTGAATTTCGCGGCGATCTCGCTGGGACAGACCGTGACCGGCATGTGGACCTGGGACCTGATGCGGCTGGTGGACTACGTCATGACTCGGGACGACTGCGATCCGGAGCGCATTGGGTGCGCGGGGCTTAGCGGTGGAGGCTTGCAGACCCTGTGGCTGGCGGCGATGGACGATCGAATCTGCGCGGCGGTGGTGAGCGGATACTTCTACGGATACCGCGACTCGCTGCTGGACATGAACAGCAACTGCGGTTGCAACTATGTCCCCGGATTGTGGCAGGCCGTGGACATGGGCGATTTGGGCGCGCTGATCGCGCCGCGTCCGCTGCTGATCGAAACCGGTGACGAGGATCCGCTGAACGGGGCGCGCGGGCTGGCCAACGTGTACGAACAGGTGGCGATCACGCGCGAGGCCTACGAGCTACACCAGGCCGGCGACCACCTGGTGCATGACGTGCAGCCGGGCGAGCACCAGTGGTTTGGGGTGACGGCCGAGCCGTGGCTGGTGGAGCGGTTGACCGAAGAGCATCCGACGACATGACGGAGAACCTCGCCACAGCAACTGTAGGCGGGATGCAACGCGACAGTGGGGAACGAGGCGTCGTCTACTACGGAGACAACCTTCCTATCCTGCGGAAGATGGCGGCGCAATCTATCGATCTGATCTACACCGACCCGCCGTTCAACACAGGCAAGAAGCAGGCGCGGACTCAACTGCGCACGGTCCGTGACCCCAGCGGTGACCGAACGGGATTCAAGGGACAACGGTATCGCTCAATCAAGGTTGCCGAGCGTGCGTTTAATGACGACTTTGACGATTATCTCGCATTCCTGGAGCCTCGACTTGAAGAAGCTCATCGGGTTCTGAGCACCTCAGGTTCCTTGTATCTTCACCTCGACTATCGCGAGGTGCATTACGCCAAGGTCTTACTCGATGGAATATTTGGACGCGAGTGCTTTCTGAACGAGGTGATTTGGGCTTACGACTATGGCGCCAGAACCAAGAAGAAATGGCCGGCCAAGCATGACAACATCCTGGTCTATGTACGCGATCCTGAGCAGTATCTTTTCAATGTTGAAGAAGTGGATCGCATTCGGTACATGGCGCCTGGATTGGTCGGACCCGAGAAGGCAGCGCGCGGAAAGCTTCCGACAGACACGTGGTGGCACACGATCGTGCCGACGAACGGCAGGGAACGCACCGGCTACCCGACGCAGAAACCGCTTGGGATTGTGCGCCGCATCGTCCAGGCGTCCTCGAAACCTGGCGATACGGTGCTGGATTTCTTTGCGGGCAGCGGCACGCTTGGGGAGGCCGCATACGAGCTTGATCGGAGATTCGTGCTGATCGACGAAAACGAAGAAGCTCTTGCGGTCATGGCTCAACGATTTGCCGATATGAAGGCCGTGAGGTTTATGGGATTTGATGTCGAGCAACAGCAGCCACTCAAGCTCCAAGGCCAGCTTCTTTCTTAGGTCGGCATAGGTATCACCGGAACGGTGGGCATGACCGGACTTGACTCCACTGAACTGATCATTGGCGAGCGGCCGCAGTATTTCTTTGACAACGGGCTGATTGAAGAGATCCAGAACATCAGGCGGACGGTGCATTCGCCCATTCAGCTTGAGCGGAACCCGGTGCTAAAACTGGATCGGCCGTGGGAGCACTTCACCAACTTTGGCGCCGACGACTGGGCGCTGTGGCGGGACGATGACGGCGAGTTTCACTGCCTCTATACGGACATGGCGCTGGACCGGGACAAGTTGATGCGCGAGGGCGGGACGATGATCGACTGGCACATCAGCCGGTTCCGGGTGATGTATGCACGGTCGCCGGACGGGCTGAACTGGGAGAAGCCCGGCATGGGCAACGTACACGAAGACGGGCACGACACCAACGTCGTCTTCGGCAGCGAGACGTACGGGAACGTCTGGGGTCCGGCTGTGCTGGATGATCCGCTGGAGCAGGATCCGGCGCGCCGTTACAAGATGCTCTACGAGCTGGGCCCGCCCGGCTTCCGGGTGGCCGACGAGACGCCGGGCGCGCACATCCGGCTGGCCTACTCACCGGACGGCGTCAATTGGACCCCTGCCGACGACGTGCCCAGGTTCGGGTCGCTGGGCGACCGGCTGGGCGACACGATTTTTCCGGCTTTTGATCCCGATAGCGGCGTTTATCGCATCGTCACGCGCCATCCGCTGATGGAACTGGCGCCGCGCACGCGGCCGACCCACGCGCCGATGGTGGGCGGGGCGCCCAGCTTTGACGCGGTGATGGCTACGCCCAATCGGCGGGTCGTGCGC
>DAOUIX010000082.1:0-9614 GCA_034423235.1 Chloroflexota bacterium | reverse complement strand
ATCCGCCAATCGGCGGCTCCGATGGCCCTGGCCGGCTGCCGTTTGGCGCCGATCGCACCCCCTCGGCGACGCATCCCGCGGTTACGCAAAGGTCTCCTGTGGGAGAGGGAGAAAGAACGGCCACGCTTTCGAGGTCGAGGCGGGGTTAGGCAAAGGTCTCCACGGGGAGAGGGAGAAAGAGCGGCCTTCGATTAGATGAGAGAGGCCGAGCGGTACGACATCGTCATTATTGGGACGGGGCCGGCCGGGCGGCGGGCGGCGATTCAGGCCGCCAAGGCGGGGACGCGGGTGGTTTGCATTGACCGCCAGCGGTATGTGGGCGGACAGGCGGTGCATCGGGGGACGATTCCCTCCAAGACGCTGCGCGAGGCCGTGATTCACGTGACCGGGGTGGGGCAGCGAGCGTTCTACGGGGCGGCCTACCGGGTGATGACCAACGTGACGATGGACGACCTGCTGCGGCGGACGGCGCAGGTGGTGCAGTCCGAGGTGGACGTGGTGCGGGACGGGTTTTTGCGCAACGACGTGGACATGCTGAACGGGATTGCGCACTTCGAGGGTCCGAACACGATCGCGGTGCATACGGAGAACTCGATCCTGGAACTCCGCGCCGACAAGGTGATCCTGGCGACCGGGTCGCGGCCGGCGCGGCCGGCGCACATTCCGTTCGACAAGGAGCGGGTGGTGGACAGCGACGGGATCCTGGACCTGCACTCGATTCCGAAGTCGATGACCGTTGTGGGCGCGGGCGTGATCGGGACCGAGTACGCCAGCATCTTCGCGACGCTGGGCGTAGCGGTGACGCTGATCGACGGTCGCCGAGATTTGCTGGAAATGGTGGACGAGGAGATCGGCGAAGCGCTGAAGTACCGGATGCGCGAGGACGGAATCACGCTGCGCCTGGGTCATAACGTGTCCTCGGTCGAGTTCGACGCGCGGGGACGGCCGGTGACCGTGCTGGAGACCGGCGCCAAGGTCGTGAGCGACCTAGTGATGTACTCGATTGGGCGTCATGGCGCCACAGGCTTGCTGAACCTGGACGCGGCGGGTCTGAAAGCGGACTCGCGCGGACGACTGAAGGTGAACCAGCATTTCCAGACTGACGTGGAGCACATCTACGCGGTTGGCGACGTGATCGGTCAGCCGGCGCTGGCTTCGACCTCGGCCGAGCAAGGACGGCTGGCGGCTCTGCACGCGCTGGGGATGGCCTGTCCGGAGATCGACGACGATCAACTCCCAATCGGCATCTACACGATTCCCGAGATCGCGCTGATCGGGAAGACCGAAGAGCAACTGACGCTGGCCGGCATCGCCTACGAGAGCGGAGTGGCGCGCTACAAGGAGATTGCGCGCGGGGCGATCATCGGGGACGACTTCGGGATTCTGAAGCTGCTGTTCGACCCGGACTCGCGCAAGGTGCTGGGGGTGCACATCTTCGGCAGCCAGGCGAGCGAACTTCTGCACATCGGGCAGGCGGTGATGGAGCTGGACGGGACTATCGACTACTTCGTCGAGACGATCTTCAACTATCCGACGTTTGCCGAGGCGTACAAGGTGGCGGGGCTGAACGGGGTGAACAAGCTGCTGCGGTAGAGGGTGCAGTCCAGATCGATCAGGACGCCTGTTGAACTCCGAAGGCATCGACGCAACCCGCTTGCCGGAGGACGTCGGAGTAGGACCCCAGATCCGGTCGGATTGCAGTCGCCTGACATTGGTAGCTGAGGCAGGCAGCCACCCTCACCCCAGCCCTCTCCCTCAAGGGAGAGGGAGAAAGAGCGGCGCGCACAAGCTTCGAGTCGCGACACACACGGTTGCTCGACTTTGGCGTATGAGAAGAAAGAGTGGCGCGCCCGAGCATCGATTCGCGCCACGCACGGCTTCTCGACTTCATGGGAGAAGGAGAACGAGCGGCCTTCGCAAGTGTCTCTTGGCGACGCACACACCTGCTCTCTGGTGCCCTCCTGCCGGCTACCAGTCCAACGAAGGCGGACGGCGTTTACGCGGTGCGATCAGGGTGAACTGACACTCAGGCCCTCATCCCCGGGGTGGGCGGTGGCAGTATGGGCGGGTTGCGGAACTGGGCGAGGTCATTGGGTATGTCGGAGATGGTTGACGCGCCGGATGGTGGGCGGCGCCGCATCCTGACGGGGTTGCGGCCTTCCGGGCCCTCGCACGTGGGGCACTACGCGGGCGCGTTCTCGCAGTGGCTGGAGTTGCAGGAGGAGTACGAGTCGTTCTTCCTGCTGGCCGACTACCAGGTCTCCGATTACGCCGACAACCTGCCGTGGATTCGCTGGGGTCTCTGGGAAGTGACGCTGGACTGGCTGGGGGTGGGACTGGACCCGAACATCGCGCACTTCGTGATCGAGAGCGGGGTGCCGGAGTTCGCGGAGCTGACGCTGCACCTGAGCTGGTTCCTGGGATTGGGGCACTTGCAGCGGAATCCGACGCTGAAGGCGGAACTGGCGGACCTGGAGACGACGAACAAGACGGTGCCGGTGGCGTTTTTCAACTACCCGGTGATGCAGATCTCGAACATCCTGCTGCCGCTGGCGCACCTGGTGCCGGTGGGCGAGGACCAGTTACCGCACATCGAGATGACGCGGGACGTGGCGATCCGGTTCAACCGGCGGTTCGGGGAGACGTTTGTGCTTCCGGAGGGCCGGGTTGGCGAGGTGCCGCGGCTGGTGGGGATCGACGGCAAGGGGAAGATGGGGACGTCGGCGGGGAACGCGATCTTCTTGAAAGACTCTGAAGCAACGCTGCGGGCGAAGGTGCGGAGCATGTTCACGGACCCGAACCGTCTGCGGGCGACGGATCCGGGGACCGTGGAGGGGAACCCGGTGTTCATGTACCACGACGCTTTCAATCCCAATACCGAGGAAGTGGACGACCTGAAGGCCCGGTATCGCGTGGGCAAGGTCGGCGACGTCGAGGTGAAGGATCGGCTGTTCAACGCGATGAATGCTTTCCTGGCGCCGATCCGGGAGCGGCGGGCGGACTGGGAGTCGCGGCCGGATGATGTAAGGGACGTTTTGGCGGCCGGGACGGCGGAGACGAAGCGCCGGGCGGAGCCGCTGCTGGCGCAGGTTCGGAGTGCGCTGAGTTTGGACTATCTGACGGACGGTCCGCCGCCGGCGCCGGAGGGGGCGCCGTAGCACGGATTGCGTCTGGCTCGGCTCGCCACGGAAAGGCTTACTGCGTAACCCCGGGAGTGGTTGCCCGGAAGACCCTCACCCTTAGGGGCGAGGGGGAAAGAGTGCGGCGTGAACTGGTGGGTAGGCCTAGCGCCCGAGGCAAGGTGCTGGAGCCAGCAGCCACCCTCACCCCAGCCCTCTCCCTCAAGGGAGAGGGAGCAAGAGCGGACGCTCATTAGCAGACGGGAGACGTTTTACGGAGCTTTCCACGGAGGATCAGGTTGAGCGCTGACAGGCAGGCGGACTGGGCGCGGCGGGGCGGTCCGGTGACGCGGGCCGCGAGGCAGTTGCCTGAGGGGTCGCTGCCGTCGTGGGCGTGGATCCGGCCGCAGGCATTGGTGGCGGTTCGGAGCGGATCGCGCGTGCTGGTGCAGGACTACGCGGCGACCGGCGGCGAGTCCGCCTACCGGCCACTGGGCGGCGCGATCGACCATGGGGGACTCGCGGAAGTGGCGGCGCAGCGCGAGATCCAGGAGGAAATAGGCGCCGAGATTTCGGACGTTCGACTGCTTGGGGTGCTGGAGAACATCTATTCGAAAGACGACAGGGACTGGCACGAGATTGTGTTCATGTTCGAGGCGCGGTTCGTGGATGCGTCGCTGGAAGCGGCTGAGCGGCTTGTCGGGATGGAGGGCGACGGCGATCGAATCGAGGCGGTGTGGCTCGACGTCTCGGAGCCGCTGGACGCGCCGCTGTATCCGCCCGGGCTGTTGGAGTTGCTGCGGGCGCGACTGGCCGCGGTGACCGCTGACGACTGAGCGAGGTTGCGAGTGGACGACCTGGTGAGGTCTGAGCTGCTGCCGTCGTGGGCGGGGATTCGGCCGCTGGCATTGGCGGTGTTTCGGGACGGTCCGCGCATCCTGGTGGAGGACAACTCGGCGCAGGACCGGCGGGACTATTTCTACCGTCCGCCGGGCGGCGGGGTGGAATTCGGCGAGCGCGCTATCGACGCGGTGCGGCGCGAGATGCGGGAGGAGTTTGACGCCGAGATCGCGGACGTGCGGCCAGTAGGCACGCTGGAGAACATTTTTGACTATCACGGCCGGCCGGGGCATGAGATCGTGTTCGTCTTCGAGACGCGATTCTCAGACCCCGCGTACTACGAAGCCGAGCGGATCATCGGTACGGAGGGCGCTGGGATTCGGATCGAGGCCATCTGGTTGGATGTGTCGCGGGGGTTGGACCGGCCGTTGTATCCGATTGGGTTGCTGGAGTTGCTGCGGCGGTCGGATGGCTGAGTGCGACGCGCCTGCTGACTGCCGGCGAACTTACCGAACGTCTGCCGTACACTACGTGACCGTGCCAAGCCGAGCGTCCACAAACTTCCGCAGGCCGAACGCATGAGAGCGTGATCAACGCAGCCCTGGCGGAACTGTTCCACGAGCGCGCCGGGCTGCGAGCGGAGGCGGGAGTCACGCAGGCGAGCGGCGCGAGGCCCGACGTATTGGTCTGGGCCGACAACGGGCCCGTGATCGTGGAGACCGAATACGCGCCCGCGCGAAGCGTGCACGCCGACGCGTTGGCCCGATTGGGAATGCGGGTCGAGGGCGAGACCGTAAGCGTCGGGTTCGCCACATCCATCCCCGCGAACCTGCGCGCCGCGCCCCAGGCGCATCTGGCCGACCGGCTAGCGCTGGCAACCCTGGAGTGGCAGGAGTGGCGGGCCGACGGTACCTCCGGCCCCCATGTACGCGGGACGGTCGATGAGCTGGCGCAGGCGGTGCGCAGCGCGGAAGCGCCGGTGGACGACCTGGACCAGGCGGTCGAACTGCTGGAGCAGGGCGCGCAGCGGGCAGGGGCCCGACTCTTTCGCGCGCCGGCCACGCTCCAGCATGTAGCTGACGTCTTTGGAACGGCACCCGGCGACGAGGTTGCCAACATGGCCGCCCTGGTCATCATCAACGCCATGATCTTCCACGAGCGACTGACCGAGGCCGTACCGGGCATCCTCAAGGTCAGCAACCTTCGCTTTGGTCGTCACCTGGTGTTGACTCGTCTGCTTGACGAGTGGGACAAGATTCTGGCGATTGACTATTACCCGATATTTCGCATGGCCCGTGATGTGGCCAACCGAATGCCGTCCGGTGTGGCGCCGGACGTGCTGGACCGCTGTTACTGGACCGCGGAGCGCCTGTTGGGCATGGCCGCCACGCGGCGCCACGACCTGGCCGGCCGCATTTTCAACCGGCTGATCGCGGACCGGAAGTTCCTGGCGGCGTTCTACACGAAGATCCCGGCCTCCACGTTGCTGGCCGGGCTGGCGCTGGATCCCTCACAGTGGCCGGACGTGGATTGGCGCAATGCCGATTCCGTGCGGCGCCTTGCCGTTATCGACCCCGCCTGCGGAACCGGAACGCTGCTGATGGCGTGCTATCAGCAACTGGCGGACAACGCGCGCCGGGCGCGGATGGCCAACGGCGAAACCGGCGAGCAGACGGACGCGCAGCTGCACCGCCTGTTGATCGAAGACGTGATCCAGGGCACGGACGTCGTCCAGGCCGCCATCCACCTGACGGCAGCCACGCTTGCGGCCGCTTCGCCGTCCATCGCGTTCCGACGCATGAACCTGCACACGCTTCCGCTGGGCGCCGACGGGGTAAACGGCGCGCGGTTGGGGTCGCTGGACTGGCTGACGCATGAGCGACTGGGCTCAATGTTCTCAGGCGCGGTGGAGCAGGTGAGCGGACAGGGCGAGGACACGAATCGCGAGTCGCCGATTGCAGAGCGACCGTGCGCCGACCTGGTGATCATGAATCCGCCCTACACGCGTCACGAAGGTCCCGGCGACGGGACCGATACGTATTCGACAGTGTTCGGCCTGTTTCGCGATCCGGAGGTCGAGCGGCAGATGTCCCGAGCGCTCGTCCGCGCCCTGAGGGGCACCCCGGCCAACCAGAGGGTCGGTCTGGCGTCCGCCTTCGTGGTGCTGGCCGACCGGCTGGTGCGTGAAGGCGGGCGCATCGCCTTCGTTCTGCCTGTCTCAGCCGTGGCCGGAGCCGCCTGGGCGGGGGTGCGAGAACTGTGGGCCGACCGTTACGACGTTGAGCACGTCCTTACGGTGCACGATCCGGAGCATCGCTCCCTATCCGAAGACACGGGCATTGCCGAGGTGCTGCTGGTCGCGCGGCGGCTGAGGCCCGACGAGTCTCCGACAGGCAGGGTGACCTGCGTCAACCTGCGGCAGGCGCCGGCCCAGGTGACTGATGCGCTGGCCGTGTTGAACGCGGTGCGCGCCGTACCCGCTGTGCAGCGGGTGGACGGACCGCCGACCGGGGGCAGCCCGCTGATGGTTGGGGGCGAGCCATGGGGCGAACTGGTGGACTCGCCAATTGGCGGACCACCGCTGCCAGGCGCCCGGTGGCGCTCGGCCGAGGTCGGGCAGCGTGCGCTGGCTCTAGCCGACGGCGTTATCTGGTCGGCGGATGGGACGCGGGCCCTGGCTTCGGTTCCGATGGCGCAGGTTCAGTCAATCGCTTCTGTCAGCCCCCATGACGGACAGATTCACAAGGACTCGATCGGTGTATTCGACGCCTTCCACGGTTTCGACGGGTTGGAGCAATTCCCAGCTCTCTGGCGGCATCGCCAAGCGGTGCATCGCACCGCCCAATCCGAGCCAAACGCCCGGCTATCGCCTAAGCCCGGCCGTGACCACGCCCGGGTGTGGGGGACGGCGGGCCACTTACACCTGACACGGGACATCCGATACAACGCGCAGCGGGTGGCAACAGTCCGTACTCTTCAGCGCACCCTGGGTGTGCGTGCCTGGTACACGCTCAAGCTGAATGACTGCGCGGACGGTCGGCGCGAGGGGATGGAGGCTGCGCTGGCGCTTTGGTGCAACTCGACCTTTGGGCTGCTCGGCCACGCCAGCCAAGCTAACCCCTCGCAGTTGGGACGCGGCCAAGGAAGCCGAACACTGGTGCGTGAACTGCCAACGCTGAACGTTCTGGAACTCGAACCTTGGCAGCTAGCCGCCGCAGCCAGCGCTTGGCGCGAGTTGGCGCACGTGGAGTTTCAGTCGTTTCACCGGTGTGCGGTCGATCCGGCGCGTATGGAACTGGACCGCGTGCTCGTGGAGAACATCCTTGGGCTGGGAAGCGAAGGCGAAGAAACCGTCGGCCGACTGCGTCGCATCCTCGCCGCGGAGCCGTCCATTCACGGGTCGAAAGCGCCAGCGCTGGGCTAACGCCGCAGGTCAGGCCAGGCGGGCTCTCGGTTGGCGAGCAGGGTGTCGATGGTGGTGGTGAGGGCGGCGGCGATTTTGGCGAGGGTGGCGGCGGAGCCGGGTTTGCGGTTGCGTTCGATTTCGGAGAGGTAGCTGGGAGAGATGCCGGCGCGGCGGGCGAGTTGGCGCAGCGTTAGGCCGTGGTGGGTGCGGAAGGCGACGATTGGAGAATCGCCGCGGATGATGGCGAGCGCGACTGGGTGGGGGATGCGGGTGCCGTCGTCGGCTTCGAGGGCCGCCACGCGGTCCTCGAGATCCTCGATGTGGGTCAGCATCGCTTGATAGGCCGATTGGGTCAGGTGGACGGTTGCGTCGCTGGGCATGTGCCTCGCTCCAATGGCATGCGCGCCGGATGACCACAGCCTTATCCCGGTCGCAGCCAATCCGAAAGATCACTCGAGCACCGCCCACGGCTGGCGTAGCTTGGGTGGCGGTTTCCGCGACTCGCCGGCATGCGGCGAATTCAGGTTAGGCGGCTGATTCGGTAGGCTTATCGGGCGGTCGGACGGTGCTGCATGTGAGCGCGCCCCGGCCTCCCAGTGGATATACGAAGCGGCGGCCGCATGGGTGCGGCGACAGGGACGGCACAGGGACCGAGAGACACGCCGCCACCCAGGCCAGACGAGGAGCAACCCAGGGATGACAAGCCAAAACGGTAGCGCCGTGGCGACGCTGCGACGGGCCGAGGCCCAGCAGGTGGCCACCGAGCACAGCGTCGCGATTCCCGACTACGACCGGGACCGACTGGAAGACGTTGGGTTCATCACCGCGATGACCCTGGTGCTGCTGGGCAACTATGCCCAGACGGGGCACTTTGGGGGGCCGCTGGCCTATACGCCGTACAACGTGGCGCTGCACCTGGGCGGCCCGGAGAACGGGGCGCTGCGATACGACTACCGACGGCCGAAGCATCCGTATTGCGACCGCTTCATGCTGGCTGGCGGGCACAACATCCCGACGGCGTACGCGCTGTGGATGATCATGGGCGAGGCGATGGCGCGGAAGCACGCGGCGACGGGCGACGCGCAGTACGCGGTGGACCCGAATATCGGGATGCTGGCGATCGACGCGCTGGGGTTCCGGCGGGGTCGCGAGGCGCTGGACACGCTGCTGGCGGACAACGGGCTGGCCGACCACCCGCTGTTCGCGCAGGCGAAGATTCGCGGGATCCGCTCGCTGGCGGGTCACGCGGAGACGACGGACCTGACGAACGACGTGAACGGCGGTCCGTCGGGTATCGGCGTCGCGACGGCGGCCGGCAAGGCGGCGTTCTGGGACTTCGTGGGGGCGGACGACTCGCTGAAGGTGATCGCGCTGGAAGGCGAGTTCGCCATGACCGAGGGTCACGCACAGGAACTGAAGACGCAGGCGCTGGCGCAAAAGGTCGGCAAGCGGCTGCGGATCCTGCTGTCGTACAACAACGCGGGGATCGACGACTCGCTGGTGGGCGGCGTGATCGGCGAGGACGTGTCCGAGGGATACGTGATGGAGGACCAGTGGACCTCCTACGGCTGGAACGTGCTGTCGCTGGACGACGGGAACGACTACGACCAGGTAATGGCCGCGCTGAAGATGATGGAGGACTGGGACCCGGACGACCGGCGGCCGTTGATCGTGGTGGGCAAGACGACCAAGGGGTGGTGGCCGAGCGCCCAGGACGGGCAGATTGCCGGGTTCGGCGAGCAACTGGTGGGGTATCACAGCCATCCGTACGACATGAAGATGAACGAGCCGTACTTCGTGGCGCTGGCGGAGAGCTTCGAGCAGCGCTATGGCGTGCAGTTCGAGGGGATCCGGGAAGGCCCGGTCAGCGATGAGCGCGAACGGCTGATCCAGCTCAAGACGAACATCGACGTGGCGATGTCGGTGCTGAACCAGAACGGCCTGGGCGACTGGCTGGCGGACCGGCTGGTGGAGATTGGCGACTCGCTGAACGACGAGTTGCCGCTGCGGATCGACACGTCGTCGGATCCATTCCAGGACGAGCGGCTGCAGCCGCAGAACATTCCGCAAGTGCCGCAGTCGCTGGAGGTGACCAACGAGTTCTCGGGCGAGACCTCGACGGTGGACATCGAGCTGTTCAAGAAGCCGGGCGACGTGGCGGGCACGCGGCGGGCGATCTCCGAGATCATCAAGTGGACCAACTACGTGACGGACAACCGGTTCATCACGCTGGCGGCCGACCTGTCGAG
>DAOUIX010000081.1:0-12669 GCA_034423235.1 Chloroflexota bacterium | reverse complement strand
CGGCCTGCTCAATCAGCGGGTCCGAGGGATGCCGATTTGGCGCACGATGTACTACATCCCCTCCGTGACGTCCGGTGTGGGTATGGCGCTCATTTGGATTTGGCTCTTCGCGCCGCGCGGAGCGCTGAATGGGATGCTGGGCTGGTTTGGAATCGATGGGCCCCGCTGGCTGACCTCAACCACCTGGGCCATGCCGGCGCTCATCATCATGAGCTTCTGGGGCGTGGGTTCCTCAATGGTGATTTTCCTGGCCGGGCTGCAGGGCGTGCCCCAGCACCTCTATGAGGCGGCGGAAGTGGATGGCGGCGGCTGGTGGGCCAAAGTCCGCCATGTGACCATTCCCATGATGACGCCCTACATATTTCTTAGCTTGATCCTGGGCGTAATCGGATCATTCCAGGTTGTTACGCAGGCACTGCTGATGACCGAGGGCGGGCCGGACAATGCCACCCTGTTCATCCTGCTCTATATCTGGATCATGGGCTGGAACGCCTTCAAGATGGGCTATGCCGCCTCAATCTCCTGGATCCTTTTCGCCATAATCTTTGTGGCCACGATTATTCAGTTCCTGGGTGCACGGCGCTGGGTCTATTACGAATACCAGGAGCCCGGATAAATGACCGCGACAACGGCAGAGGCACAACGGCGCCGTCCAGTCGCGCTGCGCGCCTTTCGCTGGACGCGCCGAATTTTGCTCTATCTCATCGTCGTCGGTGGGTCTTTCGTCTACATGTACCCGGTGTTTTTCATGCTGCGTACCTCGCTGACGAAGGAATCTGACCTTTACGTCGTTCCGCCGATCATCGTGCCGCTGCCGCCAGTCTGGGAAAACTACGCCATCATGTGGCAGAACGGACCGACGTGGTCGTGGATCAAGAACTCCCTCATCGTGGTCTCGTTCAGCGTGGTCGCCGAGACGGTGACCAGCGTATCCGTGGCCTACGGCTTTGCCCGCACCCGTTTCGCGGCCCGCGACAAGCTCTTTATCGGCGTGCTGGCCACGATGATGCTCCCGGGCGCCGTCACGCTCATCCCGCGCTGGCTGATCTTCCACCGCCTGGACATGATCGATACCTTGTGGCCGCTGCTGATTCCTCGCCTGTTCGGAACGGCCTTCTACATTTTCATCATGCGTCAGTTCTTCCTCACGTTGCCGCGCGAGCTTGACGACGCGGCCCGCATCGACGGCGCGTCCCATCTCCAGATCCTTCGCAAGGTCGTCATCCCGCTCTCGGTTCCGGCCATCGCGACCATTGCGGTCTTCTCGTTCATGAACCGCTGGAATGACTTCCTGGAGCCCCTGATTTACCTCCTGCGTACCGAGAACCTCACCCTTGCGGTAGGCCTGAGATTCTTCGTCTCTCGGTTCGGCACCGAATACCACCTGCTCATGGCCGGCGCCATGCTGCTCATCGTGCCAATGATCATCGCCTTTTTCTTGGCCCAGAAGCAGTTCATCCGCGGCATCGCCCTGACCGGCATCAAGGGCTGACGCGCTCTGGTCTAGCCGCGCCTGGCTTCGACAATCGAAACGGATCCAGAACCCCGGTCGCGCCGTATTCGAAGGCTGTCTATCCTGAGCCTCGGTCCATCTTGAGTGCCTGAGGTCTCCACATGAGCGCCAACCCAGCCAGCCGCGACGGCTTCCTTCTCATGGACCGCGTGGAGTCCCGCCACAACGTTGTCCGAGCCGTCTGCCAGGCCGAAAAGCACCCCCTCAACCCCGTGCTCCCGCTGGGCGATATCCACGAGTGGGACTCCACCCACTGCGCGCCCTGGTCCTCCCAGAGCGTCATCTACGACGAGGAAGACAAGCTCTTCAAGGCCTGGTACGCCGGTTCCGACCTTGGCGGCGCCCGCTGGTGGGCCACCGGCTACGCCATTAGTGAAGACGGCATCAACTGGCACAAGCCGAATCTGGGCATGTTCGAGTACAAGGGCAGCAAGGACAACAACATCGTCATCGAAGGCCGCGGCCCGATCATCAAGGACGACGCCGAGCCTGACCCCAACAAGCGCTTCAAGGGCATCAAGCGTTTACACAGCTACGTCGGCGAGCCCGCCTACAGCGAACACGGAGCTCGCGCCATCTTCTCGCCGGACGGCATCAACTGGACCACCGGCGAGCGAATCCTGCTGCCGCGCTGGGGTGGACGACCGCCTGACGTCGGCGTCCTGGTCCGTGACGATCAGGACCCCGATCCAAGCCGGCGTTTCAAATTCGTCTACCAGTGGATGGTCGATCTGGATGAGCCCCATCTGAAGCAGTTTTCGAAGCGAAACCCGTCCCAGGGCCGCGCCAAATTTCTGGCCTATGGTCCTGACATCGAGAACTTCCGCGAGGCCGACGAGAACCCTCTGATTTCGCCCAACGACGGCCTCGAGGAAGAAGACCACCACGTCATGATGGGCCCATACGGCGGCGCCTGGATCATGGCCTACGAGTACGGCTGGTATGTCCCCAGCGACTACGGGCTGTACGGCATGTACGCCGGAGATATTCGCCTGGCCGTGAGCTCGGACGGCGCCAACTTCGAGCGCGTGAATCCCCACCAGCCCACCATCCCTCGCGGCGCCCACACCGAATGGGACGGCGGCCTGCTGGTCATCTCCGACAAGCCCGTCGTCAAGGACGGCACCATTTACCTCTACTACGGCGGAGCGGCCGAAGACTTCACCACCTGGCCGCCCGAGAACTTCATCCCCGGCGTCGACTACGGCGGCTCCGGCAGCGGCTCCGGTCGGGTCGTGCGCATGGGCGTCGCCACGCTGCGCGAGGACGGCTTCACCTGCCTCGAAACCCCCGACCGCGAAACCCCCGGCCACGCCACCACCACGCCCATCCAGGCCGAGGGCCTATCCAACCTCACCCTCAACGTCGGCGACGTCCGCCAGAACCGCAGCTGGATCGAAGTCGAAGTCCTCGACGCGGACAGCAACGAACCGCTGGAAAGCTTCACCCGCCAGGACTCCGACGACATCTTCATCGACGGCCTGCGCCGGCCCGTGACCTGGAACGGCAAGAACCTGTCCGACCTCGACACCGGCCAAGTCAAGCTCCGCTTCTGGCTCTACGGCGCGGCCCGCCTCTACGCCTACGGGTTGTCGTAGCCGGCGCTTCCGCCCCTCGGCAAATTCGCCCCGATGAGTGCGCCCTACCCGCCGCAACGCCTCGCCGAGACAATCAACCTCCAGGACAGACAAGTCTCGCTAGTCGCTCCTCCTGGCGACCTGGTCGTCCGCGAGCACCTGGGACTGATCGCCGCTCCCGCCGTCGACGGCCGGGTCGTCTACCGCACCGAGCGAGGCACCCTCTTCGAAACCCGTGCCATCAAGACCCCCGGCGGCGACTACCTCCTGATGTTCCCCACCAACACCCTCGCCGTCCCGGAAGGCCGCTGTCACTACGGACGCCAGGAACAGAAGGCGAACGACCTGGTGGCCTTCCGCTCAAGCGACCAGGGCGCAACCTGGCATGGCCCGACGCGGCCCATCCACATCGACTACAACCTTCACGGCTTCATTCCGCTAACGCCGCGAGCCGGAAACGGCGTCCCCGAAGGCCGCATCTACTGCTTCGGCACCCAACCCATCTGGGCCCTCCACACCACCAGGCGCGGCCTGCACGAAAACGCCCCAATTGGCTATCGCTACTCCGACGACGACGGCCACACCTGGTCCGAAGTCCGCCTGATCCGCCCCACCAACGACCACGGCTTCACCGGCATGTCCGTCATGCGCATGTGCGAATCCGAGGCCGGAACCTGGCTGCTGGGCGCCCACGAAGCCGACTGGTCCTACCGCCCGCTCCTGACCCGCCAGTACATCCTGCGATCCGAGGACCAGGGTCAGTCCTGGGAGCTGCTGCCCGATGCCCGCCACGGCGGCTGGCACGCCGGCGGCTTCAACCGCATGGACGAACTGCGTCCCATCGACCTCGGCAACGGCGAGATCTACGCCATGGCCCGAACGCCTGAAGGCCACCTTTGGAACCTCCGCAGCCACGACGACGGCCACACCTGGTCGGACCCGCAGCCAACCCCGCTGATCCACCCCGACGCCCCGCCCATGCTCTTCAAGCTCTCCAACGGCGACCTCGCGGCCTTCCACCACAACCGCCACCACGACCTCGACTACACCGGCCTAAGCGGCGACAAGGAATCCCTCATGGGCGACCGCTCCGAAATCTGGGTGGCCCTCTCCTCGGATGGTGGCCGCACCTGGGGCCTACCCCGCTTCGTCTTCGCCAACGCCCTGGCCCCCATCTACGACATGCCCTTCATGAACCACCAGTGCTCCTACATCGACGCCTTCGTCGACGAAGGCGTCCTCAACCTCTTCGTCCCCCACCGCTGGCACCAGGCCCTGCACCTGCGTCTCCCCGAAGCATCGCTGCCCGGGCTACCGACTTCCGCCGAGATCTTCTAGCCACGCCCTGGGCGTTTCTCCAACCCCCTGGGCCAGCCCACACACGAGTCACTACGCCGGCTACCGCACCTTACGTCAAGTAGCCGATCCAACCTGGCGCCCAGGGCAATTCGCTCAGGCCCGAATGATGCCTACGCTCCTCCGCCGCTCTAATACCCCCGCTTGAGATCGCAAACAAACGCCAGCGGCCGCCCCTCCACGAATCGCTGCACCTGGTCCTCAAGCGTCTGCTGGCGCTGTTTCCACATGCTCGGCGTCACACCAGAGCAGTGCGGCGAAATCAGCACGTTGTCCATGTCCCACAGCGGACTCTCGGCCGGCAGCGGCTCCGTTTCCGTGGCATCCAGCCCGGCCCCGGAGAGCCGCCCCGAGCGCAGCCCCTCAACCAGCGCATCCTCGTCCACGATCCCGCCGCGCGATATCACGATCACCGCGGCGCCCTGCTTCAGCAACCCGATCCGTCGCGCGTCAATCATGTTGCGGGTACCCGGCGTGATGGGCACGGTCACCACCAGCCAGTCCGTATCGGCCAGCAGCGCATCCAACCGGTCCAAGCCGCCAACCTCGCGAATGCCCGCCGGCACGTCCGTCGGCGTCGGATCGATTGCCGAAACTTGCATCCCAAAGCTCTGCGCCCGCTGATACACGGCGCGCCCGATGCCGCCCAGCCCGATCAGCAACATGTGGGAACCGTCCAGGTCCCGCAGCTGGAGCTCGTACGACCGGGTGTCCCAGCGCCGAGCCCGCTGATCGTCAAGTAGCCGCCGTCCCTGGTGCGCCAGCGAAAGCACGAAGAACATCACGTGGTCGGCAATCGGATTCGTGTGCGCCCCCGGCGAATTCGTGACCACGATCCCGGACTCGGCGATACCCGGACTCAGCATCGTGTTGTTGATACCCATCCCCGGCACGTGAATCCAGCGCAGCCGTTGTGCCGCCGCGATGGCTTCCGGCTCCGGCCAGCCCAGGAAGGCATCGGCATCCACGATCTCGCGCACCTCGTCGGGATCGGTGAGCGCCATGCTGAACGTGACGTCGGGATAGCGCGCCCCCAGCTGCTCCGCGTAGTCGTCGCCGAACTGCCCGGTTCCAATCACAATCTTCATGAGCGGGTCACCCTCGGTATTCCCTGCGTCCTGGGGCCACGGCAAGTCTATGCCGACTCGCATCCTGGCTAACCGCAGACCTCGAATCCAAACAGCGTCGCCTTCCGCAGCTTGAATTGAAGCGTCACCGGTCCGTGCCTCGAGAGCGGCAATGCCTGGTTCCCGTTCCAGTCCACCGGCACGCCCAGGTGATCGCCCTGGATCGACCGGCTCTCGCCCACCTCTATCCAGGAGCCGTGACCCGGCCGGGACGTCCACCCGGGCCCGCGCTCCAGCGCCGTAACCCGGACCTCGCCGTCGGCAGCCGTCTTCACGTTCAGCCGTATTTCTCGCCCCTGCAGCAGCATCTGCGGCGTCGCGAACTCCCCATCCCCCTCCGCAATCAGCCCCGCAATCCTCCCGCGCTCCCATGTGGCATATGCCGTTGCGCTTTGCAGATTCTGTCGCGGGTACTTGTGCGGCAGGTCATTCCCCGAATACGGCATCCCAATGCGATCGCCCGTCAGCTCGACCAGGCCCTTGCTCGAAAACAGGCAGCCTGCGTCGAACGTGCCCTCGTTCCCCGGCTCCAGCACAGGGCCGCCCGGCACCCAATTCCACACGACATCGTCCGAGCTCGTCGCAACCGCCAGCGACGTCGTGTCCAGTGCGCGGTCGTACAGCGTCGGAAACATGATGTGCGTGGACGGATCGCCCGGATACGTCACCTTGCCGTTGGTATAGATGTCGGTGAATGCCAGGTGCTCCGGCGGCGTCGTCAAGCAGGGTTCCGGCAGCGGCCAACAAAAGAAGTCACGCGTCTCGGCCCGCGCAATCGTGCGCCGATCCCACGACCAACCCCGCGAGTACCACACGTAGCTCTGCCGCTCGGCGTTCCAGTCGACCACGTTCATCGTGTCGCTGATAAAGATCACCACCGGCTCGGGGTGCGCCGTCCACCTGATCCCGTCCGGCGACGTGGCCGCATAGAACCCCCGGTCCGGATGTTCGGCAATCCATGGATCGACGCGCTCCGGTTGCTCCCGCGCCCATTGGGTGATGACGTCCTTCGAGAGCCGCCCCATGTAGAAGCACTTGAACCGCTCGTGCGCCGGCGCCTGCGGATCCAGGAATACCGACTCCCCATGAATGCCGGGCTCGCCCGTCAATTCACGCCCAAACACGATGTTGGTCGCGTCCTGCCCCTGCCACGCGTACTGGCCGCAGTCCGGCTTGCGCCACTCGTACCCATCGTCGGACTCCGCGTAGCAGACGAACCCGCCCCAGTCTGGCCCCCAACCGAGCGACGGCGCGACCTCCGGGTCCCAGTGGTCCGGCGCGATCGCGTGGTACCACATCCGATACAGCCCGCCGTCGCGAATGATCGCCGGCCCGCCGTTGTTGTACTCCCACGGCTCGGTACAGGTCAGGATCGGTTCGGTCCGATCGGCCGCCTGCGTCCGCAGCTCGATCCCTCGCGGCACGTTGGCGTGCTCGGCGCGAATCTGATCCGGATCCGCCGTCTCCCAGTAGTGAATCGGCCTGCCGTCCGCCCCAACCCAGCGCGGCTGCCCGGCGTTGACGTACCGGTAATCCACGATCGGGTGATATCCCCGGGCAACCTCAAACGGCGGCACCCGCCCCGGAAGCAACTCAGCCATCACCGCCGCTCCTCAGACGAACCCCAACCCTGTCGCTGACTATATGCCCAAACCGTCCGCCCCGCCGTCCTCTGCAGGTACACCGGTACAAGCAGTACAGCGTGCGGTCGCACCCGACCCGCGTCGATACGCGATAATCACGCCGCGTCCGCCGAACATGGTGCCCCGCCTTGGCTGATCGCCGACCGCACGTCATCTTCATAACCACCGACCAGCAGCGCAGCGACGCCCTCAGCATCAACGGCGCCGAACCCCTGGCAACCCCCAACCTCGACTTCCTGGCCGCCAGCGGAACCAATTTCACCCGCGCCTATGCCGAAGTTCCGTCCTGCATCGGCGCTCGCCGCACCATGCTCTCCGGCATGCGGCCCTTCAACCACGGCATGGTCGGCTTCTACGGTGGTGTCGGCTGGGCGCTCGATCACTCGCTGCCCGGCGAGCTGTCCAGGGCCGGCTACCAGACCCAGCTCGTCGGCAAGCTCCACATGTACCCGCAACGCAAGCGCTACGGCTTCGACAACATGGTCTGGGCCGACAGCCAGCGCGACCGCAACGACTATGCCGAGTGGCTGGCCGACAACGGCGCCACCTCGCTCGAAATGGGCCTGGCCCACGGCGTCTCGACAAATGGCTGGGTGGGACGCCCCAGCCACCTCGACGAACGCTTCTCCCACACCACCTGGTGCGTCAACGAAGCCCTTCGCTTCATCGGCCAGCGCGACCCCGACGCCCCGTTCTTCCTCTGGGTCTCATTCGTCGATCCGCATCCGCCGCTCACCCCGCCCCTCGTCTACTGGGAACGCTACGAGCAGATCGACCTGCCCCAGCCCTACGTCGGCGACTGGGCGCCCCAACTGGATGCTCCGCCTCCCGGCCTCAACCCCGATGCCTCCGTCATGCGCCTGCGCGAGGACGACCTGCACCGCTGCCGCGCCGGCTACTACGGCCTCGTCAACCACGTCGACGACCAGGTCTCGCGCCTGCTCAAGGGCTTTCGTGAAAGCGGCCTCCTCGACGACACCTTCGTGCTCTTCACCAGCGACCACGGCGAAATGCTGGGCGACCACAACCTCTTCCGAAAAACCTGGCCATACGAGGCCTCGATTCGCGTTCCCTTCCTCGCCCGCGCTCCGGAGTGGATGGACTGCACCGCCGGCCTGACCATCCAGCGACCCGTAGGTCTCCAGGACGTCATGCCCACCATCCTGGACGTCGCAGGCGCAGCGATTCCCGGATCCGTCGACGGCGCCAGCGTCCTGCCCTACATGCGCGGCGACGCACCCGCCTGGCGCGACTACCTCCACGGCGAGCACACCGCCTGCTATGAGCCTGATCAAGGCAACCAGTGGGTCACCGATGGCCACGAAAAGCTGGTCTGGTACACCCAGACCGGCGAGCAACAGTTCTTCGATCTCGACACAGATCCTCTCGAGATGCGCAACGCCACCGCCGATGCCGACGCACGCGACCGCATCACCGTTTGGCGCCAACGCCTCATCGACGAGCTAACCGGTCGCCCCGAGGGCTACGTAAAAGACGGCCACCTCGTCGCCGGACGAGCCGAACTCCGTCCCGAGCAGCTACAGCCCGCAACAAACCAGGTGAGTGCCTGACAGCCATGCCCCGCCGCCCTCACATTCTCCTCATCACCTCCGATCAGCAACGCGCCGACGCCCTCGGCATCGATGGCCACCCCGTCCTGCGCACCCCCAACCTCGACTACCTGGCCGGCAACGGCGCCTGGTTCCGCTCCGCCTTCAGCGAGTCGCCCACCTGCATCCCCGCGCGCCGCGTCATCCTCTCCGGCCAGGCCCCCTTCACCAACGGCATGGTCGGCTTCTACGGCGGCTACCACTGGAACCTCCGCCACTCCGTCGCCTCCGAGCTCGCCGCCAACGGCTACCAGACCAAACTCATCGGCAAGACCCACTGGCACCCCGGCCGCAAGCGCTTCGGCTTCCAGCACATGCTCGTCGCCAACAGCCAGCGCGACGGCAACGACTACTCGGACTGGCTCAACGACCAGGGCCGCCGCGAGGTGCTGGCCGGCAAGCTGCACGGCGTCGAGACCAACTCCTTCAACGCCAGGCCCAGCCACCTCCCCGAGGGCTACGACCTCACCACCTGGTGCGTCAACGAGTCGCTGAAGCTGATCACGAAGCGTGACCCCGAAGCGCCCTTATTTCTTTGGCTCTCCGTGGTCGACCCGCATCCGCCGTTCACCCCGCCCAAGATGTACTTCGACCGCTACATGGCGTGTGCCGACGACATCCCGGAGCCCTTTATCGGCGACTGGGCCAGGCAATTCGACCAGCCCAACCTCGGCCTCAACATCCAGCCCGTCGACGTCCACCTGCCCGACGCCTGGATGCGCCGCATGCGCGCCGCCTACTACGGGCTCGTGAACCACATTGATGACCAGGTCAACCGGCTATTCCGCGCGCTGTCCGCCGCCGGCATGTGGCAGGACACCGTGGTCCTCTACACCAGCGACCACGGCGAGATGCTCGGCGACCACAACCTCTTCCGAAAAGCCTGGCCGCACCAGTCCTCCGCCAACATCCCCTTCATCCTGCGGCTCCCCGACTGGCTGGAACCCGAAAGCGGTGCCGTCATCGACCAGCCAGTCGGCCTCCAGGACGTCATGCCCACGCTCTTGGATGCAGCCGGAGTCGCCATCCCGGACTCTGTCAACGGCCGCAGCGTCCTCCCGCTCGCACGCGGCCAGCAGGCGTCCTGGCGCCCATTCCTGCACGGCGAGCACCACGGCGGACGCAGGGGACGCAGTAGCGGGCGCTGGTCGGAATATGCGCCGGCCCATCAGTACCTGACCGATGGCCGCGAGAAATACATCTGGTACCCAGCAAACGGCCACGAGCACTTCTTCGACTTGGCCCACGACCCCCACGAACTTCACAACGCGGTAAACGACCCCGGCGCCGCATCCCGCGTGGCGCTCTGGCGCCGCCGCATGCTGGACCAGCTACGCGACCGTCCAGAAGGGTTCGTGGACGGACAGCGGCTCGTGGCGGGACGTCCACAGCTCTTGCCCCACGAAATCCGACCTGACATCAACCGGCAAGGCAAGTCATGGTCGCTGACCGCTGCTATTCCCTAGCGTCGCTGCGTAGACCTCACTTCAGGTACACGCCCACCGCGCGGTATCGTCAGTGCAATCTGGCGCCGCGCGCGCCACGCAGGGAGTCTCCGCCATGTTGAATACCGGCGATTTCACACTCCTGTTCTGGGACGACAACTACCTGAGTCGCTGGAACAACTGCCGGCGGGGAATCGGCCAGCCGCAGCTTGTCCCTGAAGCGACGCTCGAAGAGCCGGGCTTCTGGCTTGGCTCCGGCTATCCCACCGCCTTCAAGCACGAGTCCGGTGTCTGGCGAATCCTCTACAACGGCAAGTCCGTCGTCCCCGAGGAACAGCCCGACAGCTACGCCTTGGTAGCCGAGAGCGACGACGGCATCCACTGGGAGAAGCCCGACCTCACCGACCGTGTTCCGCTACCGGACCGCCGCTACCCCAACCAGGTGCTGAGAAAGTCCGAGGACTTCCATCAGTGGGACTGCTATTTCGACGAGCGCGCCGAAGACCCCAGCGAACGCGTCAAGGGCTTTGCCGTCGGCAAGGGCAATCACCTGTGGACTTCGCCCGAAGGCCTGAACTGGACGCGCGTCGAGGGCGTGGAGTGGCGCAAGCACAGCCCCGACCCGCCCAGCACGGCCTACTGGAATCACGTGCGCGACTGCTACGTCATCAGTGCACGCCCAGCGCCCCACGCGCACCCGCGGAGGGTCGCCCTGTCCGAGACAAAGGACTTTCGGACCTACAGCGACCCTGAGCTCGTCCTGGCAACCGACGCCCTCGACACACCGCTCGCCGAGATCTACGGCATGGTCGCGTTCCCGTATGCCGACAAGTTTGTCGGCCTGGTCTGGATCTATCACACCGATCCCGTCCCGCTCGTGAAGTACTGGGGAGGCAAGACCGACTGCCAGCTGGCCTACAGCTACAACGGATGGCACTTCAACCGCTCCATCCGTGAGCCATTCATCCCCAACGCCGAACAGGGCGAGTACGGCGCCGGAACCATGCGCCCGCACAGTCTCATCGTCGACGACGACAACCAGATCCGCATCTACTCCAGTGCCTCCAAGCTTGAGCACGGCTACCACATCAACCCCCACGTGGGACCAAAACGCCTCGAGCGAGGTCCCGCCGGCGAGGGCAACGACACCGGCGCCCTGCTCATGCACAAGCTGCGCCTGGACGGGTTCTACTACGTCGAGTCCTGCTTCGGCCCGGGCATGATTGGTACCCGCTCCCTCTACTGGCAGGGTGGCGAGGCCAGGTTCAACATCCAGTCCGGCCTCGAAACCCGCGTCCGGGTCACCGACCCGACCGGCGAAGTGATTGAGGGCTACAGCTACGCCGACTGCCAGCCCTTCACCGGCGACACGCTCGACTGGACGCCCCGCTGGAGCGGCGGTCGCGGTCTGGCGTCCTTCACCGGTCAGGCGATTCGCCTGGAGATCGAAATGAACAACGCCCGCATCTACGCCATCCGCGGCGACTTCCTCCCGCTTTCCGGCAGAGAGCTGAGGACCTTCATGGATCGGGGCGAGAAGCCCATCCCGCGCCCCGGCTTCTAGCATGAAGCTGGCTCAGGGCGCCTCTAGGAGAGTCTGGTTCTACTGATCCTCCCGGCGACTGCGACAATGCCCCGAGCATTCGAGTCGGGCGAGCGGGCGCACATTCCAATGTGCCAACAGAGAGGCTGTAGCCGTGGCTGACGCAGCAACACGCATTCGCATCGTGGTCAACGGTGAGCTGGGAACGCCCGCGCAAGTCGCGCTGGATCGGCTCCGTCGGGCGATCAGTGAAGGCGGAAACGCGATCGTTGACGCCGATGCTGAACTCACGATCCAGGTCGGAACGGCAGCTACCGCCCAGCCGTCGGATCATCTGGCTGCGACAGGTGCGGCGCTGAACGAAGCGCCCGAATCACTGGCGTTCGCCTTCGCTGACGGAGTCCTGGCAATCGGTGGCTCCGACGACCGCGGTCTCGCCTACGCGCTGCGTGAAGCCGCCCGCCGCATTGACCTCGCCTCGGACACCGTGGACTGGGCCGGTCTCTTCCCACCCACCAGCGAGTCCTCGTTCCTCCGCAAGCGCAGCGTCTGCATCTTCCCGCACAACGCGGCTGTCGACGGTCCGTGGTACTTCAACTCCGACTTTTGGGCGTCCTACTTTGACAAGCTCTCGCTCTACCGCTTCAACGCCTTCAGCCTCACGTTCGGCCATCAAACCGCCTACCTGGTCCCACCCTACGCCTTCCTGGTTCCCATGCCCGAGTTCCCGGATGTAACGGTTCCGAGCCTGACCGACGAGCAACGCGAACGAAACCTGGCCGCCCTCCAGATGATCTCGCGCACCGCCGTCGAGCGCGGCATCGACTTCACCTTCGGCGTCTGGCAGCAACACAG